>NZ_RAWG01000137.1 GCF_003611735.1 Corallococcus sicarius | reverse complement strand
GGGCGGGGGAGCATTCACGGCCGGGGAGCATAGCAGCGGGGGCCCGGCCCCGGGCCCTTCCGAGGGTCGCAAACAGGCCAGGAGGCCGGGGATGGGTTAGCCTTGCCTCCATGGTGCGAAGCCCTCTCCTCGCGGCAATCCTGCTGGCCTTCACTGTCGGTTGCGCCTCGCAGCAGCTCTCCGGCGCCGACCTGGACCGGGTGCAGCGGCCGGCCTTCATCTCCCGCATCGAGGACGGCGCGGGCCCCAAGAGCCTCGTGTTCCGCGAGGACGGCGCCTACTCCGGCAAGCTCAAGAAGCTGGAGGACAAGGAAGCGGACCGGCGCCTCACGGTGAAGCTGCAACAGGCCGTGACGCGCTTCGAGCTCTCCGAACGCCTGCGCGTCACCACCCTGTCCCGCCTCCCGGAGGAGGCCCCCTGGACGGACGCGGTGGACCCGGCCCGGGTCGCCACCGCGCTGGAGAGCTTCCTCGTGGAGGAGGTGCCCGCCAACGCCCCGGACTACGACTTGATGGCCCCGCTGGGCGCGGACACCATCGTGGAGTTCGTCATCCAGGACTTCGGCATGCGCAGCGAGGACGGGCACGCGGGCGCGTACCTCAAGGGGTACGGGCGCATGTTCCGCGTGGATGGCCGGTCGGAGATGTGGCACCGGACGTTCGACCTGGACGCGGTGGATCAGGGCGCGCCGCACCTGGATCCCTTCAAGGTCGGCAAGGAGCCGGAGCTGTTCCGCCTGGCGATGACGGCGCTCCTGGATCAGGTGGCGGACATGTTCGTGAAGGACATGACGCCCAAGAACCGCAAGGGCTCCGCGCCCACGGGCGAGGCGGCCCCGGACACCGTGCCGTCCGCCGTCACCCCGCCGGCCCCCGCGCCCATCCCGCCGGAGCGCCAGCTTCCCCCGGGCGAGCTGCCGGATCCGGACGCCTGACGGCGAGGGCCTGACGGCTACGGGAAGAAGGCGTGCTCGGCCAGGAGCACGCCCAGCCCCACGGCGAAGCTGAGCAGCGTGACGGGTACGCCCACGCGCAGGTAGTCCATGAAGCCCATGTGCGTCTTGCCGCGCGCCGCCTCGAAGACGATGAGGTTGGCCACGCTGCCCACCAGCGTGAGGTTGCCCGCGAGCGTGGAGCCCAGCGCCAGCACGTGCCACGCGAGCTCCGGGTTCTGCATCGCCGGCACCCAGGCGCGGGCCAGCATCACGAAGGGCACGTTGCTGAAGAGGTTGGAGGCCACGAGCGTGAGGAACGCGAAGCCCAGCGTCTCGCGCCACGGCGGCCCGGCCATCAGCGGGGAGAAGAGCTGACGCATCTCCTCCGCCCAGCCCGCCTTGTGCACCCCGTGCACCACGACGAAGAGGCTGGCGAAGAAGAGCAGCAGCACCCAGTCCACGCGCTCCAGCGCCTCGCGCGAGTCGTGCCCGGACAGCGTCATCACCAGCACCCCGCCCGCGAGCGCGCTCCAGCTCATGGGCAGCCCCGCGAAGAACGCCACCACCACGCCCAGCAACACCCCGAGCGCCAGCGTGAGCAGCTTGCGGTCCACGTCGAGCGGGGGCGGGTGCGCGGTGAAGCGCGTGGACGGCAGCTGCTTGCGGAAGATGAAGAGGAGCGAGAGCGCGACGATGACGGTGGAGAGCAGCGCGGGCAGGGCCATGTACCCGGCGAACCGCGCGTAGCCCAGGCCGGACGCGCCCTGGATCAGCATGTTCTGCGGGTTGCCGGTGAACGTCGCCACGGAGCCGCTGTTGCTGCCCATGCACACCGCGAGCAGGTACGGCGCGGGCGGCAGGCGCGCGTCCTCCACCACCACGAGCACGAGCGGCGTGAGGAACAGGCACACCGTGTCGTTGACGAGGAACGCGGACAGCACGGCGCTGACGAAGGTCACGGCCACCAGCAGCAGCCGGGGCGTGTGGGCCACGCGCAGGGCCTTGGCTCCGGCAGCGCGGAAGAACTTCGCCTGCGACAGGTACGCGGCCAGCAGCATCATCCCCAGCAGCAGGACGAGCGTGTCCATGTCGATGGCCTGCTGGCCGCGGTCCGCGCTGTGGCCGAACACCTCCGCGGGGGTGACGACGCCCGCCACGACCATCAGCGTGGCGCCCAGGAGCGCGCCTCCGGGACGGTCCAGCTTGAGGAAGGGCAGCCGCGCCCCGGCGATGAAGATGTACGTGAAGAGGAAGATTCCGAGCGCCACGGGCGCGGGACACTAGGTCGCGCCCACGAGACAAGTCGAGGCCGGGGCCCTGGCGCTCCGGATTCCGATGAAATCGCGCCCGGGTGCCCGGCTGCTGCGGGGGCGGTCGGTCCCCTACGGAGCAGGGGGCGTGACGCGCGTTGTCCTTCCCGGTACACGTCTGTACAGTGCCCGGCCCTATGAAGCCCGAGAAGGAAACCGAGGCTTTCTCTGGCCCCCGTCGCTCACCGTGGTCGGGGGCTCGCGGGCTGGACGCCGTGCTGGACGGGTGGCGCAAGGACCGGCAGGTGTGGCCGAACATCGTCCACGACGCCGTCACCCCCGCCCGGACGGGAAGTTTCACCCCCCTGCCGGCGGACCTGGCGCCGCAGGTCCGGGACGCGCTGCGCAAGCGCGGCGTGGAGCAGCTCTTCTCCCACCAGGCGGAGGCCTTCGAGCGGGCGCGGGACGGGGAGAGCCTGGTCATCGCCACGCCCACGGCCTCGGGGAAGAGCCTCTGCTACAACCTGCCGCTGCTCCATCGCTTCGCGACCGAGCCGGACGCTCGGGCGCTCTACCTGTTCCCCACGAAGGCGCTGTCGCGCGACCAGGAAGAATCGCTGCGGGCCTTCATGCGCGAGGCGGGGCTGGGGCACGGCGCCATCACCTTCGACGGTGACACGCCGGGGGATGCACGCCGGGCGGCCCGTGAGCGCGCGGGCGTGGTGCTCACCAACCCGGACATGCTGCACACGGGCATCCTGCCGCACCACGCGAACTGGGCGCGGCTGTTCGCGAACCTGCGCTACGTGGTGATTGACGAGTTGCACACGTACCGGGGCGTCTTCGGCTCGCACCTCGCCAACGTGCTGCGCCGCTTGCAGCGGGTGGCGCGGTTCCACGGGGCGAACCCTACGTTCATCCTGGCGTCGGCGACCATCGGGAACCCGAAGGCGCACGCGGAGCGGATGCTGGGGCGCGAGGTGGCGCTGGTGTCGGAGAGCGGGGCGCCGTCCGGCGAGCGGCGGGTGATGGTCTACAACCCGCCGGTGGTGAACGCGGAGCTGGGCATCCGGGCCAGTTACCTGAAGAGCGCGGTGCGGCTCACCGCGGACCTGGTGCGCGCGGGAGTGTCCACGCTGCTGTTCGGACAGTCGCGCAACAACGTGGAGGTGATGCTCAAGTACCTGCGCGACCGGTTCGTGGAGGAGAAGCTGGATCCGTCGCTCATCCAGGGCTACCGGGGCGGCTACCTGCCGGGCACCCGGCGCGCCACCGAGGCGGCGATGCGCGCGGGCGAGGTGCGCTGCGTGGTGGCCACCAATGCGCTGGAGCTGGGCATCGACATCGGTTCGCTGGACGCGGTGGTGTGCGCGGGCTACCCGGGCTCCGTGGCGGCGCTGTCGCAGCGCTTCGGCCGGGCGGGGCGCCGGGGCATGGGGAGCCTGGCGCTGCTCGTCACTTCCAGTGCGCCGTTGGATCAGTACTTCGCGGCGGATCCGAAGGCGCTCACGGGGGCGCCGGTGGAGCACGCGCGCATTGATCCGGACAACGTGGAGATATTGGTGCAGCACCTGAAGTGCGCGGCGTTCGAGCTGCCCTTCGAGGAGGGCGACGCGTTCGGCGACGTGCCGGTGGAGAACACCACGGAGGCGCTGGACTTCCTCACGCAGCACCAGGTGGTGCACCCGTCACAGGCGGAGGGCGGGCGGAGGATGTTCCACTGGTCGTCGGACGCGTACCCGGCACACCACGTGTCGCTGCGCAGCGTGGGCTGGGACAACGTGGTCGTCATCGAGCGGGGCAGCGACCGGACGCTGGCGGAGATGGACTTCCGGTCCGCGCACACGCAGCTGCACGAGCAGGCCATCTACCAGCACGACTCGGAGCAGTACCAGGTGGAGCTGCTGGACCTGGAGAACCACAAGGCCTTCGTGCGCAAGGTGGCGCCGGACTACTTCACCGACGCGATGACGAACGTGCGGGTGAGCGTGATTCAGGAGGACCAGGGCGCGCCGCTGGGCCCGACGCTGCACGCGGGGCTGGGCGAGGTGTCCGTCATCGAGAAGGTCGTGGGCTACAAGAAGATCAAGTACCACACGCATGAGAACGTCGGTTACGGCGACGTGCGGCTGCCGGAGATGCAGATGCACACGTCGGCGCTGTGGCTGACGGTGCCGGAGTCGGTGGTGCGCTCGATGGACGCACCGAGGCCCGCGGTCATCGACGCGTTGCGCGGCCTGGGCGCGGCGCTGCGCACGGTGGCGTGCGTGGGGTTGATGAGCGACCCGAGGGATTTGGGGCGGACGCTCGGCAGCCGGGACGAGCCGGACGGTCCGCCGCGCAAGGAGGGTGGGGTGGGCTTCGAGCCGACGCTGTTCCTCTACGACAACGTGCCCGGCGGCGTGGGGCTGGCGGCGCGGCTGTACGATCAGCGCGAGGAGCTGCTGCTGCGAGGGCGCAAGCTGTTGGAGTCGTGTCCGTGCGAGGACGGGTGTCCGGCGTGCATCGGGCCGGCGGCGGGTGGACAGCCGGGGAGCGCGCCGGTGGGGACGCATCCGCGCAAGAAGTTGGCGCTGGACCTGCTGGCGGCGCTCGGCGTCGCCGGGGTGCAGTGAGGAGCACGGACGGCGCATGGACCTGAAGCGCAAACTGTCACGACTCACCAGCGCGGGCCCGGGCGGTTCACGCGCGCCCGTGGCCACGGTGAACACCGTGGTGGAGGGTGCCGCGCCGGTGGCGGAGGCGCGGCGTCCGGTGGCCCTGGCTGGAGAGCCTCCACTGACGGGAGGGGACGGCGCGCAGGCTGCGTTGCGCCAGGCGGTCGCGGAGGCGCGGGCACGGAACGAGGCGGCGGCGGGAGTCCCCGCGGTGGCGGTCGCGGAGGCACGCGCACGGAACGAGGCGGCGGCGGGAGTCCCCGCGGTGGCGGTTGTGGAGGCGCGGGCCCGGATCGAGGCGTTGGCGGGAGTCCCCGCAGTGGAGGAGGCGGGGACGACCACCATCGCGGAGGTGCTGGTGGAGGCGCTCCGCAAGCGCCTCTCGATGGACGGCGAGCCGGGGCCTGCTGTCGATGGGGCTCGCGGGCTGACGTCCGTGGATGCGGTCCCGGCGGTGATTCGCGGGCTGACGTCCGGGGATGCGGGCCCGGCGGTGGCTCGCGATGCCGGGGAGGGGTCGGACTCCTCCGGGCTCGTGGACCTGCGCGAGGAAGCGCGGCGGCGGTTCGAGGCCAAGAAGGCGGGCGTCGCGGACGGCCCGGTGGATCCCCGGATTGCATCGCTGCGCCAGATGCTGTCGTTCTGGGCGGAGCGCCAGGGCACGGCTTCCGCTCGGCGTGCGGTGGACCCCGTGCCCCCACCCAGGGCACTGCCGGTGGAGGCGCGGGCGACGCCGTTCGGCACGGTGCACGTGGCGGATCAGCTCTACCCGCCGGAGCATCACCACGGCACGGCTCCGGTGGCGGCGGCGCTGGACGTGGAGTCGCGGCTGGTGGCGAGCCTCGCGCTGCATCCGGAGCTGGAGTCGGTGGACTTCACGCGGATGTTGATGCTGGACACGGAGACGACGGGGCTCGCGGGAGGCACGGGCACGGTGCCGTTCCTCGTGGGGCTCGCGTGGTTCGAGGGCCGTGCCCTGCGCGTGCACCAGCTCTTCCTGCGACGGATGGGCGAAGAGGCGCCGATGCTGCGCCTGTTGGCGGAGCGCATGGCCACGTCCTCGTGCATGGTGACGTTCAACGGCAAGAGCTTCGACTGGCCGCTGTTGCGCACGCGCTTCGTGCTGAACCGGGTGCCGGTGCCGCCCGAGCTGCCGCACCTGGACCTGCTGCACTGCGCGCGGCGCGTGTTCAAGCACCGCGGCGAGGGCGCCCGGCTCGTGCATCTGGAGGGACAGGTGCTGGGGCATCACCGGGTGGGGGACGTGGACGGTTCGCTCATCCCGGAGCTGTACTTCCGCTTCCTGCGAGGCACGGACGGTTCGGAGTTGGTGCCGGTGCTGGAGCACAACGCGAACGACCTGTTGCTCCTCGCGGCGCTGCTGGGCGACCTGGTGCGCCGCTTCCGGGTGGACGGGACGACGGAGCGGCAGGACCCCAGAGACCTGCTCGGCTTCGCACTGGTGGCGGAGCGGGCAGGTGACGCGGAGAGGGCCCTGTCCTTCGCGAAGGCCGCGGCGGAGGGCGGTGGCCCGGTGGGCATGGAGGCGCTGGTGCTGGCCTCACGGCTCGCACGGCGGGCCGGTGACTGTGAGACGGCGGTGGCGCACCTGCAACGGGCGCTGACGTTCGCGCGGCCCGGCCAGGGCGCGACGCTCCACCTGTCGCTGACGAAGCTCTACGAGCACTCCCTGAAGGACCTGCCCCGGGCCCTGCACCACGCACGACTGGCCGCGCCGGTGGAGCTGCCCGCGGACCACCAGCTCCGGTTGGAGCGGCTGGAGCGAAGGCTGTCGCGTCAGGGCGCCTGAGCGTCAGGCGTTCCCGCGTCGGAAGGCCCCAGGAAGGGCTGGGGAGCCGGGCGTCGTGGGTCGAACGAGGGGGAGACGCCGGGCTCCGCCTTCTCGAAGGGCCCCGCATCGACAGGGGCCGTGTACGGTTCCATTCCATCCAGCACGCGTCGGAGGATGCGTCCGTCGCGGCTGATGGCATACCGGGCCCCCGAGTCGAGTCCAGGATGCGCCCGTCCGCATGCGGCAGGGTCCTCGTCGATGCGGACGAAGATGATCTCTCCGCGCTGGATGACCCGGAAGACGTGTGACGCCTGGCGATCAGCGCAAGGTAGCTCTGCCCGGCCTTCTGGAAGGAAGTCATCGGCCGCCAGGGTCAATGCCTGGAGGACGACTCCTTCCAGCAAGAGCGGCGGCCCGGCGTCCCCGACCTCAAGCGGTGCCTGCTCGAAGAACTCGGGGAAGCGGATTGAGGGATCATCTTCCACGGGCACGGAGGTGGCCACGATGGCGCGAGTGCACCCGATGGCGGCGAGCCCCAGCAGCAAGGATGCGTATCGCTTCATCGACCGAGCCCCTATTCGCGCACGATCCGATAGCGCGTGTCGTCTAGCCACTCCACCCGACCGATGACCTGACGTTCCCAGGCGTTGTCGTCTCGAAGCCACCGCAACAGCTCTCCCGTCGCTGGGATGTACTGGAAGAACCCATCACAGGGAGGGTTCTCCAAGCTACTGGAGAGCGAGAAGAAGGCGATGATGGAGAGGGGAACCACGCCTCCCTCTGTCTTGACGGTCACCCCATGCTCGACCGCCATGGCGACGATGAATCGGATGTCGAGATCCGACAGCACGTTGTCATAGGGATGGTTGTGCAGGACGAACACGTAGCCGAGGCTTCCGGGCGCGTATCGGGGGTCAACCACAGTCGAGGGGAGGCCGCAGGTGCGCTTGCGAGACTCTTCATGCAGCGGCCCGACCGCCAGCATGCTCATCTCGAACTTCTGGTCCGGCGTGTAATAGAGCCAAGCGCAGTACTCGCGCGAAAGTCTCCAGCGAAGCTGGAAGTTCTGCTCGGTCGACCTGCCTGCGGTGGCGTGTGGCTTGCCCAGGATGAGCGGACACGCCGCCTGCAATGCATCCGAGAACGTGTCGAACGGACCGAAGGCCGGCATGGGGCCTGGGATGCTGGTCAGGGGAGCACCTTCGGTTCCCTGGACTACGCCTGGGATGCGCTCCGCGGAAGCACAGCCGAAGGTCATCATCGACAGGAGCGCGAGACCACTCGCGATGGTGCGCCAGCCCTCACGGCAACGCACGGCGCAGCCCCGGGAGCCACGCGACGAGCAGGCGCTCCGTGCCCAGCCTCACCTGTGCATCGCTTCCTACCGTCATCGAATGGATGCGCGCCTGACCATTCCGCTCGGGGGCGGGCAATGGCACCGACGCGCGCACCAGCACCACCCCTTCCCCCTCTGACAGGGGCAGGTTCACGTACTTCCTCGCCCACAGGTACCGGGCCGACGCCTCCGGTCCCTCCACCTTCTCGATGACCGTCTCGATGGGGATGGGATCATCCCGCAGCCGGACCTCCATCGGCATCCCCGGTGCCAGTTCCGCGCGGAACCTTCCCGGGAAGATCCCGGTGAACGAGGCCCGCGCGACGCCCGGGTCCAGCAATGCCATCACGGATTCGCCCGCAGCCGTCTCAACCCCCTGCGCCACCAACTCCATCTGCACCGTCGCCGCCCGGGGGGCTGGAACCTCCACCACCGCGCCCGCCGCCGTCTCCAGCCGCGCCACCACCTGTCCGGCCGTGACCTGCTGCTCCCTCCCCACATCCACCGACGCCACGCGCCCCGCGACAGGCACCGGGACGTCCACCCGCTCGCCCAGGTCCACCTGCACCAACCCCTTCGCGATGCGATCCACGCGCACCGTCGCGGTGAAGGCGACCAGCGTGACCACCGCCCCCATCACGCTCCAGGCCCATGCCCTGCGTGAAAGAAAGGACGTCGCTGGGGTGGGGGCAGGCTTGGGATCCATGCCTCCCGAGGATCCTCCAACCCGGCGCTTCCATGCCAGCGCTGGGGCGGAACGTTGAATTCACGGCGAAGCCCTCAACACGGAGGGTAAAAAGGCCGACGAGCAAGCATGTCGCGCCCGCCTGCACCCTCTACAGGGCTGTATCCCTGCATCGTCCGGAGGCCACCTTGTGCCATGCTGCGTGCGCCTCGTGGATTCCTCCTTCTTCAGAATCGCGTCACTGGTCCTCGCGGGACTCTTCGCCCCGGGTGCGCTCGCGGCCGAACCCACGCGCGAGGATCAGGTGCGCGCCGAGCTGGAACGTCAGCTCCGCGCCATGGTCCCCGAGTCCCCCTCCGAAGTGCAGCTGCTCTTCGAGGGCTTCAAGCCCGAGGACGGCTACCGCCTCGTCGAGACGGACTTCCTCCTCGACGGACAGCCCCTCGCGGTGCCCTCGCTCGAGGAGCTGAACGCGCCCGGCCTCCACCGCCTCGCCGTGGTGAAGGTCGAACCGGGGGACCACACCCTCGTGTCCCGCGTCACGTACACCAACGGCTCCTGGAGCCTCTTCAGCGAGACCAACGGCTTCCTCTGGAAGATCACCGCGTCCGTCGGCTTCCAGTCCCAGCGCGGCCTGCGCGTGCTCGTGAAGGCGTCCCCCGCCGTCGTCCCCAACGCGCCGGATCCGCGCCTCAAGCTCAAGCTCACCCACGCCGTCACCGCGGAGATGATCAAGCCTCCGCAGGACGAGCCCGCCGTCGCCGCCATCACCCCGGTTGACGCAGGCTCCCCCGTGAAGTCCCCGCCGGACGCGGGCACTCCCGTGAAGGTGGCCCAGCCCTCCGCGACGCCTGACGCCGGCGTGAAGCCCACCACGGTCGTCTCCGTGACGCCGCCCGTGGAGCGCACTCCCGTGGCCACCAGCCGCCTGCGCCTCCAGGTCACGTCCAAGAAGCCCACCGCCGCCACCGCCTTCGTGCGCGGCACGGGCGAGCCGGTGAAGCTGGTGGTCCGCTCCGCGCCCGGCCGCAAGCCCCAGGACGTGCCGCTGACCGCGGGCGCGTACACCGTGGACCTCATCGCCGACGGCTTCCTCGCCCAGACGCGCCAGGTGGAGCTGACCGCCGGCGCCGAGTCCTCGCTGGCCTTCGCCCTGGTCCCCGCGCCCAAGGCCACCCAGGCCGCGAAGGTGCTGGAAGACCACATCGAGCTGCCCCAGCCGCTGAGCTTCGACGAGAAGAAGCCCGTGCCCACCAAGGCCTCGCTCGCGGGCCTGGAGCTGCTCGTGGACCTGCTCGTGCGCCAGCCCAAGGCCCGCCTGCGCATCGAGGGCCACACCGACGGCCGCGAAGTCCCGCCGCCCGCCCGCCAGGGCCTCTCCGATGCCCGGGCCCGCGCCGTCGCCGACCTGCTCGTGCGCGCGGGCGTGGCCCCGTCCCGCGTGGAGGCCGTGGGCATGGGCGACCGCAGCCCCAAGGCCCCCAACCTCATCCCCCGTGGTCGTGAACTCAACCGCCGCGTGGAGCTGGTGCTGCTGCGCCCCTGACGTCCAAGCCGCGCGCTTGAGCTTGCCGTCTTGAGCTTGGCAGGGGGCTCCTCTACCGTCCGGGGCGTTTCGCTTCGCTGCCTCGGGAGAGACGCGCCATGCCTCGGTACGAGTTCACGGAAGGCAGCTCCAGCAAGTTCTGGGAGATCACCCTGGAAGGCACCACGCTGACCAAGCGCTGGGGCCGCATCGGTTCCGACGGCCAGGAGAAGCTCGAGGAGTTCGACTCCAAGGCCGAGGCGAAGAAGGCCTACGAGGCGCAGATCCACGAGAAGGAGCGCAAGGGCTACACGCTCGCCGAAGGCTCCGGGGGCGGAGATGACGGTGGGGAAGCCACCGCTGAGTCCGCCGTCAACCCGGACCTGGAGGCCGCCATCCTCGCCGCGCCCGATGACGTGAAGGGCTACCTCGCCTACGCCGAGTGGCTCAAGGGCGAGGGCGACCCACGCGCGGAGCTCATCCTGCTCCAGCACTCCGCGCTGGATGCGCCCGCGGACCAGTCCGCCAAGGTGCGCAAGCAGGTCGCGAAGTACATCGAGGCGCACGCGGGTGAGCTGCTGGGCGACGACCTGCAGGAGGCCGTGTCCGACGAGACGCTCAAGCTGGAATGGCACCTGGGCTTCATCCGCGAGGCCCGCGTGGGGCAGGTGGACTACGACTCGACCGCGGACGTCCCGGAGGTCCTCGGCAAGCTGCTGGCCCATCCATCCGCCTGCTTCCTGCGGAGCCTGACCATCGGCATGGCCTGCTTCGACGGCGAGAACGAGTACCACGACACGCTGGAGGTGCTTGGCAAGGCGAAGCCGTCCAAGGCGCTGCGCCACCTGTTCATCGGCGACTTCGAGTACCCGGACGACACGGAGATCTCGTGGACGCACGTGGGCGACCTCCAGCCCCTCTACCGTGTGTTCCCGGAGCTGCGGGAGCTGCGCGTGCGCGGTGGGGAAATCGAGCTGGGGAAGATCGACCTGCCGGAGCTGCGCGCCTTCACCGTGGAGACCGGCGGCCTGCCACTGGGCGCGGTGAAGTCCATCGTGAAGGCGAAGTGGCCGAAGCTGGAGGCGCTGGAAGTCTGGTTCGGATCCGACAACTACGGCGCGGAGGGCGGGGTGAAGGACCTCAAGCCGCTGCTCGACGGTGAGGGCGTGCCGAACCTCCGCAAGCTCGGCCTGCGCAACGCGGAGTTCACCGACGAGCTGTGCGAGGTGCTGCCCAAGGCGAAGGTGCTCGCGCAGCTCCAGGAGTTGGATCTGTCCATGGGCACGATGAGCGACGCGGGCGCCCACATCCTGGCGACGAACCCGACGGTCTTCCGGCGCCTCAAGACGCTGGATGTCTCCGAGAACTTCCTCACGAAGGAAGGGCAGAAGCTGGTCGCGACCGCTGCCCAGTCGGTCATCAGCGGCAAGCAGCGGACGCCCTACGACGAGGACGCCCGCTACGCCGCCGTGGGCGAATAGCGCCCGGCCTCCATGTCCGTCGCGCCGCCGTTCCTCCTCATCGGCAACCCCGGCAACCGACGCGTCACGCTCTTCCAGGAAGCGCTGATCCGCGCGGGGCTTCCTGCCGCGCACGTCGTGGCCTGGGAGACGGTGGCCCGCACGCCGGACGTGCTCCTGGACCTCCCCGACACGGAGCACTGTGTCCGCGTCGACGCGGCGGGGGAGGACGCGGAGGTGGAGCGCGCGTTCCTGAAGCGCGGCCACGAAGATGCGCTCACCGCCGGCTGTGACGTCGTGTCCCCGGAGCAGGTGGACGCGCTGCCTCCCGAGCACGGCCGCGTGCTGTGCCCCCGGCAGCACCACCTGGGCTTCCTGCGCGTGCTGGAGGACCTGGCGGCCCGCTTCGCCCAACGTCCGCACTGGCGCGTGCTGTCCGCGCCGTCAGCCATCGCGGACCTGTTCGACAAGCGCATCACGTCGCGCCGGTACGCAGCCCTGGGCATCCCCGTGCCGCCGTCTCTCGAAGACGCCACCACCCCGGAGGCGCTGCGAACGGAAATGCGCGCAGCGGGCTGGCGCGAGGTGTTCGTGAAGTTGTCCTGCGGCTCGTCCGCGTCGTGCCTCGCCGTCTACCGCTTGGGGCGCACGGGCAGCTCGCTCCTCACCAGTCTGCACCGGGGTGACACCGGCTGGTTCAACTCACTCAACCTGCGGCGCGTCTCGGACGCGGTGGAGGTGGACGCGGTGCTGTCCTTCCTCCTGCGCGAGGGCTCGCACGTGGAGCAGGCCCGGCCCAAGGCGCGACTGGGCGGGGACGTGTTCGACTGCCGCATCCTCGCGGTGCGCGGCGAGCCCGTCTTCACGGTGGTGCGCCAGAGCCGCCACCCCATCACCAACCTCCACCTGGGCGGCTACCGCGGCGACCTGGACGCCTTCCACGCGGCGGTGCCTCCGCGTGAATGGGAGGCCGCGCTGGAGAGCTGCCGCGCCGTGGCCCGCGCGCACGACTGCCTGCACGTGGGCATCGACCTGATGTTCGAGGAGTTCTTCCACGGCCACCGCGTGCTGGAGGCGAACGCCTTCGGGGACCTGCTCCCCGGCCTCACGCGCGACGGCCTGTCCGTCTACGACTGGGAAATTCGCGAAGCGCTGCGCTGAGCTCCGCCGTCCCACAGCCGCGTCGCCGGCACGCGCTCCAGCAGCCCCGAGCCGAACACCCGATCCAGCTCCAGGTACTCCAGGTGCACGTAGCCGATGTGGCACCCGCACGTGTCCTTCGAGCACGGGCGCGGCTTCAGCGCCTGTTCGAAGTCCGGGGCGTAGAGGTTGCCCAGCGGCTCCTTGATGAAGTGGCACCGGTAAGCGGTGCCGTCACCGTCCACCGACAGCACGGACTCGCCCGCGCGGCAGGCCCGGCCCCGGCTGGGGTGGCGGGTGTTGTTCACCGGGAAGAGCGGGTCGATGCGCGCGAAGCGCTCCACGTCCTCGGGCGAGTACGCATCCAGGCCGTCCTTCACCGCGTTGATCCACAGGTACGTGTCCCGGGGCAGCTCGCGGCGCAGGGCCTCCGCCTCGTCCGCGAAGCGGCGGAAGCCCACCATGCCCGCGCTGTGTCGCACGCCGTGTTCAGACAGCCGTTCGCACTGCGCGAGGAAGCGTGAGCGCTTCATCCACTCCGGGTGGTACGTGGCCCAGATGCCCAGCTTGTCGGTGCGGCAGTCGGTGAGCCAGTCCAGCCGGCAGGAGAGGTTCGTCTGCACCGCCGCGCGCTCCACGTGCGGCAGGTGCGTCAGCCGCGCCAGGGCCTGCTGGTACCAGGGCCAGATGAGCGCCTCGCCCCACGGCGTGAAGAAGACGGACACGGTGTCCTGCGTGCGCGACTCCACCCACGCGAGGAACCGCTCCAGGTCCGCGCGGTCCTTCGTCAGCTCCTCCTCGCTCTGCTTCCACTTGCCGAAGGGGCAGTACTCGCAGCCGTAGTTGCAGCCGGACAGCGGGCCCCGGTAGAGCACGGTGAGCTTCATCGCCAGGCGTACTCCCGCATCCGCGCCCGCACGGCCTCGGAGTCCAGCCACGGGCCAATGAGGTCCGAGCGCTCCACGCCCTCCGCCGTGAGCTGGAACACGCCGTCCACGTCGCGCGCCAGCCCGTGGGCCTCCAGCTCCGCGAGCATCGGGAAGTCCGCCCGCGCCTCCGTCCCGAAGCGCTGGCGGTACTGCACCGGGCACACGCCCTCCGCCAGCAGCGACAGCACGACGTGCCGGTGCCGCTGCTCGGCCGCGTCCAGCACGAACCCGTAGCGCACTTCACCGAACGACTCCGCGTCGCGTTCGCTGTACGCCTGGATGATGCCGCGCACCTCGCGCGAGCCGACCGCGTACTCGGACGAGTAGTGCACGTCCCCTGCATACGAGCGCGCCCCCACGCCCAGCCCCACCATGCCGTCCTCCTGGCAGCGGTACACCGGGCCCCGCGCGGCGGGCGCGTGCTTCGCGCGGAACATCCGCATCGACACCTGCGAGTAGCCCTCCGCGAGGAGGAAGTCCCGGCCCGTGCGGTACAGCGACAGGCGCAGGTCGTCCCACGCACGCGACTTCTTCCCCAGGAAGGTGAGCGGCCGCACGTAGAGCGGGTAGAGGTAGAGTTCCTCCGGCGCATACCGGAGCGCGGCCTTCAGCGACTGCAGGAAGGTGTCCGGCGTCTGGCCCTCGATGCCGTAGATGAGGTCCAGATTCAGCGTTGGGAACCCCAGGCTCCTGAGCAGGTCCAACGTGGCCTCCACCTGCGCCGTCTTCTGGGGCCGCTTCACCGCGGCGACCTCCGACTCCAGGAAGCTCTGCACGCCCATGCTCACCCGGTCCACGCCCCGGGCCTTGAGCACCGCCGCCTTCGCCGCGTCCACCGTCTCCGGCGACACCTCCACGGACATCGGCACCGCGCGTGGATCCACGCCCAGGTCCGCCGCGAGGTCGAACACCGTCTCCAGCTCCGGCACGGACAGCAGGGTAGGGGTGCCGCCTCCGATGGCCGCACGCGCGAACGTGGCAGGGCCCAGCGCCTGCTTCACGCGGCCGGCCTCGCGCTTCAGCGCCGCGAGCCACGCCTGCACGACGTCCTCCTTCGGCCCCGCGGCGGTGAAGAGGTTGCAGAACCCGCAGCGCATCTCGCAGAAGGGCACGTGCAGGTAGAGGAACAGCGCGTCCCGGCGCTCCTTCGCCCAGACGTCCTCCAGCGCCAGCGCGGGCGTGAGCGGGCGGTAGGCCGTCTTGTGCGGGTAGCCGTAGAGGTACGCCACGTAGGGCGTCCCTTCGAGCATCGACTCCAGGCGCGTCATGGGCCGGAGTCTACCGGCAGCGCGAACTCGCCATAGGGCACCGTCCACACCACCGGGTGCCCCAGCCGGTGCCCCGAGTAGCCGTCCTCGCCATACGCCGTCCCGTGGTCCGAGCACACGATGCAGAACGCCGGCCCCCGCTGGCGCAGCGCCTGGAACAGCGGCGGCAACTGGCTGTCCACGTACGCCAGGGCCGCCCCTTGCGTCTCCTTCGAGTCCTCCGTCGCCCCGGGCACGTAGTGCCGGTTCGGCTGGTGCAACGCGGAGACGTTGATGAACAGGAACACCCGCTGCTCCCGGGGCAGCGCGCCCAGGATCTTCACCGCGAGTGATACCTGGTTTTCGGTGGAGCGGGGCTCGGTGACGCCCAGCTCCGGGGCCCAGTGCGCCTCGGAGAAGAGGCCCGGGAGCACGCGGCCCAGGGGGTTTCGCAGGTTGAAGAAGCCCGTCCCGCCAATGCACACCGTGTGGTAGCCGCGCCCGGCCAGCCCCGTGACGAGGTCCGGCGCGTCGAGCACGCAGGTGCCCGGGGCCGTCGTCTCGCTGCCCTCGAAGCGCAGGGCGAAGGGGCGCGGGTGCCGGCCCGGCGTGACGGGGGTGGGGAGGAAGCCGGCGAAGAAGGCCTGGTGCGCGGCGTAGGTGAAGCTCGCCGGGCTGTGGCGCTCCTCCCACCGGCCCCCGGGCAGCAGCGCGGCCAGCGTGGGCGTGCGGCCCCGCTCCAGCGCTTCCCGGGCCACGTCGTACCGCAGCGTGTCCAGCGTGAGGAAGAGCAGGTCGTGCGTGCCGACCTTCGCGTTGACGTCCTGCATGGGGACCCAGGGCCGGGCAGGGGGCCTCTCCGGCAGCGCCCCCGCCCAGGTCCCGGACAGGGGACTACGAGATGCTCGGCACTTCGTCGAACTGGGGCAGGGCCGGGGTCGCGGCCGGAGCCTGCGTCGCTTCGAGCGCGCGGCGCGGGGCGTTGGGGTTCTGCTGATCCACGGTCGCGTTGAAGAGGCTCTGCGCGAAGGCCTGCTGCCCACCCTGCGACAGCGAGCGGAAGGCCGCATCCATGGAGCGCTGGCCCGAGCCGAGGCCGGGACCCATGGTGCGCTCCAGCAGCGAGCGGGCCTGCTGCTCGTTGAGGCGCACCGTCAACGGGGCGCCGTTCTCCGCGTCCGCGTCGTTGCTGGAGAACGCACCGCGGGCCATGCGCGCGGCGGCGGGGTCCGTGAAGTTGAGCTCGTAGTTGATCTGCGGGGGCTGGCCCGGCGTCGTGGTGGTGGTCGCGCGAACGGAGTCGTTGATCCGCGTGTCCGCGCGGCCGTTGCCATCCGCGCCCACGGCCATCTCCGTGGACTGGATGCCGCCGGCCACGTTGCGGTCCGTCTGGCGCACGGTCTGGTTGCCGTCGCCGTCACCGGTCAGGTTCGTCCGCCGCTCGGTGGTGGCCACCTGCCGGCCCGCCACCCGCGCCTCGCGGTCCTGATCCAGGCCGTCCGTCGTGCGCACGTTGCTCACGCCCGGGCCGTTCTCCGCGGGAAGCTGGCCGGTGCGCAGGAAGTCCTGGTACGCGGCCCGGCCCTCCGGCTGGGTGATGTTGAAGTCCGCCGTGCGCGTGTGCTCCAGGCGCTGATCCTGACGGCCCTCCAGCCCGCGCACGCTCGTCGCGTCCCGCTGACGGCCCTGCGACGTCACGGAGGCGCGCAGCGTGTCCTCGGACGTGCGCTGCAGCTCGTAGCGCTGCGTCTGGGTGCGGTCATAGGACGAGCTGAGGCCCAGCGTCTCCCCCAGCCGGCCCGGCCCGCCGCGCAGGCCCGCATTGAAGCCCGCCTGTCCCTGGACCTCCGCCCGGGCGCGCGTGCCCACCGGCCACGTCTCCGGGGCGGCGGGGTTGGGGAACTCACCGTTGCGGATGGCCTCCGTCGCCGCCTGCCGGGGCACCTCCACCCGCAGGCTGCCCGTCGCTCCAAATGAACCGCCCGCCGTCGCCTGACCCAGGCGCGTGGGGGCGCCGCCCGGACGCGTCGAAGCGCGGTTGCCCACCTGGCCCCGGGCCTCCAGCACGAAGTTGTCCCCCTCCGTGGTGACGCGCGCGCGCCCCGAGGGACGCAGCGCCGCGGCGGGAGAGAACGTGTCGCGCTCGCGCTCGGTGTTGCGCGGGGTCTGCTCCGCGGCCGGCGTGCGCGGCTGCGCGGCGGGGCTGCGGTTCTCGACGGGCGCCGCGGACGTGCGCGGCAGGGGCGGCGGAGCGGGGCGATTGGAGATGGAAGTCATGGGTTCCAGTTTATCGGGCCTTCCAGCCGAAAGGTTTCCGCTCGGGGTGTAGGACTCGGGCTCCCGAAGGATGAGAGCCGTTTGAGCACCTGGGACCCCCCGGAAAAGGCACGCCCGCAGCGCAAAAAGCACGCCCTGTTGCAACTGAGTAACAGGACTTGAAATGCGGCCCTTGTGCGTATTACAGGTTTATCTCACTTTGAAGGGAGTGCCGACATGCAGGACTTGCGGAAGCAGTTCTCGACGTCCCCCCGCCGCTGGCGTCCGGTCACCGCGCTGGTTTTGGGCTGCACCTTCGCGGTTCCCCTGAGCGCGTTCGCGGTGGAGCGCACTCCTCCGGCGGCCTCGCGCGCGGTGGCTCCGGGCGCGGCGGTCGCGACCTCCCTGAAGGCCGGCGGCAGCACGCTGACGACGCCCTCGGGCCTGGTGTTCCACCAGACGGCGCGGCCCGTCAGCAGCCTGCGCACGCTGGACGTGGTGGCGGGCTCCGGCGTGCAGCTCCACGTCTGGAAGGAGCGCCAGACGGACGGCACCGACCGGGCCTATTCGGCGTACACCCGGGGCGGCACCGAGCTGATGGGGCGCGTGCAGGAGGAGCAGTACCTCATCCGGTTGCAGGAGGCGTCGTTCGACCCGCTGGCGCGCAACGCGCCGCTTCTGGGCAACGCGCTGGTGGCGGACCGGGACAACACCCTGTCGCTGGTGCAGTTCCACGGCACGCCGCTGCCGGAGTTCCGTGAGACCATCGAGCGCGCGGGCGGCAAGGTGCTGCGCTTCCTGTCGGATCACACCTACCTCGTGGAGATGGACCCGGAGGTCCGCACGCGCGTGGCCGGGCTCCCCGCGGTGCGCTGGGTGGGCGACTACCACCCGGAATACCGCCTGGAGCCGGTGCTGCGCGACGCGCTGCTCGGGCGGGCGGCGGCCGTCGCCCCGCAGCGCTACTCCATCATGCTGGGCGAGGGCGGCGCGGAGCGTCAGGGCCGCGTGACGGCGCTGGTGGCGCGGCTGGGCGGCAAGGTGGACCTGGTGGAGCCGGGCGGCCTGCGCGTGGAGGCCACGCTCAGCCAGGCGCAGCTGGGAGAGCTCGTGCGCTCCAACGAGGTGCAGTTCATCGATCGCTGGGGCGGGCCCGGCGAGGTGGACATGAACATCGTGCGCGAGACGGGCGGCGCCAACTACCTGGAGACGCTCAGGGGCTGGACGGGGCAGGGCGTGCGCGGTGAGATCTTCGACACCGAGCTGCGCACCACCCACCAGGAGTGGCCCACCGCGCCCATCATCCACAGCGTGGGGACGACGGGTTCGCTGCACGGCACCAGCTGCTACAGCCACAACTTCGCCCGGGGCGTGGATCCGCTGGCCCGGGGCCTGCTCCCGAGCGGGCAGGGCATCTTCTTCCTCTACAGCGAGTCCACCCAGTTCGGCGGAACGAAGTCGCGCTACACGGCGAACCAGGAGCTCATCAACCCCGCGGGCCCGTACCGCGCGGTGTTCCAGACCTCCAGCGTGGGCAGCGCGCTGACGACCTCGTACACCACCATCTCCGCGGAGGTGGATGACTACCTGTTCAAGGCGCCGCTGCTCAGCACGCAGTCGCAGAGCAACTCCGGCACCCGCAACTCGCGCCCGCAGGCGTGGGCGAAGAACATCGTCTCCGTGGGCGGCGTGCGGCACCAGAACACGCTGGCGCGCACGGACGACAGCTGGGGCTCCGGTGGCAGCATCGGCCCGGCGGCGGACGGCCGCATCAAGCCCGACCTGTCGTTCTACTACGACTCCGTCCGGGGCGCGTCCGGCTCCAGCAACACCAGCTACACGGAGTTCGGCGGCACCAGCTCCGCGACGCCGCAGACGGCCGGCTTCTTCGGCCTGCTGCACCAGATGTGGCACCAGGGCGTGTGGGCCGGGCACGGCGGCGCGGCGGACGTGTTCGCCAGCCGCCCGCAGATGGCCACCGCCAAGGCGCTGATGATCAACGGCGCCTCGCGCTACAACTGGCTCGCGGGCGGCTCCAACGCGGACATCGACCGCAACAAGCAGGGCTGGGGGACCTCCGACCTCAAGCGCCTGCTGGACCGCGCGCCCAAGACGTTCATCATCAACGAGACGGACGCCATCACGCCGCTGGCCGTCAGGTCCTACAACGTCAGCGTGGCCGCCGGTGAGACGGAGCTCAACGTCACGATGGTCTACACGGACCCCATGGGCACCGTGGGCGCGGCCCGGGCGCGCATCAACGATTTGTCCCTGCGCGTGACGTCCCCGTCGGGCGTCGTGTACTGGGGCAACAACGGCCTGACCGCGGGCAACTTCTCCACCGCGGGCGGCGTCTCCAACAAGGTGGACACCGTGGAGAACGTCTTCCTCCAGAACCCCGCCGCGGGCACCTGGCGGGTGGACGTCCTGGGTGACGAGATCGTCCAGGACGCCCGGACCGAAACGACGGCCGTGGATGCCGACTACGGGCTCGTCGTGAGCGGCGGCGTCAGGGTTCCGTAGTCGCCGGAGGCTTCGCCTTCGTGCCGTGGGTGGCCACGGGCTTCTCCGGGCCACTCGCGGCGCGCTGGATGACGGGCAGGGACGCGCTCAGCTTCCCCAGGTAGAGGCGGCCGTGGAAGCCCGTCTCACTGGGTCCAGCGAAGAGCGTCACCTTCCGGGGTGCGCCGGGCTCCTGGCGCACCTCGGCCGTCGGGTTGATGCCGTGCACGTCGCAGTCCACCTGCTGCCAGACGTTGAAGCGGCAGCCGTAGTGAGCCCCGCGCTCGAAGCCCGTGTCCAGCGCCCGCACGGACGCCGGGGGCAGGGCCTTCGTCAGCCGCGCGCCCAGGGGCTCGTACTTCGCATCCCAGCCCACGGTGCCCGTGCGCACGTGCACGTCGCCCGCGAGCACCAGCAGCCACGCGTCCGGGTGCTCCTGGCGGAAGGCCAGCAGGTGCTTCGCCATCTCCTCCTCGCGCGCGTTGCCGGAGGCCGTGCTGGAGTCGAACGCCACCAGCGAGACGGCGTGTCCCTGCGCGCGCAGGCGGCGCGCGGCCTCGATGAGGTGGAGGATCCCCGCGCTGCTGCGGCCGTCCTGGTCCACGCGGCGCCAGAAGTCGCTGACCACCAGCAGCCGCTCCAGGTCCGCGTCCCCGCCCGCGCTCGCCAGGTATTCGTCCAGCACCCCCTGGTCCACCGCCGGGAGGGACAGCGCCAGGGCCACGGGCAGCTTCTGCTCCGTCGCGTCACACAGCATCCGCGCGGCGGCCTCCGGCAACTGGCGCGTGCCCAGCGGATCCGCCACCAGCACCGTCTGCCCGGCGGCGAGCAGCGGCGCCACACCCTCCAGTGGCTCGCCGCAGCGGGGGGCCGCGTCCGGGGTCGCCGCCTCCCAGCCGGCCACCTTCACGGCGCGCACCGGCGCGGACGCCTTGCCACCCACCAGCTCCAGCGACGGCACCATCTCCAGCCGGGCCAGGAGCTTGCGCTCCTGGGGCAGGTCGCGGATGCCACGGCGCAGCTTGAAGCCCTCCATCTGCGGGACGCCTTCGAAGGTCTCCCGGGAGAACTCGTTGCGGGTCTCGAACTGGGTGTAGCCCTTGAGCCCCGGCCCCAGGCTCCCCGGCTCGGCGAGCACCTCGACGGACTGGTCCGCCTCCCGGTACTGGAGCCGGAAGATGCGGATGACGGACTGACGCGGGCCCACCGCCTCGCCGCGCACCAGGTAGCGCTCGAAGACGCGGTTGCCCCGCTGGTTCACGCCGATCTCCCACGAGGCGGAGAACAGCTCGTTCGTGGCGTTGTTCTCGAAGACGTCCAGCCGCTGCTCCTCCAGCAACCGGCGGGTGGCGAACAGGCCCTCGTCCAGCGGTACGAGGAAGACCTTCTCCACGGTGGGGATGGGCTCCGTGTCCACCGGATCGCCGTCCAGCCCGCGCGACAGGCTCGCGCACCCCATGCCCAGGAATCCCAGCGTCCAAAGCCACCGCATGGTCCACCCCTCTGTCTGTCTTTCGCCCCAGCCTACACGCAGAGGCGTGCTGTCAGGGACTGGCGGTGGAAGGGGAGGGGTCCTTGCGTTGCTGGGCAACAGGACGGGGTGCGCCGGCTTCCGCGCGCTGGATGACGGGCGGGGACGCGTTGAGCGCCCCCACGTAGAGCCGGCCGTGGAAGCCCTTGTCGCTGGGCGCGGAGAACAGCGCCACCTTGCGCGGCGTGCCGGGCTGCTGGCGCACTTCCTCGGACGGGCTGAGCGCGTACACGTTGCACTCCACCTGCTCCCAGGCGTTGAAGCGGCAGGCGTACTGGGAGCCGCGCTGGAAGCCCACCTCCAGCGCCTTCACCGGGGAGGAGGGCAGGGCCTTCGTCAGCCGCGCGCCCAGCGGGTCGAAGTTCTTGTTCCAGCTCACCGGCTTCGTGCGCACGTGCACGTCACCCGCGAGCGCCAGCAGCCACACGTCCGGGTGCGCCTGCCGGAAGGCGATGAGGTGCTTCGCCATCTCCTCCTCGCGCGCGTTGCCGGACGCGGCGCTGGAGTCGAACGCCACCACCGTGACGGCGTTGCCGTGCGAGCGCAGCCGCCGCGCCTGTTCGATGAGGCGCAGCAGCGCGCCGCTGCTGCGGCCGTCCTGGTACACCCGGCGCCAGAAGGAGCTGGCCACCAGCAGCCGCTCCAGGTCCGGGCCGTGGCCCTCGCTGGCCAGGTACTCGTCGAGCGCGGGCTGATCCTCCGCCGGGAGCGACAGCGCCAGCGCCACGGGGAGCTTGCGCTCCGTCGCGTCGCAGAGCATCCGCGTGGCGGCCTCCGGCAGTTCGCGCGTGCCCAGCGGATCCGCGACCAGCACCGTCTGCCCGGCGACGAGCAGCGGATCCACGCCCTCCAGCGCTTCACCGCACTGCGCGGCCGCGTCCGGGGCCTCGTCCTTCCAGCCCTCCACGGACACGGAGCGCACCGGCGCGGACGTCTTGCCGCCCACCAGCTCCAGCGACGGCACCATCTCCAGCTTCGTCAGCAGCTTGCGCTCCAGGGGGAGGTCGCGGATGCCGCGCACCATCTTGAAGCCCTCCATGTCCGGCACGCCGTTGAAGGTGGCGCGATCGAACGTCTTCTGGGCGAGGTACTTCTCCTCCTCCTCGACGCGATCATTGAGCCACTTGGGCTTCTGCTCGATGACGGTGTCCTGCTCGCGGTAGCGCAGGCGGAAGACGCGGATGATGGACTGGCGCGGGCCCACCGCCGCGCCCTTCACGAAGTAGCGCTCGAAGGTGCGGTTGCGGGGCAGGTTCACCCCCGGCTCGTGCGCGGAGGTATAGAACTCGTGCTCGCCCTCGCGCTCGAAGACGTCGTAGCGCCGCTCCTCGAAGAGGTGGCGCATGGTGAGCAGCGCCTCGTCCAGCGGCACCAGGTACACCGTCTCCTCGGTGGGAATCTCCTCCTGCGCCAGGTCCTCGTCGTGCAGGTCCTTCGTCAGGCTCGCGCACCCGAAGCACAACAGCCCCAGCATCCAATGCCACCGCATGGTGTGACTCCCTGCCGGCCAGCGCTTCCCAGGCTGGCCGCGAACGGGCAGCGGCGTCCCGGGCTTCGGGACCTGGAGGCCTGCCGGCAGTCTAGCGGGAAACGCGCGCTGTCCGTGTGCCTCAGCCCGGACGGGCGGGCGCGGCGCCCTGGCCTGTGAGCGAGCGGACGATCTCCAGGGCCCCGGAGACGTGCTTGCGCACCTGCATCTGCGAGTCGAACGCGTAGCGGATGGTGCCCGTGCGGTCGGCGATGAAGGTCACCCGGCCCGGCAGCAGCCCCAGGAAGTTGGTCCCCACCCCGAAGGCCTTGCGCGCCGCGCCATCCGGGTCGCTCAGGAGGCGGAAGGGGAGCCGGTGCTTGGCGACGAACTTCTCATGCGAGTCCGCGGAGTCGCTGCTGATGCCCACCACGTCCGCGCCCGCGTCGGTGAAGTCCTGGTACTGGTCGCGCAGGCTGCACGCCTGGACGGTACAACCCGGGGAGTCGTCCCGCGGGTAGAAGTAGACGACGAGGACCTTGTCACCCACCAGGTCGCGCAGCCGCACCGGTGCGTTGCCGGGCCCCATCAGCGTGACGTCCGGAACCGCATCCCCGTCTTTCAGCATCTTGGCCATGGCACCCGTCTCCTCAGGCCTGGGAGCATGGACCGCGCGCCCCCTGATTCGCAAATCAATCGTCGGGGTGCCTGGGCGGGTTGCCCGGGGTTCAAGGGCCTGGGCATTCTTTCAGGAAATGGCGTCACGTGACCTGCTGGACACCGAGGAGCCCCGGCGGGGAGGAGCGCGCGCCGTTCCGCCGGAGCGGCTGTACCTGCTGCTCTTGGAGGGCAACACGTCCACGGTGGTGCCGCTGCCCGGAGAGGGGACGGTGGTCATCGGGCGCTCCGTGGGCGCGGACGTGGTGGTGGAGGACGCGTCGGTGAGCCGTCAGCACGCGCGGGTGGGGGTGGCGGACGGCGAGGCCTTCATCGCGGACCTGGGCAGCCACAACGGCGTGCGGGTCAACGGCGAGCGGGTGCAGGGCACGCGGCCCCTGGACGGCGGGGACGTGGTGACGCTGGGCAACGTGACGCTCGTGTTCCACCGGGGCGAGCGGCCCCTCCCGGCCCGGCGTGCGCTGGAGGCCGAAGGGCTGCGCGCGCGGCTGTCGGAGGAGTTGGATCGGGTGCGCAGCTATGAGCGCGCGGTGAGCGTGCTCGCGCTGGAGGTGGAGGCGGCGCGGGTGTCCCCGGCGGAGCTGGTGCAGGCGCTGCACGGGGCGCTGCGGCTGATGGACGGGGTGGGGC
>NZ_RAWG01000136.1 GCF_003611735.1 Corallococcus sicarius | reverse complement strand
GAGGGCCGCTGACGGGGGGGGCGCTGGGTGTCAGCGTGTCGCGACGATGAACAAGCGGGGACAGTCTGCTGTGTCATGGGTTGCCCATGTCTTGCCTGTGCCGCCTCGGTCTTGAGTTCCGCCGGGCCCTCACGGCGGGGCCTGCGTGTTTCCGCCGCGCTGGTCGGCGCAGGAACGATTCGGTATCAAGCGGCATGTCCCTGGTGCCCCAATCCTATACAGCCCTCCCCGGCGCGCGGTTCCAGCCCCTGGCCACCGAGCTCGGCCTCGAGCGCTACAATCTGCTCGAAGTCAGCGACGATTCGGTCAACTACGAGGACCTCTTTGGCGGCAACGAGGTCATCTTCGGGGTCCACGAGGGCACGCTCACGCTGAGCGGACCGACCTACGTGGCCAATGAGGACCCGATGGTGTGCGTCATCGAAGGCGATCTGATCGTCGATGGCCCGCTGGTGATTCGCGACGACCTCTACGTGCCGCTGTGGATCAAGGGCTCGCTGATCGCCCGTGACCTGTTGCTCAGCGCCGACGCCCAGGTGTTCATCGAGGGCGACCTCAAGCTGGCCGGCAACCTCGTCACGGATGGCACCGACGCGACCCACCTGGTCGTCCACGGCGAGGCGCAGGTCGGCGCGTGGCTGCGGCCAAGCCACCGCGGCGCGATCTACCTCCCGGAATCCGTGCCCGCCCCCATCGAGGGCGATGCCCTGGCAGCGCGGCTCGCCCCCACGCTCGTCCCGCGCGGAAATCTCCGGCTGGCCTTGTGCGAGCACGTGCTGGCGGGCCAGCCGCTGCTGCGCGACTGACGCGCGTGACGGTCAAAGACCGTGTGTGTGCACATCAGGCTGGCAGACATGGCCGTGCTGGAAGGTTTCCTGGAAGATGCGGGCCCCGAACCCATGTGGGCCCGGGGCCTCGTCTCATGAAACACGCGGGTTCAAGGCAACAGCAGGGAGCGCTCGGGAACGACCGCAAACGCGGGGATTCCATGGCCGAGCTGGCCACTCGAGTTGTCGCCCCAGGACCAGACCGAGCCATCCGAGAGCAGGGCCAGCGAGTGACCTTCGCCCACCGCGATGCCGGACACGCTGGAGTTCAGGGGAACCTGTACCTGCACGGGGCTCCAGCTCGTGTCGACAGCGCCGTCGCCCAGTTGCCCCTGGTCATTATCCCCGCCCGACCACAAGGGGGCTCCGGCCGTCATGGCGCACGGCCATGGAGTGGAACGCCCCCGCCGCGACACTGGCGACGCCCGTCAGCCCCAGGACCTGGACGGGCGTGAGCCGGGTGAGGGTCGTGCCGTCGCCCAGGCCGCCATAGATGTTCAAGCCCCACGCCCACACGGTTCCATCATCGCGGACCGCCAGGGAATGGGCGGCGCCGCCGGCCACGTCGGTGATGCCACTGAGCCCCAGCACCTGCACGGGCGTGTCGCTGTCCGTCGTGGTGCCATCCCCGAGCTGGCCCTCCGAGTTGCTGCCCCAGGCCCAGACGGTGCCATCGTCGCGCACCGCCAGCGCATGACCCGACGTCGAAGCGATGCTCACCACGCCGGACACTCCTGGGACTTGCGCGGGGAGGAGCTGCCCGCTGAAGCCGCCCCAGGTCCAGACGGTGCCGTCATGGCGCAGCGCCACGGAGAAATAGTTGCCCGCCACCACCGCCACGGCGCCGGTCAGTCCTTGCACCTGCACGGGTGTCGCCAAGGAGGTCATCGTGCCATTGCCGAGCTGTCCGGGACATTTATCGGCAAGGTCCAATTCCGTTTCTGATTGGACGGGTTTGGGGATGGTAGATTTCGGTTTGAAAGACCTGACTCGCATTCAAAGGTGCACATGATGAAGACATTACGAACCGGCCTTCTCGCGAGCCTCCTGACGCTGGGGCTCGTCGTGCAGGCGGGAGCCGCAGAGCCCACCAGCGCCAAGAAGCCCTCCAAGACGTCCAAGACGTCCAAGACGTCCCTGCCCGCGCCGGACTACCTGCCCGCCGAGGCCCGGGCCACGCTGCGCAAGAAGATGACTCGCCACGGGCAGGCGATGACGGACCTGATGCTCGGCGTCATGCTGCTCCAGTACGACGCGGCCAGCGCGGCGG
This sequence comes from Corallococcus sicarius, assembly GCF_003611735.1. GTDB lineage: Bacteria > Myxococcota > Myxococcia > Myxococcales > Myxococcaceae > Corallococcus > Corallococcus sicarius. The sequence continues at coordinate 22,076 of NZ_RAWG01000136.1, read as the reverse complement.
CATCGCGCATCGTCAACGAGCCGCGCATCGCCCGCCCCGTGCCCGGCGAAGAGGGAGAGAGCGAACTCAACGCGCTGTTGCCCGAGCGCTTCTTCGTGCTCCAGGACGAGGCGCGCAACCGCGCCCAGGCCGTGCAGGAGGCCGCGCGGAAGCGCGACGACGCAGCGCTCGCGGAGAGCTTCGGCCGGCTGACGGAGACGTGCGTGAGCTGCCACTCCGCCTACACGAGCTACCGGAAGTAGCCCGCGCTCGAAGGCCCGTCGCGGCGCCTACCCGAGCCCGTGGCGGTTGATGAGCCGGTGCAGGTACGCCCGGTCGATGCCCGCCGCCCGGGCCGCCGCCGAGACGTTGTTGCGGTGCCGCTCCAGCAGCGCGCACACGTAGTCCCGCTCGAAGGCCTGGAGCAGGTGCTCGCGCGCCTCCTTGTACGGTGCGTCGCGCGCAAGGCCGGCGGCGGAGGGCGCTTCCGGTGTCGAGGGAAGCTGCGCCAGCGCCACCGGCATCCCCAGCCGCACCACCCGCTCCACCACGTGCAGCAGCTCGCGCACGTTGCCGGGCCAGTCATGGGCCATGAGCAGCGCGCGCGTCCTCGGGGACACCAGTGACGGAGGCTCACCCAGCCGCGTGAGGGCCTCGTCGATGAGCTGCGGAATGTCCTCGCGCCGCTCGCGCAGCGGAGGCAGCCGGAGCCGCACGCCCGCGAGGCGCTGGTAGAGGTCCTGGCGGAAGCGCCGCTCCGCCACCTCGTGCGCCAGGTCCTTCTGGCTTGCGGCCACCACGCGCACGTCCACGGTGCGGTACGCGTCCTCGCCGAGCTTCTTGAGCTCGCGCCGCTCCAGGAAGCGCAGCAGCCGGGGCTGGGACTCCAGCGGCAGCTCGCCCACCTCGTCGAGGAACAGCGTTCCGCCCTGGGCGCGCTCGCACGCGCCCGTCCTGCCTGGTGTGCCCGCGCCCAGCGCGCCTTCGAGCTGGCCGAAGAGCTCCGCTTCGATCCGCCCGGGCGGCGTCCCCGCGAGGTCCACCACCACGAAGGGGCCCGGGGCCCTGGCGCTGGCCGCGTGCAGCGACTCCGCGCACCGCTCCTTGCCCGTGCCCGTCTCTCCCTCCAAGAGCACGTCCGCGGAGGTGCCGGCCAGCCGCTCCAGCACCGTGAAGAGCTGGCGCATGGCGAGGCTCTTCCCGTGGAGGCCGCCCCACCTCGTCGCGCTGGAGGACTCCGGCGCGGTGGCGGGGCCTTCGACGGGGGCCAGCAGCAGCTCACTGCGGCCCAGGCGCACCACCGCTCCCGGCCGCAGCTCCAGCACCTGGAAGCGCAGCCCGTCGCAGGAGCTGCCGTTGCTCGAGCCGTTGTCGGTGACGCGCACGCCGTGTGCCAGCACCTCCACCAGCAGGTGCGTCCTCGACACGGTGGAGTCCTCGAGCCGCAGCTCGTTGCCCTCCTCCTTGCCCACGCGGTAGGTGCCCCGCTCCAGCAGCAGCTCGCGCCCCGTGCTCGGCCCGGCCACCACCAACAACCGCAGCCGCATGGGCGGCACGGGCGCGGGCGTCAGCAGGTCGGTGGTGGGTGTGGGCCGCGGTGACACGGCCGCGACGGTAGCACGCCGCTCCCCCCTCCAACCCCCGGCGCCCGGGTGTGGACTGGCAGTCACACCCCCTGGCCGCACCTGTGGCCCCTCCGTCACATCCGCCCGAAGACCGATGCCGGGGGCCGCGCGAGTCATGACACACCCGTTGCCGCAGCAAGCCAATACGAGGGGGAGTTCGAGATGATCAACGAAGTGAAGAGCAGTCAGCCTGTCCAGTCCACGGGCGGTGGGGAGTCCCTGGCGGACGCAGCAGCAGCGGCTCGCAAGGCGGCGGAGGCCGCGGCGGAAGCGGCTCGCAAGGCCGCCGAGGCCGCCGCGCAGGCGGCGAAGGCCCAGGACGCGAAGACGGCCCAGGAGCTGGAGGCCCGCGCGCGCAAGCTCGCGGACTCGGCGGCGGAGGCGGCTCGCAAGGCGAGCGCGGCGGTGGACCGCATGGCGGCGATGCTGGAGAAGCAGAAGAAGAAGGGCGTCCCGCCCTCGGCCGCGCAGAACACGCTGCTGACCCGCGCCCGGCTGGAGCTGATCGACGCGAAGGCCTCGGCGGCGACGGCCCGGGGGTCCGCGGCCTCCGCGAGCGCCGCGGCCTCCGCCCCTCGCGCGGACCGCTTCGAGCGGACGAAGGCACCGGCCGCCACGGCGCCGGCGAAGCCCACCACCGCCACCGAGCGGATGGTGGCCACGAAGGACTCACAGCTCGAGCGCGTGGACGCGCTGGACGCCCGTTCCACGGCGCAGCGACTGGCGCGCGTGGATGCGGCGGACGGCGCCGCCACCGCGCTCGCCCACCAGAAGCTGCCGCCGGACAGCCAGGCGGTGGTGCTCACGAAGCGCTCGCCCCAGGGGCTGGGTGAGGCGTGGGCCAAGACGCTCCACGGGCTCGTCGGCCCCGGCAACCCCGCGGCGCTGGACAAGCACCTGGCCACGAACCAGCACACGATTGACTCGCTCGCGCGCTCGCTGTCGAGCGGCATCCAGGCCACCGCGAGCACCCGGGCCTCCACCCCGGAAGGCGGCCTGTGGTCCGAGCAGCTCTACCGCCCCGTCATGTCCGCGCTGAAGGCGGATCACCCGGACGCCACGTTCGCGCTGGTCGCCGCGCGCAACCCCGTCGGCAGGTCCCGGGATCCGGAGACGGACGTCGTCATCGCGATGACGCACAAGGGCCGCGACGGCCAGCCCACCACCGAGTACTTCTCGCTGGAGGCCTCCGGGCTGAGGGACAGGGACATCAGCTTCTTGTCGCGCGTGCGCAGCGCCGTCACGGACCCGGCCCGGCCGGAGCTGGCGAAGGGCTACCAGGCCGCGGCGACCACGCTGGACAAGGAGGGGGACTTCCCCTCCAGCCTCGAGCCCGGTGAGTCCGCGGCGGACACCTTCGGGCGGGCGGCGGACTTCAGCGGCCAGAGCGCCTTTGATCCGGTGCTGCGCATGCCCGTCGAGCAGCAGGTGGCCGTCCTGCGCCAGATGGGCAAGGACGGCGGGACGACGGACCAGACCCTCTACGGTGGACTGCTCCAGCGCGTGGCGCTGAAGCCGGAGGACGTCATCATCGCCGCCGAGGCCGACCACCTGGCCACGGGAGCGCCCATGCCCAATGCCCTGCGCTCGCGCGTGGACGTGTCGGGCACGCCGGGGCTGAACAAGTCGTACAACTTCATCGACAAGAACGCGGACGTGGCGCTCGCGCCCCTCTTCACGCGCTACACCGAGCTTCGCGGCGACGCGCCCCGGGCCCTGTCCGGTGACACGCTCACCGACACCGTCGCCTTCGCGCTCCAGCAGAAGCCGTGCGCGCCTCCGGACGAGAAGCTGCTGGACAACCTCCGGAAGCTGCCGCTGGTGGGGGGCTTCCGCTCGCTGGTGGATGTGGAGAAGTGGCCCCGCTACGACACCAAGGCGCAGGCCATCATCAAGCCCGTGCAGAAGCAGCTCGAGCAGCTCGGCGGTCCGGAGCCGAAGGTGACGGTGGTGCCCATCGTCTACAACGCCCCCGAGCAGGGCATGGTGCAGCTCTCCCTCTTCCGCGTGCAGGGCCAGGACGGCCACGAGTACTTCGTGGACAACACGGGCGCCTGCTACCGGGGCATCGACGACTGGAAGCAGAACAACAAGCTGCCTCCGGGCCGCGTGACCTATCCCGCCAACGGCCACCTCCCGGTGCCGGGGGAGAAGCCGCGCCTCGTCACGGAGAACACGCACGCGGTGGTGGACACCTGGGGTGAGAAGGTCGTCTCGTTCCTCGACAGCTCGGCGCTGGTGGGCGGCGTCGTCCTCACGGGCATGGCGGTGTTCGGCACGGGCGGCGCGGCCGCTCCGGTGGCGGGCCTCGTCATCGGCGCGTACAGCGCGGGGCGCTCGGGCGACAAGCTCTACACGCGCGCCACCCACGGCGAGTCCATCAACCCGCTCACCTCGCCGGAGTCCCGCGCGGACTGGCTCAGCGTCATCAGCGGCGCCGCGGGCGTGGGCGGGGCGTTGGCGCGTCCGCTGGGCGCTTCGAGCAAGGTGGTGGGGGCCTTCGGTACCGTGGAGAGCGCGGCGGGCGCGGCCACGGCGGCGGATGCCGGCTACCAGCTCACCACCGACTGGGACAAGCTGCCTCCCGAGCAGCGGCTGGCCCATGCGCAGGCGGTCCTCTTCTGGGGAATCAACACGGCCTCGAAGAAGCCCGCGGCCACCCCGGAGGCCGCGGCCCCGGCCCCGGTGGACGGCGCCCCCTCCACCGGCGCGGATCCGCTCACGCTCCAGACGCCGGTGCCCGTCGGCACCGGCCAGCCCCCCTCCAGCACGCGCCTCGAAGTCGCCCCGTAGCGGCGCCTTCAGGGACGGGGCGGCGGGCAGCGCGCTGGAGGAGGGGCTCATGCACCTCCTCCAGGAGCGGGCCCCCGCCTGGCAGGCTGTTCCCTTCAAGACTCCGGGGGGCTGCCCGGGTACATTCGGCCGGCCCATCCGATGGAGGACCTCCCGCTCCCGCAGCCAGGCGCTGAACCTGCCTTCCCCCGGGGAACGGCGCTGGGCCGCTACGTGCTGCTGGAGCGGCTGGGGGCTGGCGGCATGGGCGTGGTGTACGCCGCCTACGATCCGGAGCTGGAGCGCAAGGTGGCGGTCAAGCTGCTGCGCTCCGATGCCGCGGACGCGCGCGCCGCGGACGAGGGCCAGTCACGGCTCCTGCGCGAGGCGCAGGCCATGGCCCGGCTGTCCCATCCGAACGTGCTGCCCGTCTTCGACGTGGGCGTGGTGGCGGACCGCGTCTTCATCGCCATGGAGCTGGTGGAGGGGTGCGACGCGAGGCAGTGGCGCGAGGCCGCCGCGCGCAGCTGGACGCAGGTGCTCGCCGTCTACCTGCAGGCGGCCCGGGGCTTGTCGGCCGCGCACGCCGCGGGGCTGGTGCACCGGGACTTCAAGCCGGAGAACGTGCTGGTGGGCGCGGACGGGCGCACGCGCGTGACGGACTTCGGCCTGGCGCGCGCGGAAGCGGGGGGCCCCAGCACCCTGATGGGAAGCTCCTCGCTGCACTCGCGGGTGACGCAGGAGGGCCGCGTGCTGGGCACCCCCGCGTACATGGCGCCCGAGCAGTGGCGCGGCGAGCCTCCGGACGCACGCGCGGATCAGTTCGCCTTCTGCGTGGCGCTGTGGGAGGCCCTCACCGGACAGCGCCCCTTCGAGCCTGACGGAGCCGGCGGCGCGCGCCGCGTACCGGTGCGGGTGCGGCGGGCGCTCCTGCGGGGACTGGCCTCGTCGCCGGAGGGGCGCTTCGCGTCCATGGCGGAGCTGGTGGTGGCGCTGGAGCGGGCCACCCGGCGCAAGGGACGCGTGCTCGCGGGGGTGACGGTGGCGGTGGGCGCGCTCGCGGTGACGATCGCCGTCCTCGTGCCGGGGCGCGCCGCGCCGTGCAGTGGCGTGCCCGCGCGCGTCGAGGCGGTGTGGGGCGCGCGGGCGGCGGCCCGGCTCGAACAGGCCTTCCGCGCCACGGGGGAGCCCTACGCGGGGGACGTGTCCGCCACCGTGCGCAAGGGGCTGGACGCGTATGCGTCAGGATGGCGCCGCGGGTACACGCAGGCCTGCCTCGCCACGCACGAGCAGGCGCAGCCGGAGGCGGTGCTCGCGCCACGGATGGCGTGCCTGGAGCGGCGCCTCGGCGAGCTGGAGTCGCTGGTGCAGGTGCTCTCGGAGGCGGACCGCGCGGTGGTGGCCCGCGCACCTTCCGCGGTGGAGGCGCTCACCTCGCTGGAGGGCTGCGAGGACGTGTCGGCGCTGCTCGGGCAGGCGCCGCTGCCCACGGGCGGCGAGGCCCGCGCGCGCGTGGAGGCCGTCCACCGCCGGCTGGGGCAGGCCAAGGCGCTGCTGGACGCCGGACGCTATGCGGAAGGCGTGTCCCTGGCGCGAGAGGTGGAAGCGGAGGCCCGGCGCGCGGGACACGCGCCCGTGCGCGCGGAGGCGCTGGCGCTGCTCGCGCGGCTGGAGCTGGCCGCCGGGTCGCCGGACGCGGAGGCGAAGCTGCTGGAGGCGCGCTATGCCACCGACGCGTCGCGGCTGGACGTCCTCTCCGCCGAGACGGCCCTGCACCTCGCGTCCTTCCTGTGGATCCGGGGCGAGCGCGCCCGCGCCGAGGAGTGGTGGCGCCACGGCGAGGCGACGGTGAGCCGGCTGGGGGGGGACTCGCGCCTGGAGGCGCTGCTGCTCAACCAGCGGGCGATGATGTACGCGCAGTCCAACCGCTACCCGGAGGCTGTCGAGCTGACGCGGCGGGCGCTGGCCCTGCTGGAGCGGCGGTATGGCCCGGACCACCCGGCGCTGGCGGATCCGCTGTTGCGGGCGGCGCGCTACTTGAGGACGGGGCACGAGCAGGAGGCCCTGGGGCTCGTCCGGCGGGCGCTCACGCTGCGGGAGCGGGCGCTCGGGTCGGCGCACCCCGACATGGCGGAGGTGTGGAGGACGCTCGGCCAGATTGAACGCGACCTGCGACACCCGGCCGCGGAGCTGGAGGCGCAGCAGCGCGCGCTGGACCTCCTGGTGCGGGCGCTGGGCCCCACGCATCCGCGCGTCGCGGGAGCCCACTGGACCCTGGCCTCCGCGCTGGAGAACTCGGGGCAGACGCGGCGAGCGCTGGAGCACCAGCGGCGCGCGGCCGACCTGCTGGAGCAGGCCCATGGGGTGCTGCACCACCAGGCCGCCGTGGCGCGGTTCTCCGCCGCGCAGCTCGAACACAAGCTGGGACAGGTGCGCCCGGCGCTCGACACGGCGCTGACGGTCATCCAGCGTCTGGAGTCCGTCCACGGCGCGGGCAGTCCGCTGCTCATCGAGGAGCAGTGTGGCGTGGGCGCGTTGCTGGAGACGCTGGGCGAGGACGCCGCGGCCCTGGAGCGCTTCCGCCGCGCCGAGCGTGCGGCGGCGACGTGGGACAACCCGAGCCAGGCGGCCTGCGCGTGGCTGGGACAGGCGCAGCTCCAGCTCCGGCTGGGACAGGCGGCCCAGGCCCGGGCGCTGGCGCAGAAGGCGCTGGGGGGACTGGAGCACCACCACGGCAGCGGCCATCCGGAGCTGGCGGGTGCGCTGAGCGTGCTCGCGCGCGTGGCCCTGGCCGAGGGGCGGCCCGAGGAGGCGGAGGCGCATGCACGGCGCCTCGCGGAGTGCCTCGCGGCCTTCGCGCCCGGCGCGCCGGAGCACGCGGAGGACCGGCTGTTGTTGGGGCTGGCGCGGCTGCGGCAGGGCGCGCGCGAGGAGGCGCTGGGGTTGCTGCGAGAGGCGCTGCGGCTGCGGCAGGAGAGGCCAGACCACGCGTTGAGCCTCGCCGAGGCGCGCTTCGAGCTGGCGCGTGCCCTGGGCGCGCGGGTGGAGGAGGCGCGGGCGCTGGCGGTCCAGGCGCGCGGCACCTACGCGAGCGCGGAGGCACGGCCCGCGCTCGCGGAGGTGGAGCGCTTCCTGGGCAGGCCATAGAGTCGCGCCGTGGCCGCGGGCTTCCGGCGAGGGCGCTTCTTCCTGCACACCCGGCTTGGCGCCGGGGGCATGGGAGAGGTGTGGCTGGCGCGCGAGGCCACGGGGCCGGGCACGGGCGCGACGGTGGCGGTGAAGATGCTGCTGCCGCATCTGGCGGAGGACGCGCGCTTCGTGAGCCTGCTGCGGCACGAGGCGGCGCGGGCCGCGATGCTGAGCCACCCGGGCATCGTCCGGGTCCGAGGCCTCGAGGAGGCCGACGGCAGCCTGCTGCTGGTGATGGAGCACGTGCCGGGCCCGTCGCTGAGGTGGGTGCTGGAGCGCTCGCGAGCGCTGGGCCGGCCGCTGCCCGCGGGCTTCGTGGCACGCGTCATGACGTGCGTCTGCGAAGCGCTCCACCACGCGCACCAGGCGGGCCTCGTGCACGCGGACGTGGCACCGGACAACGTGCTCGTCACCCCTTCGGGCGACGTGAAGGTGGTGGACTTCGGAGTGGCCCGGCTGCTCCACGCGGAGGACGGAGCGCCGAGGGCGGGCCGGACGGGTTACACCGCGCCCGAGGTGCAGGCGGGTGAAGTGCCGCGCGAGCCCGCGGACCTCTACGCGCTGGGAGCGATGCTGCGGGAGCTCGCGGGTGCCAGCGACGACGCCGAGGCCCTGGAGCCGCTGGCGCGCCCGGCGCTGGAGGCGGATCCCAAGGCCCGTCCCGCCAGCACGCTCGCGCTGCGCGAGGCGCTCGCGCCAGGGGCCGCTCCGTTCGACTCAGACAGGCTGGGCCGCCACGTCACCCTCCTGCTCGCCTCGGAGCCACCCCGTCCCTCGCAGCCAGGAGGCGCCACCACCACGGGCGTCATCCCGTCCGGAGCTCCCGCTCCAGCCACCCCGCCCACACCGCGCCCATGGGCCTGGAGGGGAAGGGTGCTGGTGCTCGTCGCGCTGGCCTCCGGGCTCGCGGTGCTGGGCCTCCTGCTCGACAGGTGAAACGCACAACGGCCCCCTCACCCTCTCAATGCCGACGGAAAGTGACCGGGTCGCATCAGATGCCGAAGAACGTGCGGAGGGTGTCGTTCTGGAGGACTTCGTCGACCACCTTCGAGCGGCTGACCTGGAGCGGGTGCTCCAGGAAGACCCGCTGATGGAGCTGCTCCACGGTGTCGATGACCTCCGACGATTCGCTGCGCGTGAGGGCTTCGATCCTGTCGACGTAGTCGGTGTTGAAGACGAGGTGCTCCGGGTCCACCGCGCCGCTGCGCACATAGCTCCGGGTCTTCTTGTGGCACCGGCACGGGTTGGCCAGGTTGACGAGCCCGCAGCGCTGGTTCATCCAGCTGTACAGGTCCTTGCGCGCCCGGGAGAGCCGGACGCGGAAGTTGCCCGGAGAGATTTCCAGGATCTCCCCGCCGAGCTGATGGTCCACTCCGAACAACTCTCCGAGCACGTAGGTGATCCGCTGCTCACGGTCGAGGCACATCAACATGCCCGTCGTGCAGCGGATCCGCAGCTCCTCGACTGAACGGCCGGCGTCCCGCAGCTCCTGCGGAGTCAACGCCTCGTCTGGAACCGCCGCGATGGCGGAGAAGTAGGTCTCGAAATCGTCGACCAGCACCTCCATCCCGCGCCGGCGGCTCTTCAAGAGGTGATTGACCGTGAGGCGATAGAGCCAGGTCCGGAAGGCACTCTCCGCCCGGAAGGTGCGCAGGGACGTGATGACCTTCACGAAGACCTCCTGGGTGAGGTCTTCTGCGTCCTCCCGCCCTCCGCACATCTTCAGCGCCAGGTTGTAGACGAAGGGCTGGTGCCGGGAGACCAGCTCGCGCAGCGCGTCCTTGCTGCCGTCGACGGCGCGCTCCACGAGGCCGCGGTCGCCGTCGGTGTCGTACCCGGGGTGGAAGGGATTGTCGGCACGCAATTTCATACCTGGCGCAGGCCTCCGTCGACCTCGAGCTCCGTGCCCGTGACATACGACGAATCGGCAGCCGCGAGGAACAGGACGGCGCGGGCAATCTCCTCGGGGCGGCCCCAGCGCTTCACCGGAATCTGCGCGGTGATGCCCTCACCCGCGGCCTTGAGCTGCTCGGGAGGCAGGCCCAGCTTGCCCCACAGCGGAGTCTCGATGGCGCCGGGGCATACGGCATTGACGCGGATCCCCCGCGGGGCGAGCTCCGCGGCGGCCACCCGGACGAGTGAACGCAGCGCGGCCTTCGTCATGCTCAGCACGCTCGAGCCCTCGAAGCCGATGTGATGGAGCCACGACGTCGTCACCACCACCGACGCGCCCGCGTTGAGGTGGGGAATGGCCTGCTGCAACGTGTTGAACGTCCCCTTCATGTTCACCGCGACGAGCTCGTCGAACAGCGCCTCGGTGGTGTCGGACAGGGGTGCCAGCTTCACCACCGCCGCGTTCGCGAACAGCACGTCGATTCCGCCGAAGCGCTCGTGGGTCTCCTGAAACAGGCGCTTCAGGTCCGCCACGCGCGTCACGTCCCCGCGCACCGCATGGGCGTTCGGCCCGAGCGACTTCAGCGTCTCCGTCAGGCCCTCCTCCGAGCGCGCGAAGACGACGACCTTCGCCCCTTCCTCGGCGAGCAGCCGCGCGGTGACAAGTCCGATTCCGCTGGTACCCCCGGTGATGACCGCGACCTTCTGCGCGAACTTCTTCATGTGCAACCTCCCGTGTTCAAGTTGGAGGTTGGACCCCCCGGCGGGCGGGGTGTTACAGACCGGATTCAATTCATTTTTCCCGCATTCGCTGCTCCCCCCGCGGCAGGCGGGGCTCAGTCCTCCAGGGGGCGGGTCCAGGCGTCCTCGGGGAGCGGGCCCGGAGGTCGTTGCCGGGCGATGGAGGGCACATGCAGGTACTCCACCTCGGTGGGGATGCTCTTGCGCTCAGCCAGACGCACCAGGGCGAGCCCCTCTACCGAGAAGCTCCACTCGGTGGCGAGCAGCTCATCGGCGACGGTGCGGCCCTCCGACAGCTCCTCCATGCGGTCCCGGCGCTCGGCCAGGAAGCGCTCCAGGGACTCGTTGAAGCTCTCTTCGTGGGAGCGCAGCAGGGCGCGGCACAGCTCCAGGCGGATGTCCTCTGCCCCCTGCAAGGCCTTCTCGTATCGCTCAAGCAGGGCCTCGCCCTGGGCCGGGCTCGCGTCCAGGAAGAAGTGCTGCATGAGGAACTCGACGAAGAGGAAGTCCTCCTCGTACTCCACGTCCTGGGCCCACGTCCGGCGGGACCGGCGGGCAATCCCCGCCGCGCCGTCGAAGTCGCCCGCGCCCAGGGCATCGAAGAACGGCAGGGCCTGGCTCGTGCGCAGCGCGTCCTCCGGCGCCTGCTGGAGGTAGTAGAGGAAGGCGCGCCCGCTGCAGTGCAGGTGGCGGTGGAACCCCTCGGGCAAGCCGGTGAGAAATAGCGTCGCGATGCCCGCGATGCGGAAGTTGCCGCAGAAGGCGAGCATGCCCCGGAACGACAGCTGCCCGGCCAGCGCCCGCGGCAGCACGTCGCGGTTCTCCTTCAGGGCATTGCGGATGTGGATGGGCAGGTGCTCGGGAGCCATGGTCTCACCAGGGGAAGGAGTCAGGATCACTTGAGGCGGAGCAGGACACAGCCGGCGTCCCCCTGCTCCGAACTGGAGGTGATGAGCGCCCGGCCCGTGGGCGCATGCCCCCGTGTCAGGTCATGGACGGCGAGGCAGATGCCCAGTGCTCCGCTCGCGGCCCCCGTATCTCCCACCGCGGTCGCAGGGTAGTGGTCCGTGATGTCCTCCAGGGAGTCCTGGAGCCGGACGAGAGCATGGCCCCAATCACGGGACTTCCACTCCTCTCCGTTCAGGTCCAGGTAGACGTCTCCCTGGAAGCGCTTCCCGGCTGGCGCTGGTGGCAACACCTGTCGGATGCAGGCCGTCAGTCCCACGCCCACGTTCGGCGTCTCCGCCCGCGGATGCGCTTCCTCTCGGCCCACCGCGACGCCCGCGAGCAGGACGGCGCCCCCGGCTTCCCGGCGCTGCGCGGCCGCTGGCGTCTCCACCAGCAGGCACACCCCCGCCTCGCCCGGCATCAGTCCCACCGGCCGGTCCGCGGTCTTGAGCCGGTTGCTGGCCGCCAGCGCCTCCAGGCGGCTCGGGTCCAGCAAGGAGTCCACCGCAATCACGAGCACCCGCTCCAACCCGCCCGCCAGCAGCTGTTGCGCCTGCTGCAAGGCCGCCGCCGTTCCCACATGCCCCAGCGCCACCACGCGCAGCGACTGGGCCGGGACGGGCAGGCGCCACGCCTGGAGCAGTGGCTGGAGGAAATGCTTGAGGGTGAGCGACTCGGCCCGCTCCACCGGAAGCTGGAGGGCGGCGCTGGGGTGGGGTGTCACCGCCAGGACCGCGGTCTGCTGCCAGAAGCGGGGCCCGCCAGCCCCTGGAAGCCGAGCGCTCTCAAGCAGGTCTCCCAGCGCCCCCCGCGCCAGCCGCATCCAGCGCCCCATCCCCATGAAGCCCTCGGTGAAGCCGTGGATGGGATGCCCGGTGAGCGGAACGGCTGCCTGGGACTCCTCGTCCACCACCCGGAAGTAGGGCACGGGCCGGGGACGGGTGATGCTGGCGCGGATGGCGGCGGCCGCCGAGGGCGCGCTCCGGCCCACCGACGTCACCGCCCCCAGCCCGGTGATGAGGGCCTCCATGGTGGACTCTCTCTTGCTCAGGGGTGGGACGGTGCGCCCACCCCTCAATGGGTGATGAAGCTGGAGAAGGAGCGTGACACGGCCTCGGAGGCGACGAGGCGCTGGGCGGCGAGCCTGCGGGCCTGCTGATAGGCCCAGCCTCGCGTGTCGAGGTGGAATGCGCCACGGGTGCGGACCGCCAGTTCCCAGGCCAGCACGGCCCTGCGGTGCATGGGCTCGCTCATCAGGGCCTTGAGTGTGGCTTCGGGCGTCCAGGGCGCGCCGCGGAGGTAGCGGCGCCCCGGCTCGAAGCGGGAGCGGGCCTTGCTCCACCAGGCCTCCACGGCGCCGGCCTGCCATTCCCCCGGCGCCATGGTGGGAGGAGGAAAGGACCCCGTCCGGGCGGGCACCTCCGGGAGCGTTCCGCCGTCTTCATCCTCCCCGGCGGGCGGCGGCGCCCCCACGTCCGGTGGCATGCCGGTGATGGCGGCGAATGCCTCGGCGGCGAGCGCGCCGCCGCCATTCCTCAGCACCCCCAGCAGGGCTTCGGCGGCCACGCGCTGTCCGCTGAACCCCAGCGCCCACACCGCGGCGTCGCGCAGCTCCGGCGAGGAGAGCGCCCGGATGAGCACCTCCCAGTCGGAGGCCTCCCCCCCGGTGGCGAGCGCCACGAGGGACAGGCCGCCTTCCGGAGTGCCTTCTGCGGTCAGCTGCCGGCACCGGAGCCATGCGTCTCTCAGGCCCAGCACGAGCCCTGTGCGCAGCGCCGCATCGAGCACGGCTCCGGACTCCCGCAGCCCGCGCTGCACGAGCGGCACGGCCACCGCGCGGTCCATGAAGCGGGCGGCGCGAAGGGCCGCCGCCAGCTCCGCGGGCGCCTCGTCCAGGCCGGAGCCCTGCAGCAGCGCCGGAGGGACATGCCCGAGACTCGCCAGGCAGTCGAGCGCGGCCGGCCGCGACTCCGGCTTCAGCTGGGACAGCCTACCCGCCAGTTCCTGCGTGAGTCCCGCCCGTTGGCTGAGCCCCGCGGCTCGCAGCAGGGCCTCGGTCGTCTCCTCCGGCCCCTCCACCAGAAGCTCCCACACCGCCCGGTCCGCCTCGGGGGCCCCGAGGCCCAGCAGGACCTGACCCGCGGCACACAGACGCCCGCGCTCCTCGGACTGGAGGGCGGGCACCAGCAGCCTGGGGATGGCGGCGGGCGCCGCGAGGGCAAGCCCCTCCAAGTGCGCCCGCAGCCGCCACTCCTCGCCTCCGGCCACCTCCGCGAGCACGAAGTCGGGGGAGCCCAGCGCCAGCTCCCACTGCGTCCACAGGAAGGCCGCCTCGTCGAGGTGCTCCCCCACGACATCCCACCGGATGTCCGGGCGGAGCGGAGCGGAGCTGGATGCTGGATGCGCCCCAGGCGCCTGAAGGATGCTCATGAACGCCGCTAGCTGCCGAACGGCAGCTTCGTCCAGTTGATGTTGGTCATCCCCCGGTCGAAGATGGCCTGGGCCAGGTCCGTCCTCACCAGGTACTCGCTCGGGTCGTGCTGGATGCGGAACAGCGGCGGCGCCTCCGCGACCTTGTCGTGCTGTAGGACATACTTGTTCACCCGGATGACGTTGGTGGGGTCGTTCTTGTCCCAGAGGATTTCGCTGGCCTGAAGGTCCAGGCAGTCCACCGAGCCAAGCAGGTTGACGAGGAAGTAGTCCCGGCTCCGCACGCGCTTGCGGTGGTCGTAGATGGCCAGGGGCAGGTACTCGATTTCCTGGTGCTGGCAGTGCTCCTGGAGGATCTCCGTGAACTCCTTGCTGGCCACCAGCATGCTCCGGGTGTTGCCCAGCAGCGACGAGAGCTTGATGCCCGGGTTCTCCGAGTTCATGAAGAGCTTCGCGTCCTTTGGCCAGTCAGGCGCCAGGGGAACGCCCTCGTGGACGCGCCAGGAGTACCGGTCGATTTTGTCCACGAAGTTGTCGAACAGGGCCAACTCCTCGTCGTCATCCCCCATCGTGTCCAGGTGATAGAAGTTCATCGGTCTGTGCTTCCTTACGTGTGGACGATCCTAGGTAGGCCTGAGCTTGGCGGGCAGTTCCTGGAGCTTCTGGAGCTTCTGCTTGAACGCCTCAAGATCTCCTTGCTCCTTGAGCTTCCTGAGCTCCTTGAGCCTCCTGAGATCATCGACGGAACTGTCCAGCCCCAGTTCCTTCATCAAGAGCCCCGCTTCGATGATTGCATCACGGAGCCATTTTGAGAGTCCCTCGATGCCCTGCTTGCCCATTCCCTCGGGGGGCGAACTGGTGCTGGCCCCAACCTTTTTGCGAATCTCATCCCGCTGGGCCGCAGCCACCTTCTGTTGAGCCGTGGCCGCATCCCGTTGAGCCTGGGCCTGGCTCCGGCTGGCCGCCTCGCGCTCCTTGTGGATCGCGGCCCGTCCCAAATGGCCCTTCTCCTCGTTGCCCTGCAGCATCTTCTGCTGCCGGTTGGCCTCCTCTTCGCTCCTGTTCGCCTCCTTCGTATTCGCCTTTGAGTCCTTCTCGTTCTTTCTGGCCTCCTCCTCGTGCTTGTCGACGTCCTTTTTGAGGGGCTTGAGCATCTTGTCGAGTTCCTTGCGCACGTAGGAGCTGTACCGGAAGTGGCTGGGCTGGGAGGGGGTCTTCTTGTGCTTGGGGAGGGCGAGCGCGAAGGCCTCCCCCTTGCTCATGGGCAGGATGAGCATGTTGATCTTCTCGTTGAGGTTGTACTCCTCCTCCATCAACCCCTTGCGCACCAGGGCGACGATCTCCGCCTTCATCGCGGACTCCTTGCCCACGGCGTTGATGGCGGCCGACAGCTCGTGGTTGGGGACCACGTGGTGGCACTCGAACGAGTAGGGGATGCTGGCGCTGGTCGTGAAGTTGGCCCCGTCCAGGTCCCAGCTCGTGCCCGCCGGCGGCTGCTTCGGCGCGTCCGCGGGCCACTTGAAAAGGTTCTGCCCCTCGCGTCCGGGCTCCTGCTTCGTCAGGGTGAGGCCCACTACCCGTGCATGCCAGCGGTGGCTGCAGGGGTTTCCGAGACTGTAATCGCTGACATGCCTGTTGAGGCAGGACTTGCCACCCTGGGAGAAGTGGTACTTGCCGATGTTCAGGTCGTCCAGGTGCCGCTTTTCCGACGGGGACGGCTTCTTGGGCTCCGCCATGAGATTCCTCGTGGGCAATGGCTGCTTGCGCGGGACGGTTGGCCGCCACCACGTCAGTTGATCTGCACCTTCCCGCCCTTGATCTTCTGTACCTGCTCCGCCTCCGTTCGCACGTTCACGCCCCGCAGCACCACCTGGCCATCGCGGCGCAGCGTCAGGCTCGCCTTCCCACAGCGGAGGACCACCTCTTCCCGCCCCTCGATGACCACCCTCTTGCCATCCACCCGCGCTTCCACGGGGACGCGGGACAGGGAGTCATCCAGGATGCTGTCGATGAGCGGGGTGGTGCTGGGGGCCTTGATCAACCCCATCACCAGTGGGAGCGCCGGGTCTCCGTTCTCGAAGAGCAGCACGGCCCCCTGCCGCTGGCGGACGGCCTCGGCCGCCGCCTCCGGCGCCAGCGCCAGGGTGCTGCGCGCGGACAGCGACCCGAGCCTGTTGCCCGGAAAGTCCACCTGCAGGTTTCCCTGCGAATCCGCTCCCACGACCCATCCGACGCGCGGCTCCGAGATGCGCTCTGCCTCCTTGGATGGGAAGGAGGGGGTTCCTGTTGGCCGAGGGGCTGTCACTGTCGTGCTCCTGAGTTGACCGGGGTGCGCGCTACTCGAGCGGGTGCTTGCAGAACTTGCACTCGGGCTTCTCCGGGCTTCCCCCCATGGCAATGACAGGCCCCTGCATGACGGGGAAGGGCGGCGTGTTCTTGTCGTTGTGGAGCATCAGGTCCATGGCGCGCGCCACGTTCTTTCCCTCGAACTGGACATCGAAGGAGAAGTTGACGAACTCGGCCTTGCCCTTCGTCTTGCTGGAGGCCACGCCGCCGCCAGCGGTGCCCGCCTCGTCGCCGGTGCTTGTCTTGAAGTTGGAGTCCTTGACGCACACGGGGTTGCCAGCCACGGACACCTTCTTGGTGCCCTTGTCGGTGTCAGAGGACTGGGCAACGTTGGGGTACGGAATGGGGACGGGCCCGGCGGGGCTGGGCGTCTTGCACACGTCTGGGAAGGCCACAGTGACGCCTCCGCTGTCCTTGGTCACCACGGACAGCTTGTTGACACCTGTATTGACGGGCATGGCGTCCACCTCCGAAAGGACGCCAGAATACCTCACCAGGGCCACGCGGCGCGAGCCGTCCCCGGGGCCGCCCGGGAGCGCGCCTGGCAGGTGCGGCAATGGGCCTTCACTGCTGCACTGACGCTTTGCCCTCCTCCATGCCTGGTGGCCGGGCGATGACACTGAACATGGTGAGGACAAGAGTGCTATCGCCCGTCGCTTCATGCTCCTGCCCGCTACTGGAACTCCTTGCGGGGCCCGACGGAACTCCAGCTGACCTTCGCGTCCCGCGTCTTGAAGACGCCCTCCAGCACCTCGTGGTAGCCGCGGCGCAGCTTCTCCACCTTCTTCAGCGCCTCCGCCCACTCCCGCCCTTCGCCTTCCGTGAAGAACCTGGCGATCGCCGCGAGCGCCTGCTTGATGCCGTTGATCTCCCCCTGGGTATAGCCGTTGGTGAACGCCGAACGCGTTCGGACCAGCGACAGGAACGTCACCACGTCATCCGCCACCATGGGCGGGATGTCGGCGTAATACATGGCGATGAAGGCAGCGAGCTCGTCCTTGGAGCCGCCCAGGAAGTTGATGTTGCTGGGATCGATGTGCACACCGCTGAGGATCTTGCAGTAGGCGCGCATCACGTCGCGGATCGCGCCCAGCTGGCGCACGTCAGCCACGGACGGGATCTCGTAATAGACGGTGTACAGGAGCTTGTTGCGCTGCTCCTCGTTGCCAAGGATGAACGATGACGCGCCGAGGATGTCGAGGTTGTGCGCGCTCCGGTCGTCCGCCTGGAAGGTCTTGCGCAGGCCAATCGCGGCATCCTTGACCCAGGCATGCTTGTTGTTCTCGCGGAAATGCCAGCCTTCGTCGTAGATGAGCTGGAGGTCCTCGGACTTGATGGCGCTGTCCGTGAGCAGCTTCTTCGCGCCGATGGTGGCCGTCGCCGGGTCCTGTCCAATGGCGTAGACGTAGACATCCACGTCCGTATGCTCCGCCTTCAGCGTCTTGAAGTCGGTGTCCGTGTAGACCTTGAGGTGGAGCTTCCCACCCATCGTGGTTGTGAGTTCGGTCGACGAGACACCGCTGATGAGCTTCGAGACCTTCTGACTGCCGGAAGGCGTGTACCCCGCTGAGCCGCCTTCGATGAGCTTCTTGGTGTGGTGGAGCAGGGTGTTGGGGAGGATGCGCGGCGCGGAGCGGGCAATCCAATGGACCTGATGCCCGTAGCGCAGCGCCTGCTCAATCCCATCAATGGCGGCGTTGGCCCCCTGGATGACGATGTTCAGGTTCTTCTTCTGCGTCGTCACCAGGAAGCGCATGAGCTGGTCGAGGTCCAGGATGTCGGGTCGCTTCTCCCACTCCGGAGGCATCTTGAAGCCCCGGTCAGGCTTCATGTAGCCGCCCCCGCCCATCGCCAGCATCACCTCCCTGGCCTCGATCTTCTTGGCCGCCTTTTCGAAGATGTCGTCGTAGGTGAGGGTGAACAGGCCCGTCTTCCGGTCGAACTGGATCTTCGTGCAGAAGCCATGGTTGCGGGTGAGCCCGCGCACCTTCGCACGGGCGATGACGTCTGCCCATTCATCATGGAAGTCTTCCCGCCGGGTATATCCCTGGGACTGTTTGAACAGGCGCCTGGTGTCCTGGTAGTCCGGCGCGGCGAAGTATGAACTCCACTCCTCGGCGATCTGCTCCTGGCTCAGGGTGTTCTCGAGGGAGGACAGCGGGCGGGTGCTGATGATCTGCCGGGTATGGTTGACCGGGTAGTTGCCGCCACGCCCGAGCATCTGGGCGTACCCGTGGCCGTGCAGCGTGTCCCACGGATCGAAGTACCCCACGAGCGCGGTCTTGGAGAAGTCCACGGCGTCTGAATCCAGATGCCGTTGGAGCAGGGCCTCTGGCGTTTCCTGCACGGACGGGCGCTTGACGTGCTCCTTCATCAGCGGTGTGAGGACCTCGCGGTACGCCTGTTTCTGCTCCTGGCTCAGCCCTCCGCTCATGCGCGCGGCGAGGTAGTACATCGCAGCGGAGCCGGCGCCGATGATGGCGAGATCAAATGGCATGGGCGGAAGCCCTCCTGGCGCGGATCGTTCCCGCAGGGCACCTCCCTTGCTTACACGGGCCGTGCCACCACGAAGGTCCTGGCGACCCTTCGTACGCTTCCAGGCGTCAAGGCGAGCTGCGCAGCGCCCCGAGGCCGTGCGCGCGTCCTCACGGGACGCGGCTGCGTCCCAAGGTCTTCAGGAGGGACTGCGGCCCACGGCATCTGGAGGCCGCCTGCTCGAACTCGGGCCACCGGCGGCGAATGAACGTGGGAGGTCAGCGTGACGCTGGCCCTGCTTCGCTACCGGGAGAAGAACGATGACGTGCATGCACTGGCGTGTGGCCACCACGCAGCGGGAAATCGATGACGCGGCTCGCCTCCGCTGGGCGGTCTTCGGAGGCGAGCTGGGATTGCTGTCCGGGCAGCCGTCGCCGTCGCGGCGGGAGGTGACGAGCCTCGACACGCTCGACACCACGGTGCACCTGCTCGTCTATGCCGACACCGAGCCCGTGGCGACGCTGCGGCTGTTGTTGCCCAACCCGGAGCTGGCGGCGCGCCTGGGCGGGACGGTGGGCATCGACCTGGAGCAGCGGGTGGACCTGTCGGGGGTCATCCAGCCGGAGATGGTGGTCGCGGAGCCCTCGCGCTTCTGCGTGCTGGAGCCGTGGCGGCGCTCCGAGGCCGTCACGTGCCTGCAGGCGGGCCTCTACGTGGAGAGCCGGCGTCGCGGGGTGACGCATTTGATTGCCTCCGCGAACCTGGACACGGACTCGCACGAGGACGCGCTGCTGTCGATGCGGGTGGCGGCCTCCCGGGGTTGGCTGAGCCCGCGCTGGCGGGTGGACGTGCCCGACCCGTGGCAGGCCCCGGCGCAGCCCCGCAGCCCCTTCTACACGCCGGAGGAGCGGGCGAAGGCAGAGCAGGGGACGCTGGAGGGACTGCGGATGCCCAGGGCGCCCTCGCTCTTTGCCCGGTCGCTGGGGGCACGCTTCATCGCGGAGCCGCTCTTCGACACGTATTTCCACTGGTTCACGCTGCCGCTCATCATCGCGCTCGATGAGGTTCCGGCGGACTCCGTCGCGCGCTTCCTCGCCGTCTAGGCCCGGGGCGGTTTCTTTCCTTCCCTTCACCTTCAACACACAACAACCGGGAGCCTGGCGCGCCCGGACGGGAGACGTACGTGCAAACACAGACGGAGATTCAGGCGGGGACGAAGTGGGTGGCGTTGCTGGACGCGGAGGCGCGCGGGCTGGTGGCGGCCGTGGATGCGCATCCTGACGCCTGCCGCGTCTTCAATGGCACCATCGACGCGGCGGGCTACATCCACTACCTCATCCAGACGTATCACTATGCCCGCTGGAGCACGCCCATCCTCGGAGAGGCGGGGGAGCGGCTGAAGCGCCTGGGCCGGCACCCGGAGCTGGCGGAGCTGTTGATCCAGAAGGCGGGCGAGGAGCGCGGGCACGAAGCGTGGTTGCTGTCGGACCTGAAGAACCTGGGGTGCTCGCAGGAGCAGGTGGAGGCGGCGGCGCGCAGCCCGGCGGTGGATGCCTATACCGGGTGGAACTTCTTCACGTCGCGCTCGGGCGTGCCGACCGCGGTGCTGGGGACCGCGTACGTGCTGGAGTACCTGTCGCAGACGCGGGCGGGCGTGGGGGCGGAGCGGCTGCAGGCGGTGGCGGCCATCCCCAACATCCACAAGGCGGTGACCTTCCTGCGCAGCCATGGGGCGCTGGACGGAGACCACGTGGCGGAGATGGCGAGGATCCTGGAGCGGCTGACGGACCCGGAGGAGCAGGCGGCGATCCTCTTCTCGGCCCGGGCCACCCGGAGCATCTACCCGGGCATCTTCCGGGAGGGTGACTCCTCCGGCCTCCCCCTCGCGAGGTAGCGGCTTCAGACGGGCTTGTTGAGGCGGGCGGCCTGGTAGATCAGGTCCGCCCGGCCGTCGATGCCCAGCTTGTCGCGGATGTTTCGCGCGTGGGTGTCCACGGTCAGGACCGCGATGCGGAGCTCACTGGCGATCTGCTCGTTGGTCCAGTTGCGGAGCTGGTACTTCGCGACCTCGGCCTCGCGAGCGGTGAGCTTGCGCCGCATGTCGATGGGGAGCGGGATGGACATGGGGATCTCGTTCATCAGGAGGGCCCAGCGGCGCGGGCCCTCGCCAGCGGGCAACTCCACGAACCGGACCGTGCGGTAGCCATCCGCCTGGAGGGAGACCCAGACGTTCTTCTCCAGCCGCGCGTCCGCGTCCAGGCGGACCAGGGTCTCCAGCCGTTCCTTGAGGGGGAAGGGGAGTCCGGAGGCGTGGCGCTCGGAGGGCGCGAACCACCGCTCCAGGAGGACGGTGGCGTGCGCAGAGCGCCGCACCTCGCGGGAGGAGGACTCCACGATGAGATACGCGGTGTCGGGGCGACCGTGGAGCTCTTCGAGCAGGTGGGCGCCGGTGGTCATGGCCTGGACGGCCGTGCAGTTTCGCACCGCGTTCACCAGGTGCGGGGTGAGGCTTCCGAGGACGGTGGCGCACCGGGAGGGGTAGGCGCGTCGCCGGGTCCGGTAGAGCGCGAGGGCGCCGAAGAAATCGGGGCCGAGCGGGAGGAGGATGGCCATGACGTGCTCCAGGCTCGGCTTCAGCTCCCGGCTGCGCTGGTAGAGGAGGCTGTGTTCATACTCCTTGCGAGGGAGCATCTCCGCATCCCGCAGGACCACGTTCGGCCGGGCGAAGATGGGGGCCCGGACGAAGTCATGGTCGGACACGGACGCATACTCCTCCAGCAGGGGGATGGGGTGGCCCGGGACCAGCCATTGGAAGTCCAGCACGGGCGTGGTCCGCATGAGGCACAAGGCCATGGTGTCGGACGGAGCCAGCTCCAGGAGGGGCGCTCGCGTGGCTTCGAGGACCTGGGAGATGGACAGGGAGCTGTTGAGCGCCGAGATGACCCTGTCCCTGAGCATGAACTCTTGAGAATTGAGATTCATTGAGGCGGACATCGAACCAGACATCCGCCCTTCCGGGGTAGGCCACGCTGTGGGTTTCGGGGGATTGACAGCGGAGGGCGGTTTGCGTCAGCCGCCTCAGGGCGTGGTGAAGACGCCGCTCAGGGCATCCGCATGCCCGATGGGCAGGAGGTATTGGGTGGAGCCCCGGCGACTGAGGTCGAAGGAGGGGGCATCAATGGCTGTCACCCGCAGGTAGTGCATGAGGCCCGGCGACAGCAGTCCCGGGGGCAGCCGGACCTGGGTGAGCGCGCCCGGGACGTAGACGTATCCCCGGTTGCGCGGCGAGTAGGCGCCCTGAGCGTAGACGGTCACCCGATAGGCGGAGGGTGTACCCAGGGTCGGTGCCTGCCAGGCGACGACGGGGGTGAGCGAGCCCACCTGCAGCGAGGTCGTGGCATCCACTCCGTCAAGGGTCAGTGACCGGGGCGGAGAGACGCGTGGCTGCACGGGCCCGGCGACGAGATCCTCCAGCCGCTCCTGCGTGAACATGAGACCCAAAGCTCCAAAGCTACTCCCGGAGCCGGCGGGTATCGGCAGCCAGACCCGGAACGGATACTGGGCGTAGCCCACGCTTCCCCAACTGGAGGGGTACGGGTTTCCGTACGTCAGCGGGCGCGTGAAGTCGGACGCGCTGCCCTCGGGAAGTCCGAGGGTGAACACCTCCCCCGCGTAGCC
>NZ_RAWG01000135.1 GCF_003611735.1 Corallococcus sicarius | reverse complement strand
ACGGGCTCTACGGTGGACGGTCGCTGGGCGCGGGACACCTGGGCGTGGGCCTGGAGGTGGGCTTCCCCTTCGTGTCCGCCCGGGCCGTGTACGGCGTCCTGCCGCGCCTGGACCTGGGGCTGGGCGTGGACAGCGTCTACGGCCTGATGATCGAGCCGCGCGCCAGCGCACGCTTCACCGCCCTGGACAGCCCGCGCGCCAGCCTGGCCGTCGTGGTGGACGGGGGGCATGCGTTCTTCCTGCGCCCTCCGGAGACGGAGGAGAAGGGCGCGCGCTACCTGAGCGGCCGGCGCGACTGGAACGTGGCCCCGGGCCTCGTGTTCTCCTTCCAGGGCGAGGGGCCGCGCTCGATACGACCGTACATGGACCTGCGGTGCCTGGTGTCCTTCGACACGCATCCCACCCAGTCCAGCCCCCTGGGTGGCCTGCCGCCCGAGCTGAAGGTGGACGCGGCCGTGCTCGTGCGGCTGGGCGCGGAGTTTCCCGTGGGGGAGAAGACGTCCTACGCTGTCTCGCTCGGCGCCGACTTCCGCAGCCGCGCCACGGACGCGGAGGTCATGCCCACGCTGTCCATGGGCGTGGTGTCGACGTTGTTCTAGAACCCCCTCCCTCTCGACCCGAGGTCCTCATGCGCGGCAGTGTCATCGGTTCAGGCTCGTTCGGTACGGCGCTCGCGAACGTGCTCGCGGTCAACTGCGAGGAGGTCCGGCTGTGGGGCCGTGAGCCCGGCACCGTGGAGGCCATCAACACCCAGCACGAGAACCCCACCTACCTGAAGGGCATCCCCATCTCCGAGCGCGTGCGCGCCACCACGGACCTGGAGGAGGCGCTGACGGGCGCGGAGATGGTGGTGCTCGCCACGCCCAGCCACGCCACCCGCGAGGTGCTCGCGCGCGCGAAGCCGTTCCTGCCCAAGGGCGTGCCCCTCATCACCGTGTCCAAGGGCATCGAGAACGAAACGCTCCTCACCATGACGGAGCTGATGGAGGACTGCCTGCCGGAGGAGTTCCACCCGTACGTCGCGGTGCTCTCCGGCCCCAGCTTCGCCAAGGAGCTGGCGCGGCGCATGCCCACGGTGGTGACCATCGCGTCGCACTGGGACAAGGTGGCGCAGCGCTGCCAGAAGGCGCTGCAGACGGACACCTTCCGCTCGTACACGTCCACGGACGTCGTGGGCGTGCAGTACGGCGGCGCGCTCAAGAACGTCATCGCCATCGCCGCGGGCATGGCGGACGGTCTGGGCATGGGCCACAACGCGCGTGCGGCCATCATCACGCGCGGGCTCGCGGAAATTACCCGGCTCGCGGTGAGGAAGGGCGCCAACCCGCTGACGCTGTCCGGCCTGTCCGGCATGGGCGACCTGGTGCTCACGTGCACGGGCGAGCTCAGCCGCAACCGCCACGTGGGCATGGAGCTGGGCAAGGGCCGCAAGCTGCCGGACATCCTCGCGGACATGAAGGAGGTCGCTGAAGGCGTGAAGACGGCCAAGAGCGCGCGCGACCTGTCGCTCAAGACGGGCGTGGAGCTGCCCATCTGCCATCAGGTCTACCTGATTGCCTACGAGGGCAAGAACGCGAAGAACGCGGTGGTGGACCTGATGACGCGTCAGCCGAAGTCGGAGCTGTCGGGCGTCTGAAGGCCCCCGGGCGTCCAGGCCGCGCTGCCTGTTAGTAGCGGCGCGGCTTGGCTTCCGGGCTGGCGCCGCGCACGCGCCACACGGTGAGCCGCTCGGAGTTGGTGTGGCTCATCACCAGCCCCTCCGTCTGCATCTCCTCCAGCAGGCGGTTCGTCTTGAGCCGGTCCAACCCGATGGTCTTGCCCAGCAGGTCGCCGGGCATGCCGCTCAGCTGGCGCCGCAGCTCGTTGATGATGGCGCGCTTGAACTCGTTCTTCTGCAGGCCGTCCAGGTCCTGCGTCCGCCACGCGGAGAGGATGCCCCAGGCGATGAGCAGCAGCGTCACCACGGCGATGACCGGGTAGACGATGTGGCTGTTCCTCTCCAGCAGCTCGATGTAGCCGGTGGTGATGGACGAGACGGGCCGCTCGTAGTCCGGCCCGGAGTCCTGTCCGGGCAGGCCTTCAATCTGGGCCGTCAACAAGGGGAGGAGCTGGTTCAGCGCGGGCATCAAGGCCCCCCGACTCTACGGGGAGCCCTCCGCGCCGGCAACCCGCCCCACTCCCCCGGGGCGCCTAGACGACGCCAATGGACTCGGACGCACCCTCGGCGAACAGGGTGGTGTCGGCCTTGGCGAGCAGCGTCGCCAGGCCCTCGCGCTTCGCGGCGCTGATGGCCACGCCGCCCCGGGTGCGCAGGAGCATCTCCACCTCGTCCGCCGGCAGGAGGTCCGCCTTGTTCCAGACCATCAGGCGCGGCTTCTCCATCAGGCCCAGCGAGTTGAGGATCTTCTCCACCGCCTCCACCTGGTCGTCGCGCGCGGGGTCGCCCGCGTCCACCACGTGCAAGAGGAGGCTTGCGTCGTACAGCTCCTCCAGCGTGGCGCGGAAGGCGGCCACCAGGTCCTTGGGCAGGTCCCGGATGAAGCCCACCGTGTCGGTGATGATGACCTCGCGCTCCCGTGGGAAGCGCAGCCGGCGGCTCGTGGGATCCAACGTGGCGAACAGCTTGTCCTCCGCCAGCACCTCCGCGTTGGTGATGGCGTTGAGCAGCGTGGACTTGCCCGCGTTGGTGTAGCCCACGATGGAGATGACCGGCACCTCGCGCCGGTTGCGCTGCGCGCGGCGCACGCTGCGCTCGCGGCTGATGAGGTCGATGCGCTTCTCCAGATTCGTGATGCGCTCGCGCACGCGGCGACGGTCGATTTCCAGCTTCGTCTCGCCAGGGCCGCGGCCACCCACGCCACCACCCATGAGCCGGCTGAGCGAGTCGTCACCCTGCACCAGCCGGGGCAGCCGGTACTTCTGCTGCGCCAGCTCCACCTGGAGCTTGCCCTCGGACGTCTGCGCCCGCTGGGCGAAGATGTCGAGGATGAGCTGGGTGCGATCCAACACCTTGAGGCTCGTCGCCTCTCCAATGTGGCGCCCCTGCGACGGGGTGAGGTCCTTGTCGAAGATGAGCAGGTCCACCATGGACTGCATGGAGCGCAGGTTCAGGTCGTCCAGCTTGCCCCGGCCGATGAGGTAGCGCGGATCCGCTTCCCGCCGCACCTGGAGCACGCTGTCCATCACCTCCACGCCCGCGGTGCGCGCCAGCTCCTTCAGCTCCGCCAGCGAGGACTCCGCCCGCGCGCGGTCGCCGTCCAGGCACACCGCCACCAGGATGGCCCTCTCACGCCCGGACACCGTGCGCGCGGCCGCCTTGCGGTTGAGCTCCTCCTCCAGCGCGTCCAGCGTCGCCAGCAGGTCCGGCTGCTCGCCGTGCACGTTGGGCAGCTTGTACACCTGCCAGAACTCGCCCGTGCCGTTCTCCGGCACCAGGTGCGCGTAGTGCAGCACCCCGGGCAGGCCCTCGTTGCCCACGCCCACGGCGGCCACGCAGTCCAGGCGCAGCAGCGCCAGGTCCGTGAGGTCGTCCTTCGTCAGGGGTTCGCTCTTCAAATGCGTGTGGACCAGCCGCAGGCCACGCAGACGGATCTGCCCGGCGCGCGCACGGCCGATGTCCGGCAGCTCCAGCTTGTGGGCATTACCCACCACCACGTGCTCGATGTCGCCCTTGCGGTTGATGAGGACGCCCACCTGCCGGTTGAGCTCGTGCGACAGCTCGGTGAGGTGACGGGCGAGCTCCGCGGACACGATTTCGCGCGGGTCCACGCGGCGGCGGAAGGTGTTGCGCAGCCGCTGCTGCTCACTCGACTTGAGACCCAAGGTGTTGCCGAAGATTTCCTTCAAACCGTTTCTCCTGGCACGGACGACAGGCCCGCGCCGTTTCCAATGCGTTGGATGGACCTGGAGCCTTCGGGTTTCATGACAAAGCCACCTTCATTTGAACCGCTGCGAATACAGATGAACACCCGGGCTTCGCGCGTCCTTTCCATTTCCGGCCTACGCTGCCCGCCGTGACTGATTCCGCACGCAATGCCCTGCGCGGGGCCCGCCGCGTGGTGGTGAAGATTGGAACCAACGCGCTGACGAGCGCCACGGGCCGCTTCAACCGCGCCCACTTCGAGGCCCTGGGCCAGGACCTGCTGTGGGCCGCGGAAGGGCGGGAGCTGGTGGTGGTGTCGAGCGGCGCCATCGCGCTGGGCATGGAGCGGCTGGGGCTGCCCGCGCGGCCCCGGGACATCCCCGGCAAGCAGGCGTGCGCGGCGGTGGGGCAGAGCCGGCTGATGCAGGCGTACGAGGAGGCCTTCGGCCACGCGGCCCGCACGGTGGCGCAGGTGCTGCTCACCCACGAGGACGTGCAGGAGCGCCGCCGCTACCTCAACGTGAAGCACACCCTGGACCGGCTGCTGGCCGCGGGCGTGGTGCCGGTCATCAACGAGAACGACACCGTGTCGGTGGACGAGCTGAAGTTCGGCGACAACGACACGCTGGCGAGCCTGGTGGCCGGCGTGGTGGAGGCGGACGCGCTGGTGCTCCTGTCCGACGTGGAGGGGCTCTACACCGCCGACCCGCGCCGCGACGCGGGCGCCCGCCTGATGGCCTCCGTCGCGAGCGTCACCCCGGAGGTCCTGGCCCTGGCGGGCGACACCGCCAGCGACGTGGGCACCGGCGGCATGGCCTCCAAGGTCCGCGCCGCCGCGCGCGCCGCGGAGCTGGGCATCCCGTGCGTCATCACCTCTGGCGCGGTGCCCGGCCGCCTGAGGGGCGTGCTCCAGGGCGAGCCCCTGGGCACGCTCTTCGAGCCCGCGGGCAGCCGCCGCAGCGCCCGCACCGCGTGGATTGCCCACGCCCTGCGGCCCCGGGGCCGGCTGGTGGTGGACGCGGGCGCGCGGGAGGCCATCGTCGCCGGCAAGCGCAGCCTGCTGCCCAGCGGCGTGACGGGCGTGGAAGGGGAGTTCAGCCGGGGCGACCCGGTGGATCTGGCGGATGCCTCCGGGGCGGTCTTCGCCCGGGGCCTCTCCACCTACGACGCCAACGAGCTGCGGCGCATCACCGGACGGCGCAGCGCGGACATTGAAGCGGTGCTGGGCTACCGCTACCTGGACGAGGCCGTGCACCGCGACGACCTGGCGGTGCTGTAGCGGTGGGCGGGGTGGCCGCAGGCGGGGCGCCTACATGGAGCTGGAGACGGACTGCACCGTGCCCGGCGCCTCGTCCGTGAGCTGCATCAGCGCGCGGAACTCCGGAGAGTCCACCTTCATCAGGAGCAGCGAAACCTCAAGCTCCCCCGGCACGCGGCCGAGCTGGAACTTGCGCTCCTGGCCGTGCAGCAGGGCGAGCTGCGAGTGGCCCTGGCCTTCCGGAAGCGACAGGTCCAGCTCCAGCTGGAACGAGTTGCCCTCGCCGCGCGGCGTCAGCACCAGCCGGTAGTCCGGCACCAGGGCGCCCGGACGGCGGCGCTCGGCGCGCAGCGTGCGGCCGGCCTCCCCGAGCAGCTTGGGCTGGGCGATGAGGCGGCCGTCGCGGCGGACCTCCAGCGCGAAGTAGAGCGGTTCGGAGCGCGCCTGCGCGGGCGTGGAGACGAAGGCCAGCAGCACCAACGCCAGCCCGGGCAGCCATGTCTTCAGCAGGGAGGTGCGGTCCATGGTTGAGCCCTCGTCAAAGCATCCGTCCGCCGCGTCGGCCCCACGGCAGCCAACGGACCCGGGTGGATCCATTGACGCTTCGCACTCAATTCGACAATGACCAAGGAATAACCCAGACGCGCCCCGAGTGCGAGCCCCACGCCCCCGGTTGTCTGCTGGCTGGCGGACGAAACAGGGGGTACATGGCGTTACCTGCTTGCCTGTTCAGGTGGGGGCGGCTATCCCCCCTGGAGGGGCCCGGCCGCCTCCGCTGTTCCTTCTCCTGTCCCCCCAGGCCACTGCCCTCCCACCCTGGATGTCCCGGGTCGCTTGATCTCCCGGGTCCTGTCCGCCATCGTGACCGATCTTCTGAATGGACCGCACGGAACGCATCCTTGATCTCGTGGCACTGCTGCTCGACGCGCGGGAACCCATCTCGTGGGCCGAACTGCGCGAGCACTTCCCCGCCGACTACGGCGGTTCGGATGACGCCGCGGAGCGCAAGTTCGAGCGCGACAAGGCGGAGCTCGTCGAGCTGGGCTTCCCCCTGAGCTACGTGCAGGGCGACGACGAGCGGCGCGACGGCTACCTCGTCGACCGCGACGTCTACTACCTGCCGGAGGCCGACCTCACGAAGGAGGAGCTGGCCGTCCTCTACGCCGCCGGGTCCGCCGCGCTGGCCTCGGGCGCCTTCCCGGGCCGCGACGACCTGGCGCACGCGCTGCGCAAGATTGGCTTCTTCGCCGGCGAATCGCTGCCCACCCCGCGCGTGCGCATGGAGCTGGGCACCGGCCAGGAGGGCCAGGAGAAGGAGGTCTCCGCCCGCCTGGAGCAGCTCTGGGAGGCGTGCTCCACCCACAAGTGGGTGCACATCGTCTACGGCAGCCCGAAGCAGTCCGGGCCGACGGAGCGGCGCGTGGACCCGTACGGGCTGGCGCTGCGGCGCGGCGTGTGGACGCTGGTGGGCTACTGCCACCTGCGCCAGGGGCTGCGCACCTTCCACGTCCACCGCATCCGCGACCTGAAGGTGAACACCGCCCGGCCGCGCACGCCGGACTTCGAGGTGCCCGCCGACTTCTCGCTCGACGCGCACGTGGCGTACTTCCCGTGGCAGTACCGCTTCCATGCGCCCATGGAGGTGGCCTTGAGGCTGTCGGGGCCGCTGGCCTCGCGCGCGGGCTCGCTGTTCCCCGGCGCGGTGCTGGAGCCGGTGGAGGAGGGCGTCACGCGGGCGCGCTTCCCGGTGACGTTCGTGGACGGGCTGATGCGGTTCGTCCTGTCGCTCGGGGCGGACTGCCGGGTGGAGGGGCCTCCGGAGGCGCGCGAGCGCCTGGAGCAGATGGCCGCGCGCATCCTGGAGAAGCACGCGGTGGTGGACGGCAACGGACAGCGGGTGATCGCATGAGCAACGTCCACGAGCGGCTGCGGCGCCTGCTGTTCCTCGTCCCCTACGTGTCCAAGCACCCGGGCGTCACGGTGGAGGCCCTGGCGAAGGCCCTCACCATCAGCCGGGAGGACCTGCTGGAGGAGCTGGACCTGCTCACCTGCGTGGGCCGGCCGCCCTTCAACCCGGACGACTACATCGACATCTACGTGGACAACGACCGCGTCTACGTGGACCTGGATCAGCGCCTGTTCGCGCCGCCCCGGCTGACGGCGGGCGAGGCCGCGGCCCTGGCCGCCGCGGCGGAGTTGCTGCGCCCGGCCACCGGCGACGCGCTCCAGAGCGCCGTGTCCAAGCTGGAGGGCATCATCCCGCCCGCCGCGCGCGAGCGCTTCCGGGACATGTACCGGAAGATCGACGCCACCGCGGAGGCGCCCCTCGCCCTGGGGCCGCTCACCCAGGCCATCCTGGAGCGGCGGGAGGTGACGTTCGGCTACGCCAGCCCCGGCCGCGTCCCGGAGCCGCGCCGGGTGCGCCCCTACGAGCTGCTCAGCAACCGGGGCCAGTGGTACCTCCAGGGCTTCTGCCACACCCGCCAGGACGCGCGCCTGTTCCGCCTGGACCGGATGGAGGACCTGGCCGTCACGGCGACCGCCTTCCAGCCCCCGGCGGACGCCCGCGCGGACGTGCCCAACCCGGCGCGCGGCACCACGGGGGACTCCGTCCGGGTCCGCTTCACGCCCACGGCCGCCCCCTACGTGAAGGAGCGGTTCGGGCAGGACGCCCGCCCGCTCGCTGACGGAGGGGTGGAGGTGCGGGTGGCCGGAGACAGTGAGCGCTGGCTCACGCAGTGGGTGCTATCCTTCGGCGGAGAGGCGGAGGTCTTGGAGCCGGCGAGCGCTCGCGCTGCCGTTGCCCGAGCCGTGCATGCCTCGCTAGGCTCCTAGGACGACATGGCTTTCCAACTGACGATCTCCGAGGGAAAAGACGCTGGCAAGGAGTTCGTCTTCGACCAGGACTCCGTGCTCATCGGTCGCACCTCCGAGTGTGACGTGGTGCTGTACGACCCCGGTGTCTCCCGCCGCCACTGCCGCATCTTCCAGGACGGCGAGGGCTACGCGGTGGAGGACCAGAAGAGCGCCAACGGCACGCTCGTCAACGGCACGGCGGTGCAGAAGCACGCGCTCGTCGACGGGGACTCGGTGACGCTGGGGCCGGTGACGTTCGTGTTCGCGCTCGCGCAGGAGGACTCGCCCACCGGCGAGGACGAAGCGCCCGCGGAGGACGGCGCCAACAGCACGCGCATCGTCTCCATCGACGCCGTGCGCAAGCAGCGCAACAAGGGCGGCTCCGCGCTGGCCCCCGAAGGCGCCGACGAGGAGGACCTGCAGGGCATCCGCGCGGAGTCCACCCGCATGAACATGCGCGCGGTGCGCCGGCCCACCAACACCGCCCAGCGCGCCGCGCCGCAACAGCCCCCGCCCGACGAGGAGGCCCCCGCGGCGCTGGAGCGTCCGGCGCCCGCGCCCCCGCCGGCGCGTCGCACGGGCTCCCAGTCGTCCCGGGCCGTGGCGCGCAGCTCCGCTCCGCGGGCCGGCAGCTCCGCGGGAGGCCTGTCCGCCGCCGACCGCGCCCGCATCCGCCGCGAGACGCCGGGCCTGATGGCCAACCTGCGCCTGTTCTGGGCGGAGGCGAACTCCAAGGTCCGCGCGGGCGTGATGGCCGGCGGCGGCGTGGTGGTGCTGGGCCTCTTCGGCCTGCTGTACTGGCTGGTGCTGGGCGGCGGGGACCAGGTGCAGAAGGGCGAGGAGCCCGTGCGCCTGACGAACCAGCCCATCAACGACTCGTTCGGCCTGGGCGACGACGTCACCTGGAACCGCCCGGACATGAAGGTGTTCGAGTGGGAGTTCATCGCCGCCACGCGCGCGGTGGTCATCCTCCACTACCAGGCGCAGGGCATCTCCAAGGACGAGATCGTGGTGAGCGTCAACGGCGTGGACGTGGGCAAGGTGCCCCCGGACACGCTGGCCAGCCAGGAGCGCTCGCTGGAGCTGATGATCCCGCCCCAGCAGCTGCGCAAGGGCGAGCCCAACCGCATCATCTTCGACAACACCCGCAACCCGCCCGGCGAGGATCCCTGGCGCATCTGGAACGTCTGGGTGGAGCGCGCGCTCTTGCCAGAGGACCTCTCCACGCAGCAGCTGCTCCAGCAGGCCGGCGAGTCCTTCAAGAAGGGCCGCAAGAACTTCGAGACGCCGGACATCGGCGCGCGCAACCGCTACGAGGCGTGGAAGTCCTTCCGCGAGGCGTGGCTGATGCTGGAGGCCCACCCGGACCCCAAGCCGGACCTCTACTTCGAGGCCCAGGAGCGCATGCGCACCGCCCAGCAGGAGCTGGACCGGACGTGCTCCAAGCTGCTGCTGGAGGTGGAGGGCTACTACAACCAGGGCCACTACAAGAAGGCCGCGCTCACGCTGGACCACATGCGCGACTACTTCCCGGAGTACGATCAGCCCTGCGCCACGCGCGCGGAGAACAAGCGCGCGGAATACGGCCTGTAGCAGTCCGCATCCCCGTCCGGTAGCCAACGGTGCAACCCCGCCTGGAAGGCGGGCGGGGCCCGTCCTGGTTGCCGG
This sequence comes from Corallococcus sicarius, assembly GCF_003611735.1. Taxonomy (GTDB): domain Bacteria; phylum Myxococcota; class Myxococcia; order Myxococcales; family Myxococcaceae; genus Corallococcus; species Corallococcus sicarius. The sequence goes on along the minus strand of NZ_RAWG01000135.1, from coordinate 14,728 downwards.
TCCCCCCTTCCGTTCGCACCCTCAACAGGGTGAGGCGCGAGCAGCGGGGGGAGGAGGTCGGGGTGGAGGAGCGGAGTCCAACGGGGCTGGAGCTGGTGCGGACTCCGAGCCGGAGTCCGGGGCCGGTGCCGGAGCACGGACCGGTGTGGAACCCCGGGGTGTCGCGGCGGCTCCTCGCCCGGTACTACCTGCCCCACCGCCACACCACGCTGCAGGGCAACGCGTGCCGGCTCTTGCGTGACGGCGTGGAGGCCTACCCGGAGATGCTGGAGGCCATCCGCCGCGCGCGCCGCTCCATCCGCCTGGAGACGTACATGTTCGTCACCGACACGGTGGGCGAACTCTTCGGCCAGGCGCTGGCGGAGGCCGCCGAGCGCGGCGTGCACGTGAAGGTCCTCTACGACGCGGTGGGCTCCTGGACCAGCCGCAAGAGCTTCTTCGAAGGGCTGCGCCAGCGCGGCGTGGACGTGCGCGCCTTCAAGCCCTTCAGCCTGGCGCGCGGGCTGCGCTACCTCCTGCGCCGCGACCACCGGAAGATTCTGGTGGTGGACGGCACGGTGGCCTTCACCGGCGGGGTGAACATCGCCGCGCACTGGGCGCCCGAAGGGCAGGGCGTCGCGTGGCGCGACGACGTGCTGCGGATTGAAGGTCCCGCGGTGCACGAGCTGGAGCGCCGCTTCCTCGCGACGTGGCGGATGATGTTCCAGGACCGGCTGAGCCGGCTGCAGCGGCGCATCCGCGGCACCTTCGTGCCGGAGCCCGGCCCCAGGAAGGGCGACGTGGGGCTGGCGGTGCTGTCCAGCCGCCGCAGCATCCACCGCGCCTACCTGCACGCCATCCAGCGCTCGCGCAAGAGCGTGCTCATCGCCGCGGGCTACTTCGTGCCGGACCGGCGCATGGTGTCCGCGCTCAAGGACGCGGCGAGGCGGGGCGTGGAGGTGAGCCTGCTGCTCAACGGCGGCAAGAGCGACCATCCCTTCCTGGAGCACGCCACGCGCGCCTTCTACGAGACGCTGCTGGGCGCCGGCATCCGCATCTTCGAGTGGCAGCGCGGCGTGCTCCACGCCAAGACGGCCGTGGTGGACGGGGTGTGGGGCACCATCGGTTCGTTCAACCTGGAGCGGCTGAGCCTCGCCTTCAACCACGAGGTGAACGCGGTGTTCGCGGACCCCCGGCTGGGGCGGGACCTGGAGGACTCGTTCCGCCTGGACTGCGGCGACTGTCGCGAGGTGGACCTCGCCGCGTTCCGCCGCCGGCCCCTCTGGCAGAAGGCCGTGGAGCGCGTGCTGTATTTCTTCCGCAAGGTCCTCTGAAGCACGGCCGTCATCCCCGGGTTCGAGGCAACCGTCCACCGCGCTCAACGCGGTGCAGGAACCCTTTGCATGCCGGGTGCGACGCGCCTAGAAGTTGCCTCATTCCGGCACGGAAGGACGGCAACGCACATGACGGACAGTTTCGGCACCAAGGGCAAGCTCAAGGTGGGCTCGGCCACCTACGACCTCTTCAGCCTGGCCACCCTGGCGAAGGCCCACCCGGCGGTGAACCGCCTCCCGTTCTCGCTCAAGGTGCTGCTGGAGAACCTGCTGCGCAACGAGGACGGCCGCGTCGTCAAGCGTGAGCACATCGAGAAGATGCTCGCGTGGGACCCCAAGGCCGCGCCGGAGACGGAGATCTCCTTCCACCCCGCGCGCGTGCTGCTCCAGGACTTCACGGGCGTGCCCGCGGTCGTGGACATGGCCGCCATGCGGGAAGCGCTCGCGACCATGGGTGGCGATCCCGCGAAGATCAACCCGCGCAACCCGGCCGACCTCGTCATCGACCACTCGGTGCAGATCGACTCGTTCGCCACCACCGCGGCCTTCCGCGAGAACGCGGAGCTGGAGTTCGAGCGCAACCGCGAACGCTACGCCTTCCTGCGCTGGGGCCAGAGCGCGTTCAAGGGCTTTGGCGTGGTGCCGCCGGACATCGGCATCTGCCACCAGGTGAACCTGGAGTTCCTGGCGCAGGTGACGTTCCGCCAGGGCACCACGGTGTACCCGGACACGCTCGTGGGCACCGACAGCCACACGACGATGATCAACGGCCTGGGCGTGGTGGGCTGGGGCGTGGGCGGCATCGAGGCGGAGGCGGCGCTCCTGGGCCAGCCCATCACGATGCTGATTCCCCAGGTGGTGGGCTTCAAGCTCACCGGCAAGCTGCCCCCGGGCGCGACGGCGACGGACCTGGTGCTCACCGTCACGCAGATGCTCCGCAAGAAGGGCGTCGTCGGCAAGTTCGTGGAGTTCTACGGCAACGGCCTGAAGAACCTGTCGCTGCCGGACCGCGCCACCATCGCGAACATGGCCCCGGAGTACGGCGCCACCATCGGCTTCTTCCCCGTGGACGAGGAGAGCTGCAACTACCTGCGCTTCACCGGCCGCCCGGATGACGTCGTGGCGCTGACGGAGGCGTACGCGAAGGAGCAGGGCCTGTGGCGCACGGACGGCGCGCCGGATCCGCTCTTCACCGACTCGCTGGAGCTGGAGCTGTCCACCGTGGTGCCCAGCCTCGCGGGCCCCAAGCGCCCGCAGGACCGCGTGCCCCTGAAGGACATGAAGGCGGGCTACGAGGCGTCGCTCGTGGAGATGCTGTCCGCCGGCAAGAGCAAGGGCGAGGACGACGAGGGCCCCAAGGGCGGCGCCAAGGCCCCCGCGGCCCCGGTGCCCCCGGAGCGGCTGGCCCAGAGCGTCACCGTGAAGGCCGGCAAGCAGAGCTACCAGGTGGGCCACGGCGCGGTCGTCATCGCGTCCATCACCTCCTGCACCAACACGTCCAACCCGGCCGTGCTGGTGGCCGCGGGCATCCTGGCGAAGAACGCCGTGGAGAAGGGCCTCAAGCCCCAGCCGTGGGTGAAGACGAGCCTCGCCCCCGGCAGCCGCGTCGTCACCGAGTACCTGCGTGACGCAGGGCTTCTGCCCTACCTGGAGGCCGTGGGCTTCCACGTCGTGGGCTACGGCTGCACGACCTGCATCGGCAACTCGGGCCCGCTGCCGGAGGCGGTGTCCAACGCCGTGGTGGAGGGTGACCTGGTGGTGGCCGCGGTGCTGTCGGGCAACCGCAACTTCGAGGGCCGCATCAACCCGCACGTGCGCATGAACTACCTGGCGAGCCCCCCGCTCGTGGTGGCGTACGCGCTGGCCGGTGAAGTGGGCCGCGACCTGAACAACGAGCCGCTGGGCATGGATCCCAACGGCAAGCCGGTGTTCCTCAAGGACATCTGGCCGTCGGACCAGGAGATCCGGGAGACCATCCGCACGGCGGTGAAGCCGGAGCAGTTCCGCAGCCAGTACGCCAACGCGATGGAAGGCGACACGCTGTGGCAGCAGCTCCAGGTGAGCAAGGGCTCCACGTTCCAGTGGGATCCGAAGTCCACCTACGTGCGCAAGCCGCCCTTCTTCGAGAACCTCCCGAAGGAGCCCAAGGCCACGCAGGACATCAAGGGCGCGCGCGTGCTGGCGCTCCTGGGTGACTCCGTGACGACGGACCACATCTCGCCCGCGGGCAACATCGCGAAGACGAGCCCGGCCGCGAAGTACCTGATGGCGGAAGGCGTGGAGCCCAAGGACTTCAACTCCTACGGCGCCCGGCGCGGCAACCACGAGGTGATGGTGCGCGGCACCTTCGCCAACATCCGCCTGAAGAACCTGCTGGTGCCCGGCGTGGAGGGTGGCGTCACGGTGCACATCCCCACCCGTGAGCGGATGAGCATCTACGACGCGTCCATGAAGTACCAGGCGGACGGCATCCCGCTGGTGGTGCTCGCGGGCGCCGAGTACGGCACCGGCTCCAGCCGCGACTGGGCGGCCAAGGGCACGCAGCTGTTGGGCGTGAAGGCCGTCATCGCCAAGAGCTTCGAGCGCATCCACCGCTCCAACCTCGTGGGCATGGGCGTGCTGCCCCTGCAGTTCGAGGCGGGCCAGGACGCGCAGTCGCTGGGGCTCACCGGCCAGGAGACGTTCGAAATCACGGGCGTCGCGGACGGTCTGGCGCCGCAGAAGAAGCTCACCGTGAAGGCCACCGGTGAGAAGGGCCCCATCGAGTTCACGGCGGTGTGCCGCATCGACACGCCCAACGAGCTCGACTACTACCGCAACGGCGGCATCCTCCAGTACGTGCTGCGCCAGCTCGCCAAGGCGTAACGCGCCTTCGTCGTGATGGTTCGCGGCCCGGCCACCCTCGCTTCACGGAGGGTCGCCGGGCCGTCGTCTTTGGGGCGGTTGGGAGCTACTCCGCTCGCAGGCGCGTCCAGGCGGCCACGTAGCGCGACAGGCGCTCGGCGTCCCTGGGCGTGACGGCGGACAGCCGGCGCACGTCCATGTTGTCCTCCAGGTCCGCCAGCTTCACGCGGCGGGCCACGGGGTGGGGCCGCAGCCTTTCGATGAAGGCCTCGTAGGACTCCCCCTCGCGCTTCGTCAGACAGTCCAGCGCGGCGAGGACGTCCTCCGCGTAGCCCAGCCCGCGCAGCCGCTCCAGCGTGTACGGGGTGTCCTCCACCACGTCGTGGAGGATGGCCACGGTGCGCTCGGTGTCGTTGCCCAGGCGCAGCATCACGCGCAGGGGGTGCAGGATGTAGGGCTGGCCAGCCTTGTCGCGCTGGCCCTGGTGCGCGGCCACCGCGAGGGCGATGGCGTCTTCGAGCGTGGGCATGGCGGACAGCTTGTCACGCCCAGCTGCGTGAAGGCTCAGCGGTTCAGGTTGCCGGAGCCGGTGCCGCCCGCCGTCTGCGCGGTGTAGGCCTGGCCGCCGCCGTTGTACTGGAGGATGCCCTCCACGGCGAGGGCGGAGGGGTCCTGCCGGTTGCTGTCACCCCGGCGCGGAATCAGCGTCTCGCTGATGCACATGGCGCCCACCACCACCTGCTGATCATTGTCCCGCGTCCAGTCGGGGGCGAGCGGCTTGAACTCGTCCTCGTTGTCGCGGATGTACAGGTACACGTCGTCCTTGCCGTCCCCGTCCAGGTCCGCGAACAGCGCCGGGTTGGCGGCCTTGATGGCGGTGCGCCCGGTGGCCGCCGTCAGGTCGCGCGGCAGCGCGGGCGTGGGGTTGGTGGGCGACGCGACAGGATCATAGACGGACGGCTGCTTCAGGAAGCTGTCCCACTGGGCGTAGTTGCGGCCGAAGTAGCCGCGCGCCAGCTGGAGGCCGCTCTCCGCGCAGCTCTGTCGCTGACCCACGCGGCTGGAGGACACGGCGCGGGTGCGCTCGCTGCTGGCGTAGGCCATGACGCCCGCCACGAGGCCCAGCAGCACGGTGACGAGCAGCACCACGAGCAGCAGCGTGGCGCCACGGGTGGAACGGGAGGAGGGGCGCGGGGACATGGTGGGGCTCACAGGCTGGCCGAGGCCAGGTTGGGCAGCTCGGCCCGGCGCGAGAAGAGGCTGCGGAAGTAGCCATCCGGGGGGACTGGGGCCGGGGCGTGGTTCTCCACCGCGATGGGCAGGTCCTCGGAGAGCACCGCCTGGTTCTGCGTGTCGCGCCGGGGCGTGCGGCCGGTGGCCACCACGCTGATGCGCACCGAGCGCAGGCCCGGCGTGTACTCGGGCTTGAGCCCGTGCTGGAAGACGTAGCTGGCGGCGTCGCCCGAGTTGGTCGCGTCCACGCCGAAGGCCACCTGGAAGTCCTCCACGAAGTCCTGCAGCACCACCGGGTCCCCCATGTCCATGAAGGGACGGCCCGCGGCGTCGGTGCCAGGCCTGCCCTCCGCGCGCATCAGCGCCTTGCGGCCCGTGGTCGGGTGCGCCCCGATGAAGAAGTGCAGCACCCGCGCGGGATACACCAGGTCCCCGCGCTGGAAGCCGCCCTTGTGGGGCGCGTTGGAGAAGCCCGGCACGCCGGACTCCAGGTAGTTCACCGTGGCGGTGGGCGGACTGCTCGTCACCGACGTCTGGGTGAGCAGCGCGGCGCTCTTCATGTTGCTGGCCACCAGCATGGGGGTGGCCGGAGCGGCCCCGCTGGGGGTGCCCACGCAGTTGACCTGCAGGGCGCCGGTGCCCGGCTGCACCACCGTCATCGCCGCGCCCGGCGCGCAGTCGCGGCCCAGGTAGTTGCGGTCCGGCACCACCAGCCACAGGTCGTCACTGCCGTCGGTGCCGGGCACGTTGCCCGTGGTGGTGGCGGCGAGCTGGCCCGTGCCCGCGCCGTCCCCGCCGAAGATGGGGTTGATGCGCAGGGCCGTGCCCGCGGACACCACCCACAGCCCCTCCGACATGCCCGCCCCGGCCTGCCGCACCGCGGAGAGCAGCTGCTCGCCCGCGAGGCGCGCGTGGTCGTGGCTGTCCGCCACGTGCTCCGTGTTGTGCACCACGCGCCCGCCCGCCAGCAGCAGGGCCGCCGCCGCGCCGAGGATGATGGTCGCGAGCGCCGCGGCCACCATCGTCTCCAGCAGCGTCATGCCGCGCGCCAGGGGATGCCGCCGCGCGGGGGCCTGGGACTCCATCTGACGGCTCATTGGACGAACACCTCGGTGTGGATGAGCGCGCGCTCCAGGCTGTCGCCCTTGCGGAACACGCGCGTCCAGACGGTGAAGGGCTGGGCGCCCGCGGGCACCAGCGCCGCGGAGGCGGCCGGGAGGTCCCGGGGCAGCCCCTGGGTGACGAGGATCTCCCGGCAGTAGACGTCCTTGGGGAGGACGGCGTCCGGGGTGGCGGCCGTGCAGGGCGTGTTGGCGGGCACGCCCGTCGCCGGCTCCACCTGGCCCGTGGGCAGCACGCGGAAGTAGGCGCCGGTGCCCACGTCCGCCGCCACCGGAGGGCTGGGATCCAGCACCCACGGCGCCGTGCCGAACGCGATCTCCGGCGGGAAGGTGGCCGGCCGGACCACGGCCTTGCTCAGGAACTCCGCCTTCGACGCGAGCCACATCCGCTGGATGCGCGACTCCAGCAGCATGCGCCGGCCCTGGAGCACCTGGCCGTCCTTCACGTCGCGCGTGGCGGCCACCATGCCCATCACGGCGCCCACGGCGGCCAGCGCGAGGATGCTCATGGAGATGAGCACCTCCAGCAGGCCGCTGCCCCGCGCGGGGGCGCGGCGGGAGGAGGGGAGGGGGCTCATTCGAAGAACCTCTGGCTCCAGTTGAGCAGCTGGTAGAGCACGCCGTTGCTGCCGTTCACGGAGTCCTTCTTGTTGGGGCTGGAGGCGCCCTCGTTGGACCCGTTGTCAATGCGGGTGACGTGCAGGGCGCTGACCTCCGCGCCCACCACGAAGTCCTGGGACGTGGTGCCGTTGTCGCGGTGGTAGACGGCCACGCCGCCGTAGTTGGCGAGCGTCGTGCCGGGCACGCGCACGGCGGCGGTGCTGGCGGTGGTCGTCGTGTTGCCCAGGTCGATGCTGTAGGTGGCGCCCCGGACGGTCCCGCTCAGGAGCATGGGGTCGTTCACCGACTGCTCCGCGGTGCTGAAGTACGCGGTGCGCCCGGCGATGGTGATGTTGCCGTAGATGTGCTCGGGCGCCCGGAAGACGAGCGGGAAGGGCGCCGGCTCCTGGAGCACGCCGTACTTGTCCGCCTCCGTGTGGGCCGCGCCCGCGGTGATGGCCGAACCGTCCAGCCGCTTGCCGTCCATGCCCAGCGGCAGGCGCAGCTGCTGATCCAACAGCAGCGCGTGCAGGCGGCTGTCCACGGTGTCCGGCACCCAGTCCATGCCGGCGGTGCCCACCAGGGCCACGAGCTTGCCCGGGTAGCCCGCGAAGGCGGAGCCGGCGCTGACCGCCTGGGGAATCCGCGCGAGGCCGACGTTGGTGCTGATGGGCTGGCTCGTGGGCGGCAGGGTGCCGATGTCCATCGCGGGGTACTTGCAGGGGCTGGCCTCCGAGCAGGCGGGGCCCATGCGCGCCACGTTGACGTTCACGCCGGTGGAGGCATCCAGCTCCCACACGCGGCCCTCCATGTCGCCCACGTAGAGGCGCGAGGCGCCGCTCGTGTCCTGCGACACGGTGGGCGCGGCGGGCGCGCTGTTGTCCACGCCGCTCGTGTAGGCCTGCTGCCACTGCCACAGCTTCTGGCCGGTGGCCGCGTCGATGGCGAACACCTGGATGCCCTTGGACGGCGTGCCCGGCGAGTCCGTCACCTCCAGCGCCCCGGAGCTGCTGGAGGCGACGAAGACCGCGTACACCGGCTCCATGCCCAGGCGCCCCACGCCCACGGACAGGCCTCGCGAACCACCCAGCCCGCTGTAGTCATAGAGGCCGCTGGGCTTGCGGCCCGCATCCGCCTTGGGGGGCAGCAGGAAGAGGCTGGTGTCCTCGTCCCAGGTGTACGTCCAGTTCGTGCCGCCCTGGGCGCGGTCCGCCAGCGCCACCACCGAGTGCGGCGCGCTGGCGGTGGGGAAGTGGCTGCCCACCAGGTGCCACAGCAGCACCGGCTTGAGCGGGTGGGTGACGTCCAGGGCGAACAGGTCGCGGCCGGACTGGCCCACGTTGGCCACGAGCACGGTGTGCCACTCGCGCCGGCCGGTGCCCACGAAGTCCGCGAACACGTCGAACACCACGGGCGCGCTGTTCACCCGCGCGGTGTTGTTGCGCAGGCCCGCCAGCTGCGTGGCGGGCAGGAAGCTCCAGAGCTCCGTGCCCGGCGGGGGCGGGCTGCCCTGGCGGAAGAGGCGGGCGTAGTCCGTCTTGAAGCGCGTGGTGGCGTCCTCGTTGGGGAACTGGAGGCCGTTCGCCGGGCCGTCGTAGCTGCTGCCACCGGAGACGTAGAAGGCGTGGAGCTGACCGTCCAGGCCCGCCGCGTAGGCCACCGTCGGGCGGGGGCTGACCTTGTCCGGGATGTTGGCGCTCGCGGGCACGACGACGGGCGAGGAGTGGATGAAGCCGCCCAGGTGCGCGCGGTTGTCCGCGTCGTCGTTGTTGCACTGGCTGTCGGTGGGCTCCAGCACCGGGGTGCCGCTGCCGTCGCGGCGCGTGCTGGTGGCGAAGCAGAAGCCGCGCACGCGCTGGAGCATCTGCGCGACCTCCGGGAAGTCGTTGGCCAGCCGGGTCTTGTTGAGCAGCGCGTCCGTCAGGCCGAAGTCCGAGCCGCCCACCTGCTGCGTGTACTGCGTCGCCTGCTGCAGGTCGCACACGCCGTCCGCGCCGCTCACGAAGTCGAAGCGGAAGGTGCCGTCGCGCGCCGTGGCGCGGCTGAGCATCATCACGTCCACGCAGCCGGGGTTGGGCGCGCTGCCGTAGTTCGCGTTGATGCGGGTGCCGGAGACCTCCTCCGGCTTCCAGCCCACCTGCAGCACCCCGTGCGGCGCGCTGCGGTTGGCGCCCAGCACCGGGTTCACCTTCACCTCGCCGCCGAAGTAGGTGAAGAGGTTGCGGGCGCCCGGCAGGGGCATCCGCGCGTCCGCGTTCCAGAGGGTGCCGTCCGCCAGCGCGTTCTCGCCCGTGCTCAGCGCGTTGCCGCCGATGAGCGAGTGGGCGCGCAGCGTGCCCGGGTAGTAGGGGAACACCCAGTGCGAGCCCTGGGCATACGTGTACGTGTCCACGCCGGGCGGGTAGCCCGACACCGCGTCGTAGGAGGTCTTGAACAGCAGGGCGCGCGAGCCGTTGGTGTCGCTGCCGTTGGTGTCGTCCAGCGTCACCGGGGCGGACACGGTGCGCTCGCTCTGCAGCGGTTCGGAGCCCAGGTTGAGCAGCGTGTTGAGCACGATGCGCGTGCCGGCGACGCTGCCCTTGAAGTCGTGGCCCGCCAGGTAGACGACGGTCGCCTTCTGCGGGTCGTTGTCCTTCTGGTTGAAGGAGAAGAAGTCGTGACCGCGCTTGACGTTCACCGCCACGTCGGTGGCGCTGTCGTAGCGCTCGCCGTTCACGTAGCCCTCCCAGCTCACCGCCAGCCGCCGCACGCCGGGCTTGTAGCTGGCGGCGCGGTAGTTCTCCGTGTGGCCCGCCACGTTGTTGAAGCGGAAGTCACCCATCTGGGAGAAGGGGTCGCCCGGGTTCGGGTAGAGCATGCAGGCCGGCCGGCTGCCGGCGAGGGCCAGGTAGTCCGGGTCCGTGCAGTTGCGGCCGTCCCAGGTGGCGCCTCCGCCCAGCTTGTTGATTTCGAAGTTCGTGTCGCCCTGGAAGCGCGAGCGGGCCATGGGGGTGTTGTCCGGGCGCTTGCTCGTCTCATAGGACCAGATGCTGGCGCACTCGGCGAAGAGGCCGTTGCCGCGTTGGTCCGTGAAGTGGGCGATGTTGTTGAGGACGTTCTCGCGCTGGTTGACGGCGCCGTCGCCGTTGGCGCTGTACTCGGGGCGGGTGCTGTCGCCGATCTGCCAGTGCGGCGCCCAGAACACGCGGTAGCGCGGCTTCTGGGTGGCGGGGTCGATGGCGTTGAGCAGACCGTTCTTGTGCGTCGCGGTGGAGATGAGGTCCGCGTTGGCGTGGAGCGCGTCGTAGATGAGGCCGGGGTTGCCGCCGTTGAGCGTGCAGCCGGAGGTGGTGCCCTGCGGGCAGCCGCCGGCGCCCGGGAAGTCCAGGCCCGCGTTGCGCAGGTAGTCGTCCAGCATGCCGCCCTTCACGTAGGAGCTGTCGCCGGGGTTGTTGTCGTGCCGGTCCAGCAGGGCGATCTTCGGGGGCACGCGGTTGAGGCGCCGGCCAATGGGGGCGTTGAACTCAATGGTGGCCTGGTGCATGCGCACGTAGAAGCAGCCACTGCCGTTGGTGAAGGTGGTGCAGTCGCACGGCGTGCGGAACTTGTTCGGCGCGTCCGGCCCGGCGGAGGAGTTCAGGAAGTCCAGCGCGTGCTTCGCGTCCTTCGCGTCGATGATGAAGCTTGCGCCCATGTACTGGACGTCGCGGAAGCCGCTGGCGGTGTTGAGCGTCGCCTGCGCGAAGTTGGGACGGGCCTGGATGGTGTTGGTGGCGAAGTTCTCGATGTTGCTGGCCGGGAACAGCCCGCTCGCGGGCAGCGGCACCAGCGGGGGCACCTGGACGACGGGCGCCTCGCTCGGGTTGGAGATGTGGAAGTCGCAGCCGTCATTCCAGCTGGGGTCGTTCCACTGGCCGTTGTTCGGCGTGGGCGGCAGGTGCCTGTTGGTGGGCACGCACCGGTTGGGGGAGCGCTTCGCGTCGTCAATGGCCAGGTACACCGTCACCGGGTGCGCCGCGTTGACGCCGCCCGCTTCGTTGGCCTGCAGGAGGCGCCACACCAGCCCGTAGGCCGAAAGGCTGCCGCAGCCCTGCTGGAAGGTGGCCTGCTCCGGGATGATGAGCGAGCCCTGACTGAAGGTGACGATGTCCGTGGCCGATGCGGGCACGGCCACCAGCAGCGCCAGGCCCAACAAGGCGCGCCGCGACGAGGAGGCTCCGAAGAGGGAGTGTGCCAAGGGTTCACCGGGGGTGGGAGACCAGCTACCCCCTGGGGTCGGGGGCACCCTTGAGGTTTGCACACGGTGTGCCCTGGCGATGCGGACCGGCCCTCGGGGGAAGCCCTGGAATTAAACCGTGGGGCTGTGGCCAGGCGGCACCCGCGGCTACGCAAACCTTGCGAGGTGCGCACCGGGCTGCGTAGCAGGAAGTGCCTAGTCCCCGACCCTGCCGCCGCGGCCGGCCTTCTTCTCCGAGGTGCGCTTCTTCTCCTCCAGGCGGCGGCGCTTGGAGCCCGCGGTGGGGCGGGTGGCCTTGCGGACCTTGGGGACGAAGGTGAGGGCCTGCAGGCCCGCGCGCAGCCGGCGCACGGCGGCGTCCTTGTTCTGCGACTGGCTGCGGCGCTCGGTGGCGGTGACGGACAGCTCCGTGGGTGGGTGGCTCAGGCGCACGCCGCTGGCGGTGGTGTTGCGGTGCTGGCCGCCCGGGCCGGAGGCGATGAAGAACTCCACGTCGCAGACCTTCAGCAGGGCCTCGTCATCCAGGGCGAGGGCGGCCCGGGCGGCCTGGCGTCTTGCGGGAGCAACTGGCGTCGTCGGCGTCATGGCGGTCCTCAAAGTAGCGCCGGGGGGACGCTGCCGGTACCGCCTCCCTGACGGGGGCCTCCCATTCCTCGCGGCACGCCCGCCGCCCACCGGCCGGGAGGGGGGGCGGATCCAAGTCCTTCCAGGGGGTTGCCGTGCCGGCAGGCGTGCGTCGCAACGCGGGGGCGCGCCGTGAATCTCCAGGGCAGCAGGAGCCACACCCCATGATCTACGTCCGAACGTCCGAAGCACGAGGCCACGCCCACCACGGCTGGCTCGACTCCCACCACACCTTCTCCTTCTCGGACTACTACGACCCGGACTTCATGGGGTTCCGTTCGCTGCGCGTCATCAACGAGGACACCGTCGCGCCGCGCCGGGGCTTCAGCGAGCACCCGCACCGGGACATGGAGATCCTCACCTACGTGGTGAGCGGCGCCGTGGAGCACCGCGACAGCATGGGCACGCAGGCGGTCATCCGCCCCGGCGAGGTGCAGCGCATGAGCGCGGGCACGGGCGTGCTGCACAGCGAGATGAACCCGCTGGATGAGCCGCTACACCTGTTGCAGATCTGGCTGCTGCCGGAGCGCCAGGGCCTGCCGCCCGGGTACGAGCAGAAGCGCTTCGAGCGCGAGGAGCGGCGCGGCCGGTTCCGCGTGGTGGCGTCGCGCGACGGGCGGGACGGGTCGCTGACGGTGCACCAGGACGTGGTGCTGTCCGCCACGGCGCTGGGCGAGGGCGAGTCGGTGGACTCCTCGCTCGCGCCTGGCCGCCACGCGTGGCTGCAGGTCATCCAGGGCGAGGCCACGCTCAACGGCGTGGCGCTCAAGGCCGGTGACGGCGCGGCGGTGTCGGAGGAGACGGCCCTGGCGTTCGCCGCGAAGGCGCCCACGGAGGCGCTGTTGTTCGACCTGGCCTGAAGGCTAGTAGTTGCGCAGGTTGAACGTGAAGCCGGTGGTGGCGGTGCGGCCGTCCTCGGTCGTGGCCACGAAGCGCGTGATGACGGGGATGAGGCTGAGCGAGCGGTCCGTGTTCACCGCGAGCTCGGCGCTCGTCTGGTCCGCCTCCAGGGTCAGCGGGTCCGCGGTGAGCCGCTGGGTGGGCGACACCAGCGTGATGACGAGCCGCCCGGTGAAGCCCGCCGCGCGCGTCACGGTGACGGTCGTCCTGCCGCGCGCGCCCGGGATGAGGTCCACCTGGCGGGGCGCCACGGCGATGGAGAAGTCCGGCTGGGTGACGGGCGGCTCCAGGAGGGCGATGGCGATGCCGCTGCCGGCGGTGACGTTGTTGGCCGGATCCTCGGCGACGAAGGAGATGCCCCCCACGCCGTAGGCGGTGCTGCTCGGCGCGACGGCGATGGAGAGGGTGGTGTTGACGATGGTCTGTCCCTCGGGGAGGGAGAACTCCGGGCCCACGGTGACGCCCGCGGGCGCCCCCGCCACGCGGATGCGCACCTCCCCCAGGTTGTCCGCGACACGCTGCACGGCGATGTCGTAGGGCACCGTGTCCCCGGGCGTCACCGTCACCGTGTCCGCGCCCCCCCAGTCCAGGCGGTAGTACGGCGTCCCGCTGCCGCAGCCCAGGGCCAGCGCGCAGGCGAGGATGGCGAGACGGGGCAGGGGACGCGACATGGGAGGCTCTCCAGGGTGGCGAAGCGGGGGTCCAGCATGGGCTGGCGACGACAGCACCCGCAAGCGGCACGCGAGGAAGCTGGACGTCAGCGGAACAACGAACAGGCCGCCAGATAAGTCCCGACGTGCGCCTCCAGTGAAGGCGTCAGCGGCTTCGCGTAGCCGCCGCCCAGCGTGAGCACCGCGGGCAGCCCACGCTCGCGCGCCGCGCCCAGCACGCGCAGGTCCCGCTCGCGCAGTCCCGCGTGGGTGAGGGACAGCCGGCCGAGGGTGTCTTCGGCGAGCGGATCCACGCCGGCCTGGAAGAAGAGCAAATCGGCGCGCGAGGACTCCAGGACGTGGGGCAGGTGGGCCTCGAGCGCGGCCAGGTACTCCGCGTCACCTGTCCCGTCGTCCAGCCCCAGGTCCAGGTGCGAGGGCTGCTTGCGGAACGGGAAGTTGTGCTCGCCGTGCATGGAGAAGGTGAAGACGGACGGGTCCCCCGCGAAGATGGCCGCCGTGCCGTTGCCCTGGTGCACGTCCAGGTCCACGACCACCGCGCGGCGGATGACCCCTTCGGCCTGGAGCGCGCGGATGACCACGGCGATGTCGTTGAAGACACAGAAGCCCTCCCCGTGGTCGGGGAAGGCGTGGTGCGTGCCGCCGGCCAGGTTGGCGCCGAAGCCGTCCTCCAACGCGGCGCGGGCGGCGGCCAGCGTGCCGCCCACGGACGCGAGCGCGTTGTCCACGAGCAGGGGGGACCAGGGGAAGCCCAGCCGGCGCAGCTCCGCGTCCGTGAGGGTGCCGCCGAAGAAGGCGTCCAGATAGCGCGCGGTGTGCACGCGCTCCAGGGCGGCCCGGTCCACGAGGGGGGCCTCGAAGAGGGACGCGGGGCAGAGGATGCCCCGCGCGAGCAGGGCTTCGCGCAGCAGGCGGTACTTCTCCATGGGGAAGCGGTGGCCTTCGGGGAGGGGCACGGCGTACCGGTCGGAGTGGAAGACGCGCACGGGACGAGGGGCGTAACGCCGCGCCGTGAGGGGTGCAACCGGGGGCGTAGACCTTCCGGAAGACTCGTCCGTTACAGGAGCAGGCGGCGCGTGCTGCCCGCCCCGCCCATCCGCCATCCGGAGCCCACCATGAACCTGAAGCCTCTCTCTCGGGCCGTCCTGACGGCCCGAGAGAGAGGCTTCAGGTTCATGGTGGGCTCCGGATGGCGGATGGGCGGGG
>NZ_RAWG01000134.1 GCF_003611735.1 Corallococcus sicarius | reverse complement strand
CCGCCCGCCACCACCACCGGACCGCCGCCGCTCATCCCACAGCCCCCCGTGGGGGCCTTCGCCTCCAGCGCCGCCACCGGCCCGCCATGCGCCGGCGACTCCACCGGCCCCGGAGTCGGAGTCGGAGACGGGTCGGAAGGCCCGCCCATCTCCGGTGCCGACGGGTCGTCCCGGGTCAATTCCTGATAGCGCTGGATGAGCCGCAGCCGCGCCGCATCGAACGCGGCGCCGTCGTCCGGCACGCGCGACGCGGAAGGGATGAGCTCCCGCGCCACCCTGCGCGCGAAGTCCGGGTCCCCCGCGTCGCTCACCGCCTTGAGCCACTCGTAGTCCTGCATCCCCTGGCGGATGAGCTTCAGGCGCAGGGACGGCACCGGCACGTGCGTCGTCCCGCCAATCGCAGCCGGGGTGCCCGGGTAGAACAGCGTCCCGTCCCCGTTGCCGTTGAAGCAGAACTGGTCCGTCCACGCCGTGGGGAGCATCCCCACCGTCTCGTAGTACAGCTCGCCCGTCCCGCCCTGGAGGAACGTCACCCACTCCATCGCGCGCGCCTTCGCCGCGGAGCGGTCCACCATGTACGACGGCCAGCCCGCCCCCGGCAGGTTCTCCGGCATGTTGGTCCCCGGCGCACAGCCGTGGCTCATGCAACTCTGATACGCCCACAACTCCGCTCCAGGACGCGCGAGGAACTCCGTGTACGTCGCGCTCTGGTCCCCCACGAAGCCCGGCTCCGTGCCGTCCAGGTGGTTCACCAGCGGCACCACGATGTCCACCAGGGGCCCCAGGGCGTGGGTCTTCAGCTTGATCGAGTTCGTCGTCAGCATCGTGCGCAGGTCGGGGGCGGCCCGCCGCACCAGCGCTCCGGTGTCCTGCACCTCTTCGAAGCTCGACCCGTAGGGCGGCTCGTCGCCAATGGAAGCATAGGCCTGGCCCAGCCAGCCCCGCTCGCGCATGTGCGCGGTGAAGTCCTGCAGGTCCTCGGGGGTGGGCGGGCCGCCGTACTCCAGGCTCGTCATCCGCGCGCCGGACAGCCGCGTGGGCGCGGTGCCGTCCAGGTACGGACCCCACGTCGCGTCGAAGTCACTCCACGACGGAGGCCACGGCCTGCGGGGGAAGATGTTGGGCAGCGTGAGCCGGTGCTCCAGCGCCAGCTGCTGGTAGCGCGCGAGCAGGGGCTGCAGCTCCCGGGGCGAGCAGTCCTCCCGGCCCAGGTGCGCGCGGCACACCTGCGGCGCCGACAGCATGAACGCCGAGGACAGCGAGGACGTGCTCGGCATCACCGCGTCCACCACGGTCAGCCTCGCGGTCACCTGCCGCTGGAAGCCTCCGTCCGCCTCCACCGTCACCGTGCCCGTGTAGTCGCCGGGCGGCGCATCCCGGGGCACGTGCACGTCCACCCAGAGGGCGCGCGCTTCGCCCGCGGGCACGTCGAAGGGGAACGCGCGGCGCGCTTCGCCTGCGACCTCATCCGTGTCCGGCACCAGCCCGTCCGGCCACTGTCCCGCCGCCTGCTCGAAGCCGGACGTCGGCCGCGTGGTGAGGAGCGCCTGCCGGTACAGCGTCACGTCCGGCCCCGTCAGCGTCATGGGGCCCTCCAGCGCGGGCAGCCGGGCGCGGACGCCCTGGAGGCCCGTGTCACCGCCGTGCAGCGCCACCTGGAAGGAGACGAACTCGTTGCGCGCGGCGGTGAGGCGCACCTCCGTGGCGCTCCCGGGGGCGGTGGCGTCCGGTCGGACCTTCACCATCATCCCCTCCCCCCAGACCGAGGGCCCTGCCGCGAACACCGGCCAGGCCACGGACAATGACAGACATGCGAGACCGAACAGTCGAATCGCCAACATGCGAAATGAATGCGCACCGACAGTGAATGGCGACGGATGTCGTGCCCCCCTGATGGCCCCCCGCCCGGACGGGCCAGCGCTCCAGGGCCCGTGTGTTGGGGGGTTGGCGCCATTCCCAGACGCAATGCGCCGGCAACAGGGGCCAGCCGGCGGCTTGCTCTCACGTCTGGCGCGGCGTCCGGCTCATAGGAAATCGCCGATGAGGCCCGGGAGCTGCTCGCCCAGCTTCTGGAGCAGGCCGCGGCGCTTCCAGCCCTGCCAGTGGATCTCCACGGAGTGGGTGAAGTCCTCCTCGAAGGAGGCCTCCAGCAGCTCCGCCAGCGCCGGGTCCTCCACCATCAGCGAGCCCTCGTCGGTGTGGTTGAGCGCGAGCGGATCCAGGTTGGTGGAGCCCACGACGCTCAGCAGGCCGTCCGCGAGCAGCGTCTTGGAGTGCATCATCGACAGCTCGTACTCCCAGATGCGCACGCCGCCCTCCAGGAGCCGCGCGTAGGACGCGCGCTGCGCGGCGAACACGGGCCCCACGTCGTGGTGGCGGCCCGGCACCAGCACCCGCACGTCCACGCCCTGCCGCGCCTTCTCGATGAGCGCGTCGCTGATGGCTTCGGTCGGCAGGAAGTACGAGTTGGCGATCCACAGCCGGCTCTTCGCGGACGCGATGGACAGCAGCCACATCCTGGACGCCTCCGACAGGAAGCGGTGGCCGGTGCTGGCGACGAAGCACGCGCGCGCGTCGCCTGCTGGCGTGAGCTGCGGGAAGGACTCCGGCGGCAGGAAGTCCCCGCCGGACTCCTGCCAGTTCCGCGCGAACGCCAGCTGCATGCCGCGCACCGCGGGCCCGCGCACGCGCACGTTGGTGTCGCGCCAGGCGTCCGGCGCGTCGCCGTTGCCCAGCCAGCTGCGCCAGATGCCGAAGCCGCCCGTCAGCCCCACCTCGCCGTCGCGGATCACCAGCTTGCGGTGCATGCGCGCGCGGATGCGGCTCGCGTCCAGGGCCGTCACCGTGCCCTGCATGGGACGGTAGATGCGCACCTCGCAGCCGGCGTCCGTCAGCACCGGAGCCACGACCTCGAAGTTCACGCTGCCCAGCGGATCCACCAGCACCCGGCACTGCACACCGGGCCTGCGCTCGCGCAGCGCGATGAGCAGCCGGTCCGACGGGATGCCCGGACGCCAGATGTAGCTGGCGATGTGGATGCTGGAGCGGGCGGCGCGGATCTCCGCCTCGATGACGTCGAAGACCCGCCCGTTCAGCACCAGCTCCACGCCGTTGCCCGGCTCCAGCGGCACCCCGAGCGTCTGGGTGATGGCGACGTCGCGCGCCGCGGGGTCCTCCGGCAGCGAGCGCAGACGCAGGTCGTGTCGGTGGTTCGGGTACGGGCACCCCGCCACGAGCAGGGCACACAGGATGAGCCAGGCCAGCCGCAAGGCCCCGACGCTAGGGCGATCCTCCGTCCGGTGCATCCACCGCGTGCAGGGGACTGAAGGAAGCGCGGGAAGGGCCCCGGGCTCCGTCCACCGCTGGACGGTTGCCACCGGTGTCTCACGCCGCGGGTGGTGTCCGGCGCGCCGCATGCGCACTGCTTGGAGCGACGGGTGGAGGCGACCCGCGCACCGGAGGACGGACACGGGCATGGGACGACGGGGGAAGGAACCGGCACAAAGCCGGGGGGAGCGGGTGCTCCTCCTGGCGGTCCTGCTGGGCGGGCCGGCCGTGCTCGCGGCGGAGGCACGGCCTGCGCAGCAAGCGCCCCCTCCGGCGGACATCCCCATGCCCCCGGCGGAGGAGCCTCCGCCCCCGCTGGAGCCCACCGTCTCGGAGGTGCCGTTCATGGACACGGTGCCCGAGTCTCCGGCCGTGCCTCCACGGAAGCTGCGGCCGTTCATCCCCCACGGTGAACCCGACACGGACGCACCGCTGTCGCGTGGCACCCGGGCCGCGCACGGCGCGCTCACGCTCCTGCCCCTGGGCACCGCGTGGGCCGCGACCCGCGTGGGGGGCGACCCGCGCCTGGGCGCCACCGCCGCCGAGGCCGCCGCCGGCACCCTGCTGGCCTCCGTCACCGGACGGTTCCTCTTCGTCCACCCCTCCTATCCCCAGGGCCGCTGGCTGGACCTGGAGGTGGGCGCGTTCAGCGCCGCCTTCGTGGTGACGCCGCCGTTCGCCGCGCTCGGCACGTGGGGCATGGGAGAGGTCGCCTTTGGAGGCAGCGAACAGCGCGGCGACGCGTACCTGGGCGCGCTCGGCGGCGCGGCGGCGGGGATGCTGGTGGGGCTCGCCGCGCACGCCGCCCTGCGGCGCCTGGCGGGCACCAGCGAGCGCTGGGAGTTCGTGCGCCGCTACCTCGCGTACACCTGCATCGGCACCGGCGCCACGCTGGGCTACCAGTGGAGCCGCACGCCGCGGCAGTGAAGGGCTCGGCTCAACCCATTGGAATTACTATGGAAATTGACCTATTAAAGGCTGCTTTCCTTAGAAAGGGGGCTATTTAAGTAAACGCCTGTTGATTTAAATAAGCCCTGTTCGAATGCTGGGCGCATGACGGACCTTTCATCTGCGCCTTCGAGAATGGGCCGGTTCGTGGAGACGACCGCCGCCGGGGAGCGTGTGCGGTCGTTCGTCCCGCAGCCCTTGCCGCCTGTTCCTCCTATCGACGTCCTGGGGCTTCTGGACCGGCTCAGCCAAGCTGAGCGGGCGCTGGGCCGCCTCGATGGAATCACGATGCTCCTGCCGCGCCAGGAGTTGTTCCTCTACATGTATGTGCGCAAGGAGGCAGTGCTCTCCTCGCAGATTGAGGGAACGCAGTCGACGCTCTCCGACCTGCTCCAATTCGAGACCGAGGCCAAGGAGGGCCAGCCCATTGACGACATCCGCGAGGTCTCCAACTACGTCGACGCGATGATGTACGGGCTCGAGCGGCTCAAGGAGTTGCCCCTCTCGCTCCGGCTCATCCGAGAGATGCATGCGCGGTTGCTGCAGGGTGGACGCGGTGCCACGAAGGATCCGGGTGAGTTTCGTCGCTCACAGAACTGGATTGGAGGAACCCGGCCCGGAAATGCTCTCTACGTTCCGCCTCCAGTGACGGAGCTCGACGACTGCCTCCGCGCCCTTGAGAACTTCATGCACGAGGAGCAGTCCCGGCTGCCGGCGCTCATCAAGGCGGGGCTCCTGCATGTGCAGTTCGAGAGCATCCACCCCTTTCTCGACGGCAATGGTCGCATCGGCCGCCTCCTCGTGACCCTCTACTTGTGCGTCCAGGGAGTGCTCCGCAAGCCGCTGCTCTACCTGAGCCTCTATCTGAAGACGCGCCGGGCCGACTACTACCGGCTGCTCCAGGAGGTGCGCGAGCAGGGCGCGTGGGAGGCCTGGCTCGAATTCTTCCTCAAGGGCGTCGAGGAGACGGCGAACCAGGCGTTCGACGCGGCAACAAGAATCATCGAACTCTTCAAGCACGACCGGGAGCACATCACGGCGGAGAGCGAGCGCGCCGGTTCGGCGCTCCGTGTGCACGAGCTGCTGCAGACGCAACCGTATGTCACGTCGAACCAGCTCGTTGAACGGACCGGACTGACCGCCCCCACGGTGAACGCGGCGCTCGCGGACCTGAAACGTCTGGGCATCGTGGAGGAGGTCACCGGACGCAAGCGAGGCCGCGTCTTCGCGTACCACGGCTACCTCGCCATCTTGAACGAGGGGACGACTCCGTTGCAGGGGTCGTCGTAGGCGCGCGGCCCTGGCATCCCACCGCTTGGCGTTGTCAGACGGCATCCCTAGAGTTCGCCTCGCAGCACGAACACACCCCCAGGGAGAAGACACCATGCAGGCTCGCAAGCATGTCCGTCACGTCGCGTTCCTCGCCGCTGTCGTCGCCACCGTGATGGGCGTGGGCATCGCCGTCGCGCCGTCCTCCGCCACCGCGCAGGACTGCACGCCCACCTGTTTCAAGAACCCCATCACCGGGCAGATCACCTGTACGTACCCCTGCCCGTAATCACTCGCGGGCAGCGACCGTGACGCCCGGGCCCCACCCGCTGCCGCCGGGTCGGGGCCTTCTTCGCGCCGGAGGACGGCGGGCAGCAGGACTACTCGGAGCGCATCGCGTCCACCGGGTCCAGCTTCGCCGCGCGCGCCGCCGGGTAGATGCCGAACGCCAGCCCCACCCCGCAGCTCATCGCCAGCGACACCACCACGGACCAGAGCGGCACCTCCGTGGGCAGCTTCACCATCCACCGCGCCAGGAGCGACAGGCCCACGCCCAGCGCCACGCCCAGCGCGCCGCCCACCAGCGACAGCACCACCGCCTCCAGCGCGAACTGCGCGAGGATGCGGTAGCGCTTGGCCCCAAGCGCCTTGCGGATGCCAATCTCCCGCGTCCGCTCCGTCACCGCGACGAGCATGATGTTCAGGATGCCAATGCCGCCCACCAGGAGCGACAGCAGGCACACGCCGAAGCTGGCCGCGGAGATGGCCGCGGAGATGTTGTTGAACATCTCCGTGGTGCTCGCATTGGAGAAGATGAAGAAGTCATCCGTCTCCTCCGGCTTGAGCCCGTGGCGCCGGCGCATGAGCAGCGTCACCTCATCCTGGGCGCGCTGGAGCACCTCCGCCGAGCGCGCCTGGATGCTCACCCGGAAGTCCCGGATGCCGAAGATGCCCGCGTACGTGGAGAGGGGAATCATGGCCTGGTTGTCCTGGCTGCCCCCACCCATGATGCCGCCCCGGCGCTTGAGCGTGCCCACCACCAGGAAGGTGCGCCCCTGCAGCCGGAACTGGCGCCCCAGCGGCTCCATGCCGGGAAAGAGCGTGTCCGCCAGGTCCGCGCCCACCACCGCCACGTTGCGCCCGTCCACGAACTCCGTGTCCGTGAAGGGCCGCCCGGTGGCGATGCTCACCGAGTTCGTCTCGAAGTACTCCGGCGTGCCCGCCCAGACGTGCACGTTGGACCGGGTCTCCCGCTCCGCCGTGGAGGCCTTCTGGCCGCCCTTGGAGTCCTCCGCCGCGGCCAGGAGGATGGACGGCTGCAACCGGATGGCCTCCAGGTCCGGGTAGCCCAGGCGCGGCCGGCGCGCGAGCTCCGCGGCGGACAGGTTGCCCTGGCCGAAGGGCAGCCGCTGCACCTGGAAGCAGTTGGTCCCCAGCTCCGACAGCTGGTTGTTCACCTGGTTCTTCAGGCCCTCGATGATGGACATCATCGCCACCACCGTGGTGACGCCGATGACGATGCCCAGCAGCGTCAGGAACGAGCGCAGCGGGTTGGAGCGGAACGTCCCGAACGCCAGCCGCACCGTGTCCCAGAATGCCATCCACATCGCCGGTGTCTCCCTGCTTCAGTCGTGGCGGAGTGCTTCCACCGGATCCAGGTTCGCCGCGCGCGCCGCCGGCCAGATGCCGAACAGCAGCCCCACCACCGCCGAAAAGCCCACGCCCGCCACCACCGTCAACAGCTGCACCGACGCCGCCAGCGGCGTGAGGTACGACACGAGCCACGCGAGCCCCATGCCCACCGCGGTGCCCAGCGCGCCGCCCACGGCGGACACGCTGGCCGCCTCCATCAGGAACTGGAGGATGATGGTGTGCCTGCGCGCGCCCAGCGCCCGCCGCACGCCAATCTCCCGCGTCCGCTCGCGCACCGACACCAGCATGATGTTCATGATGCCGATGCCGCCCACCAGCAGCGTGATGAGCCCCACGCCCGTGGCCGCGCCGTAGAGCGCGCCGGTGAGCTGCGCGTACATGCTGGCCAGCTGGTCCGGCCGGTTGATGGCGAAGTCGTCCGGCGCGCCGGGCTTGGTGCTGCGCTCGCGGCGCAGCGTCTCCGTGAGCCGGTCCTGCACGAGGGGGACCTTCTCCTGCTGGTCCACCGCGAGGACGATGGTGAGGTCGCGCTTGGTGCCGAACTGCCCCATGAACGCGGGGTAGGGCAGCATCACCACCAGGTCCATGTTCTGCCCCAGCACCGTGCCACGCTCCACGATGGTGCCAACGACGCGGTAGGGCCGCTTGTCCACCAGGACGCGGTGGCCCACCGGGTTGATGCCCGGGAAGAGCACCTTCACCACCTCCGCGCCCAGCACCGCCACGGCGGAGCGGTTGTCCACGTCCGCGTCGGTGAGGAAGCGCCCCGTCGCCATCTCCACGCTGGACGTCAGGGAGTAGTCGGGGCTGGTGCCCATGATCTGCATGGAGGCCAGCTTGCGCTGCTGGAAGGACACCTCTCCCTGTTCGAAGTACATGGGCGCCACCGCCACCACGTGCTCGGAGCTGGCCCGCATGGGGTCCAGCAGCTCCAGCGACAGCGGCTTGCGGTTGCGGTACGCCCACCAGTCCCCGTTCATCACCCAGGGGAACTTGGACACCTGGAGGGTGTTGGAGCCAATCTTCCCCAGCTGCTCCGAGAACGAGCTGTTCAAGCCCTGGATGATGCCGACGATGGCCAGGAGCGTGCAGACGCCCACGCCGATGCCCACCGTCGT
This sequence comes from Corallococcus sicarius, assembly GCF_003611735.1. GTDB lineage: Bacteria > Myxococcota > Myxococcia > Myxococcales > Myxococcaceae > Corallococcus > Corallococcus sicarius. The sequence continues at coordinate 16,233 of NZ_RAWG01000134.1, read as the reverse complement.
GAGCACCGTCCGCAGCCGGTTGGAGCGCAGCGAGGACAGCGCGATGCGCGCGCCCTCCCACACGTCGACCCGGAAATTCACGAAACCACCCCTTTGCGCTCGCTGGAGGCCGCACGGCCCACCGCACCGGAACGCCGGTGGGCGGGCCGCGTCAGGCACTCTACGCCGCGAACGGCCGGTCATTGCACGCGGCCTTGCACGCGGCCTTCACGCCAGCCCGCCCGCCCAGGGGGTTTCCCCGGTTTTCAGGGCAGCACGGTCACGGTGTCGCCGGTGAGGCGCACCTTCACGGTGACCTCGTTGGGCAGCACGTCGGCCTCGTCCACGATGTGGTTCTCATCCACGCCCACGCGCACCGTGTACTCGCCGTCCGGGGTGTCGGTGACGTCCATCCACTGGCAGGGGAGGTCGGCGGTGTAGACGTCCGACCAGCCGGGAGAGATGCCCGTGCCCGGGTCGTACCAGGCGGCGGGCTGGCCGTCCGCGCAGTACTGGGTGAAGTCCACCATGAAGAAGCCCTGCTTGCGGCCCACCGAGGTGGAGGCTCCCGAAGCGTCTCGCAGGTCGTAGCCCGCGAAGTTCGTCAGGTGGTGGTGCAGGTGGCATTCGTCATAGACGAACAGGTCCGGCCGCTCCTCCGGTGACGGCACCACCAGCGGGCCCGTGCCCATGTTCATGATGGACGTGGTGAAGCGCAGCAGGCGCCGCTCACCGCCCGCGGGCACGCAGCCTTCGAGCACCTCGCACGAGTCCGCCGCGAAGCTGCGGCGCTCCACGTAGAGCGACCGAGCGAGCGCGTCCCGGTCCACCGTCAGGTCCGGCTTGCCGTTGACCGGATCCACCACGAGGTTGCACGTCTTCGTGGGCGCCAGCGCGGGCGCGGGCTCCGTGGAATCCGGCACCGCGCCGCCGCCGAACACCACCACCCGGCCGGGGAAGCCGGTGCCGCCGTTGTCCGGCGGGATGCCCACCACCAGGTCGCCATGGCCGTCGCCGTCCAGGTCCCCCGCGGCCGCCACGCCCAGGTAGTTGTAGCCCATGTTCCATTGGGGCTGGAGGCGGTTGGAGCGCGGCCACGCCCAGACGGGCTCCAGCGGACCGGACACGTTTTCCGTGGGGCGGAAGAGGTACACGCGCCCGACGGCGGTGGCCACGAAGTCGTGGCCCGTGCTGCCCGCCACCATGGACCCCACGGGGATGATGGACGGACCGAAGGAGAGGAAGTTCTGGCCGAGCAGCGGGAACACCGCGTCGTCCATCAGCTGCCAGGTGGCCTGCGGTGCGTAGCCCTGGAGCGCGGCGTCGGACAGGTGCAGGCGCTGGCTGCCATCCAGGACCATGAACCCCTCCGGGCGTCCGTCGCCGCTCAGGTCGGGCAGCGCGTGGAAGCGCTCGGCGTTGCCCGTCCACACGGGTGCGGTCGTCAGCGGTCCGGTGCACGCGCGGGGGCTGCCCGGCTTGCACCCCAGGAAGAGCTCCGCCGTGAAGTCGTCGTGGGTCACCAGCAGGTCCTGGGCTCCGTCCCCGTCCGTATCGCCCGCGGGCTTCGGGGCACCGGACAGCGTGCGCACGGGGGCGAAGGCCGCCCCGGACGCGGCCTGGTACACGGTCAGCTCCCCGGCGAGCGTGGCGACGGCGAGTTCATCCTTCCCGTCGCCATCCAGGTCCAGCAGCTGCGCGCCATTGAAGCGCGTGGTGGAGGCGTCCGGCACGCGGAACAGCGGCTCGGCCAGCGCCTGGGACAGGTCCGGCCCGCCCTTGAACACGCTGACGCCATAGGCGCCCACCACCAGCACGTCCGCGTACGCATCCCCGTCGAGGTTGCCGGTGGACACGGTGAGCTTGTAGCCCGACGTGCGCGGGCTGGGGTGGACCCACGTCATCGTCGTGGTGATGGGGGTCGGAGAGAAGAAGGGCGCCTCCCCCGCGTACACCGCCACGCGCCCCGGGACTGTCTGCACACCCTGGCAGGGCCCCGACGCCACCAGCAGGTCCTTGCGCCCATCGCCGTTGAGGTCGCCCAGCGCGAGGGAGCGACCGAAGCACTCCTCGGGGACGAGGCCGTCTCCGGCCACCTGCCAGCGCGGCGTCTCGGAGAGGGTGGGCGTGGCGGTGCCGCCTCCATCGGGGGTGCCCGCGTCCTCTGACGGGCCCGCGTCAGGGATGCCCGCGTCTGGCGAGCCTGCGTCTGGCGAGCCCGCGTCAGGGATGCCCGCATCGGGCTGGGGCTTCGGATCTCCCTTGCAGCCCGTCACGGCCAGCAACAACACCACCGTACAGCCCCACGTGCTTCGCATCCGCATTCGTCAGCTCCAGGGAAAGCATCAGCCGCGATTCCGGCGTGCACTCCCTGGAGCCCCCTCGCGGGAAAATGATGCACGTGCGTCAGGGCAGCACGGTCACCGTGTCGCCGGTGAGGCGCACCTTCACGGTGACCTCGTTGGGCAGCACGTCGGCCTCGTCCACGATGTGATTCTCATCCACGCCCACGCGCACCGTGTACTCGCCGTCCGGCGTGCCGGTGACATCCAACCACTGGCACGCGGTGTCCGCGGTGTAGACATCCGACCAGCCGGGCGAGATGCCCGTGCGCGGGTCGTACCAGGTGAACGGGCCGCCATCCGCGCAGTACTGCGTGTAGTCCACCATGTAGAAGCCCTGCTTGCGGCCCACCGCGGTGGTGGTGCCTGACGCGTCCTTCAGCGCATAGCCCGCGAAGTCCTTCAGGTGGTCGTGCAGGTGGCACGCGTCATAGACAAACAGGTCCGGCCGCTCCTCCGGTGACGGCACCACCAGCGGACCGGTGCCCATGTTCATGATGGACGTGGTGAAGCGCAGCAGGCGCCGCTCACCGCCCGCGGGCACGCAGCCTTCGAGCACCTCGCACGAGTCCTGCGCGAAGGTGCGGCGCTCGATGTAGAGCGAGCGCGCGAGCACGTCGCGGTCCACCGTCAAGTCAGGTTTGCCATTGACCGGATCCACCGCGAGGTTGCACGTCTTCGTCGGGACCAGCGCGGGGGCAGGCTCGTCCAGGGCGGGCACCGCGCCGCCGCCGTACACCCGCACCCGGCCGGGGAAGTGGGTGCCATCCGATTCCGGCGGGATGCCCACCACCAGGTCGTCATGGCCGTCGCCGTCCAGGTCGCCCGCGCTCGCCACGCTCGGGGCGACGAAGCCCAACGACTTCCCGGGCTGGAGGCGGTTGGCGCGCGGCCACGCCCAGAGGGGCTCCAGCGGACCGGACACGTTTTCCGTGGGGCGGAAGAGGTACACGCGCCCGATGGCGGTCGCCACGAAGTCATGGCCCGTGCTGCCCTCCACCATGGAGCCCGCCGGCAGGACGGAGTAGCCGAAGACGGGGAAGGTCGCGTCGTCCATCATCTGCCACACCGGCGTGGGGGAATACCCCTGGAGCGCGGCGTCGGACAGGTGCAGGCGCTGGCTGCCATTGAGGCTCACGAGCAGCTCCGGACGGCCATCCCCGCTCAGGTCCGGCAGCGCCCTCATCCCCGCCGCCGTGCCCTTCCACACCGGCTGGAGCGTCAGCGGGCCCTCACAGCCCTGCTTGCAACCCAGGAAGAGTCCCATCTCCAGGGCCCCCCCACCGGTCGACCTGAAGATGTCCTGGGTGCCGTCCCCGTCCGTGTCCCCCGCGGGCGAAGGGTAGCCGGAGAAGACCTGCACGTTGGTGAAGGGACCCTCCGCGGCGCCGGGCGTGTAGCGATAGACAGTGCTGCGTCCGGTGTTGGTGGTGACGATGAGCTCGTCCAGCCCGTCACCGTCCAGGTCCAGCAGGTGCGCGCTGCTGAAGCGCGTGGTGGAGACGTCCAGCACGCGGAACAGCGGCTGCGCCAGCACCTGGGACAGGTCCGGCCCGCCCTTGAACACGCTGACGCCGTAGTAGCCGCGCACGAGCACGTCCGCGTACGCATCCCCGTCGAGGTCGCCCGTGGACACGGTGAGCTGGTAGCCCGAGGTGCGCGGACTGGGATGCACCCACGTCATCGTCGTGGTGACGGGTGTCTGGGAGAAGTCGCGCGCTTCGCCCGCGTACAGCGACACGCGGCCCGGGTCCGTCGGCCCGCTCGTGCACGGCGGGGATGCCACCAGCAGGTCCGCGCGGCCGTCGCCGTTGAGGTCGCCCAGCGCCACGCTCCGGCCGAAGCAGGCCGAGGCCGGGGTGGCATCGCCGGACACCTGCCAGCGCGGCGTCTCGGAGAGGGTGGGCCCGCCGGCATCAGGCGTGCCGCCGTCGTCCTGCGGGCCCGCGTCTTGAGAGCCCGCGTCTTGAGAGCCCGCGTCTTGCGAGCCCGCATCGGGCAGGGGCTTCGGGTCGTCCTTGCAGCCCGTCACCATCGTCAACAGCACGGCGCAGGCCAGCGCTCCACGGATCCGCATTCGTCACTTCCTGGGGGACACGACCGCCGACCCGGTGCGTCCGACACGCAAAGGCCCGGAGGATAGAGCCACCGCCCGATGTCCTGGAAATGACCCTTGCGCCCTGATGGGTTTTCCGCGCGCTGGCAGGGGGGCAGCCGGGCAGGCGGAAATGGCCACCCTCCCCTGGCATCCCCAGGTTTCCGCGGGCAGCGCGCGAGCGCGTACCCGACCGCCATGGCCGACACCGCCGCCCATACCGCCGACCCTGGCCCCATTGACGTCGCAGCGCCGGCCTCCGAGCGGTTCAGCCGCTCGCAGAAGGCCTTCACCCTGTCGGGCGCGCTGCTGGGGCTGCTGCTGGCCGCGTTGGATCAGACCATCGTGGCCACCGCGGGCCCGGCCATCCAGGCGGACCTGCACATCGCGCCGGAACACTACCCGTGGCTCACCACCTCGTACCTCGTGGCCTCCACGATGATGGTGCCCGTGTGGGGCAAGCTGTCGGACCTGCTGGGGCGGCGCGCGGTGCTGGTGGCGGGCATCCTTGTGTTCCTCACCGGCAGCTTCCTGTGCGGCGTGTGCCGCTCCACGCTCACGCTCATCCTCTGCCGCGCGGTGCAGGGCCTGGGCAGCGCGGCCCTCTTCACCGGCTCGCTGGCGGTGGTGGCGGACCTGTTCCCGCCGCGCGACCGGGGCAAGTACCAGGGCCTGTTCGGCGCGGTGTTCGGCCTGTCCAGCGTCATTGGCCCGCTGGCCGGCGGCTTCATCACCGACGCGCTGGGCTGGCACTGGGTGTTCTTCATCAACCTGCCGGTGGGCGCGCTCGCGCTCGCGCTCATCTTCCTGCGCATGCCCCCGCTCAAGCCCGAGGGCGTGCACGGCAGCCGGCTGGACCTGTCGGGCGCGCTGTGGCTGGCGGTGGCGGTGGTGCCGCTGCTGCTCGCGCTCAGCCTGGGCCATGGGGCGGCCACGCCCAGGCCGGGTGGGTTCGCGTGGGGCTCCGCGCCCATCCTCGGGCTGTTCACGCTGTCGGCCGTGGGCCTGGGGCTGTTCGTCTGGCGGGAGCGCCGCGCGAAGGAGCCGCTCCTGGACCCCTCGCTGTTCCGCCTGCGCGCGTTCACGGCGGGCAACGCGGCGGTGTTCATCATTGGCGCGGTGTTCCTCGCGTCCGTCACCTTCCTGCCGCTGTTCATGGTGAACGTGGTGGGGCTGTCCGCGACGCACTCGGGGCTGACGCTCACGCCGCTGACGCTGGGCGTGGTGGCGGGCAACGTGCTGTCCGGACAGCTGGTGTCGCGGCTGGGGCGCTACAAGGCCGTGATGCTGGGCTCGCTGCTGCTGTTGGGCGTCGGGTTCGCGGTGATGGCCTTCACGCTGACGCCCGACTCCAGCCAGGCGGAGGTGACGGTGAAGATGGTGCTCGTGGGGCTGGGGCTGGGCCCGTCCATCCCGCTGTACACCGTCGCGGTGCAGAACGCGGTGCCGCCCCAGCGCATCGGCGTGGCCACGTCCGCCACGACCTTCTTCCGGCAGCTGGGCATGACGGTGGGCGTGGCCCTGCTGGGCACCGTGTTCGCGGGCACGCTGGGCCGCGAGATGACAGCGCGCACCGCGCAGGCCACGCAGGGGCTGCCCCAGGACGTGCGCCAGGAGCTGCGCGCCGCGGCACCCGGAGGCCTTGGCGGTGGCCTGGGCGGCGGTGAGAGCGCACCCGCGGGCGAGCGGTTCCAGCCCGACGCAGTGAAGGCGAGGCTGCGTCAGGGCTTCGCCGAGGAGCGGCAGGCCTCCCAATCCCTCCCCGGCCCCGAGGGCGCACAGGCCCGGGCGCGGGTGGACGCGGACGAGGCGCACGCGCTCTCCACCGTGGACCGCGTGGAGCGCGCGCTCAAGGAGTCCTTCACCCGCGCGACGACGGCGGTGTACCGCTTCGCCCTCTTCGTCGCGCTGGCCGCCCTGCTCGTCACGCTGCTGCTGCCGGAGCTGCCCCTGCGGCGTGGCCCCGGCAGGCCCGTGACGCGGTAGTGCGCTACTTCTTCTTCGGCGGCGGGCCGTCGTCCTCCGGCCCGGTGGGGCGCGCGAGCAGGCCCGGCGCCTCCGCCAGCGCGTACGCCACCCACGCCACGGCGGCGGTGCTGCGCGACAGGTCCCGCGGGTCCACCTTGTCCAGCGTGTCCGCCATGGAGTGGTGCACGTCGAAGTAGCGGCTGCTGTCCACGCGCACGCCCACGAAGGGCACGCGCGCGGGCTCCATCGGGCTGATGTCCGCGCCCGTCGCATGGCCGTGCATGAACCGGCCCGCGCCCAGCCCATCCAGCGGGGCGAGCCACGGCCGCAGCAGCGCCTCACCGCCCGGCCCCGCGTGCAGGCTGACGCCCAGGGGCGGCCCGCCGCCCGCGTCCATCTCCAGCGCGGCGACGTGCTTGGGCAGCTCCTTCGCGTGGGCCTCCGCGTACGCGCGGCCTCCGCGCAGGCCGTTCTCCTCGTTCATGAACAGCACCACGCGCACGGTGCGCCGGGGCGCCTGGGGCAGCTTCGCGATGAGGCGCGCCGCCTCCATCACCATCACCACGCCCGCGCCGTCGTCGTGCGCGCCCGTGCCCACGTCCCACGAGTCCAGGTGCGCGCCCAGGAGCACCACCTCATCCGGCTTCTCCCGGCCGCGCACCTCCGCGACCACGTTGGACGAGTCCGCGTCCGGCAGCTCCGAGCACCCCAGCACCAGCCGCACCTTCACCGTCCCGCCCTCGAGCATCCGGTGCAGCGTCAGCGCGTCCTCCACCGACACCGCCGCCGCGGGCACGCGCGGCCCGCCGTCATCGAAGCGCGTGGCCCCGGTGTGCGGCGTGCGCAGCGACGCCGTGGCCAGCGAGCGCACCAGCGCGGCCACCGCGCCCTGCTTCGCCGCCGCCGCCGGACCCCGGCTGCGCATCCCCGCGAAGCGGCCGTAGTCCGCCGCCTCCGACATGGTGTGGTTGAAGAAGACGATGCGCCCCTTCACCCGGTCCCCCAGCGCGGCCAGGGCCTCCATCGAGTCCACCTCCACCACCTCCGCGGTGAGCCCCTCCGGCGGCGTGGGCGCGCTGCCGCCCAGCGCCATCAGCGACAGCGGCAGGCCCCGCGTGCGCTCGGAGGCGACGATTTCGCCGCGCTCCTCGCCGCGCACCCAGTGCGGCACCTTCACCGGCTCCTTCCACGCCTTCACCCCGTCCGCCTTGAAGGAGCGCAGCGCCCACTGCACCGCGGCCTCCGCGGAGTCGGAGCCGGACAGGCGCGGACCCACGCCGTCCGTCAGCTCCGCCAGCCGCGCGTACGCGTGGCCTTCCGTGAGCGCCGGGCCCACCAGCCGCCCCGCGGCCTCCCGCTGCGCGGCGCTCAGCCCCTTCACGGCCGAGGCCGGAGCCGGCTTCACGGGAGCGGTGGCGGGTGACGGGGAAGCCGGCGCCGCCGAGGTGAGCAGGTGCAGGGCCAGCGAGACAGGCAGGGCAAAGACAGAGGTGGACACGCAAATCCTCGAAGTTGCTGGGAGAGGAAGGCGGAGGCGGAAAGTCCCAGGGGCCACCGCGCGCCGAGAGGGGGAACGCGGCGCGCGGGGCTCAACTGGGACGTCACGCACCGGTTCCGCGGTTGGGGAACGCGAGGACCGGTACATACGCCACCTTCGAGAAGAAGAGGACGTGCGTGCATTCTTTAAAGAAATTCTTCGCAGCGTCAAGGCATGAAGTGCGCATTACGACCGGAGTCCGATGGGAGTGTTCGGAATGCCCGCTTCACAACAGGGCCGCGCAGCGTGATTCCGGTGGTTTGAGCGCGCGAGCGAAGCCTGGGGGAATGAAGCGTACGGAAATCTCCGTTGCCCACCCCTGAGGACCGGGACACAGTTCCGCCGCCGAAGGTCGCCCCCGCCCCGGCCTCCCCACAGATGAGTGCCCCTCCTTCCGACACCGAACAGGCCTTGAGGGCGGAGGTGCAACGCCTTCGGGCCCGGCTGCGCGAGGCCGGCCTGGAGGAGGATTCCGGAGCCGAAGCCGGAGCCGGAAGACCCCCGCGGCCCGCGCACGCGTTCGACCGCGAGCGGATGGCGGTGCTCTTCCATCAGGCCAGCGTGGGCATCTCGCAGCTGGACCTGGAGGGCACGCTGGTGCTGGTGAACCAGCGCTTCTGTGACCTGCTGCAGCATCCGCGCGAGGAGGTGGTGGGGCACTCCCTGCTGGAGCTCACCCACCCGGAGGACCGCGAGCGCAGCGCCGCCCTCTTCCAGCACCTGTGGGAGACGGGGGAGCCCTTCTCCGTGGAGAACCGCCACGCGCGGCCGGACGGCGGCACCGTCTGGGTGCACCACCATGTCTCGCGGGCGAAGGACGAGGCGGGCCGGCCCCTCTTCGCCGTCTGCGTCTCGCAGGACATCACCCAGAACCGCGGCGCCGAGGAGCGCCTGCGCGTGAAGCGCGAACAGTTGCGACTGGCGCAGGAGGCGGGTGGCATTGGCGTGTTCACGCTCGACGTGGCCACCAACCTCGCCACGGTGACGCCGGAGTTCTGCCGGGTGTACGGCGTGCCGCGCACGGACACCGTGCTCGCGCCGGTGTTGGAGGCGCTCGTGCTGGAGGAGGACCGGCACCGGGTGTCCAACACGCGCACGCGGGCGGCGGGGCAGGTGATTCCGTCGGTGGAGTACCGCATCCGCAAGCCGGACTCCGGCGAGGTGCGGTGGATCTCCCGGCGGGCGTCGCTCGTGCACGACGCGGAGGGCCGTCCGGTGCAGCTGATTGGCGTCGTCCAGGACGTCACCGAGCGCCGCCAGTCCGAGGACGCGCTGCGCGAGGCCAACGAGCGCGTGCGGCTGGCGTTGAACTCCGACGTGGTGATTGGCACCTGGATGTGGGACGTGCCCGCCAACCGCGTCATCGTGGACGAGCGCTTCGCGCGCTCCTTCTCGCTCAATGCCTTGCAGGCCCGGGAGGGGCTGCCCCTGGACGTCTTCGTGGCGTCCATGCACCCGGAGGACCGGCCCGCAGTGGAGGCATTGATTGCCCAGACGCTGAATTCGGGCGGGGCGTACCGCGCGGAGTACCGCGTGCGCCAGTGGGACGGCGTCTACCGGTGGGTGGAGGCGAGCGGGCACTGCGAGCTTGCGCCCACGGGCAAGCCCCTGCGCTTCCCGGGGGTGGTCGTCAACGTGGACGAGCGCAAGCGGGCGGCGCTGCGGCAGGCGGCGCTCATCGAGATGGGGGACCGGCTGCGCGACGCGCAGACGCCGGACGCCGCCGCGCTCGTGGCGATGGACGTGGTGGGGCGCTTCCTGGGCGTGTCGCGCGCGGGCTATGGCGCCGTGGACACCACCCACGAGCTGGTGACCCTGCCCCCCGGGTGGCTCCGCGGTTCGGGCACGCTGAGCATCGCGGGGGTGCACCGCTTCCCAGACTACGGGGCCTTCCTCGAGGACATGCGGCGCGGCGAGACGGTGGCCATCGCGGATGTGCGGAAGGACCCGCGCACGGCGCAAGGGGTGGAGTCCCTGCGCCGCATCGGTGTCCGGGCGCTGTGCAACGTGCCGCTGATGGAGCACGGCCAGCTGGTGGCGCTGCTGTACTTCCATGACACGAAGCCGCGCGAGTGGACGGCGGAGGAGCTGGAGTTCACGCGCGACGTGGCCGACCGCGTCTGGGCGGCCATCGAGCGGCTCCGGGCGCAGGCGGAGCTGAAGCAGGCCAACGAGACGCTCGAGCAGCGGGTGGCGCAGCGCACGCGGGAGCGGGACCGGGTGTGGAACGTGTCCCAGGACCTGCTGGTGGTGGGCGACCTGCGGGATGGCCGTTTCATCAGCGTCAACCCGGCCTGGACGCGGATGCTGGGGTGGACGGAGGCGGAGCTGCTGGGGCGCACGTCCGAGTGGCTGGAGGCCCCCGACGACTACGCGCGGTCCCGCGAAGAGGTCTCCCACCTGGCGGGGGGCCGGCCCACGCTGCACTTCGAAAGCGCCTACCGGTGCAAGACGGGCGGCCACCGGCGCATCTCCTGGACGGCGGTGCCGGTGCCGGAGGACGGCGTGCTGTACGCCAGCGGGCGCGACGTCACCGAGCAGCGGCAGACGGAGGACCAGCTGCGGCAGGCGCAGAAGATGGAGGCGGTGGGCAAGCTCACGGGGGGCGTGGCGCACGACTTCAACAACCTGCTCCAAATCGTGGGCGGCAACCTCCAGCTGCTGCAGCGCGACGTGGCGGACAACGAGCGGGGCCTGCAGCGGGTGCGCACGGCGCTGGGCGCGGTGGAGCGGGGCGCGCGGCTGTCGGGGCAGTTGCTGGCGTTCTCGCGGCGGCAGCCGTTGGAGCCGCGCTCGCTGAGCCTGGGCCGGCTGCTGCGGGGCATGGACGACCTGTTGCGCCGCGCGCTGGGCGAGGACGTGGAGCTGGAGACGGTCATCAGCGGCGGGCTGTGGAACACGCTCGCGGATCCGAACCAGTTGGAGAACGTCATCCTGAACCTGGCCATCAACGCGCGCGACGCGATGAAGGGCCACGGCAAGCTGACGCTGGAGTTGAGCAACGCGGCGCTGGACGACCACTACGCGCAGCAGCACCCGGAGGTGATGACCGGGTCGTACGTGCTGCTGGCGGTGTCGGACACGGGCGGGGGCATGACGCCGCAGGTGCTGGAGCGCGCGTTCGAGCCCTTCTTCACGACGAAGCCGGAGGGCCGGGGCACGGGCCTGGGGCTGAGCATGGTGTATGGGTTCGTGAAGCAGTCCGGCGGCCACGTGAAGATCTACAGCGAGGTGGGGCACGGCACGACGGTGAAGGTGTACCTGCCGCGTGCCTTCCAGGCGGAGGCGCCGGTGCCGGAGGTGGTGACGGGGCCGGTGGAGGGCGGACAGGAGACCATCCTCGCGGTGGAGGACGACGCGGACGTGCGGGCGACGGTGGTGGAGCTGCTGACGGAGCTGGGCTACCGGGTGCTGCGCGCGGTGGACGGGCAGAGCGCGCTGTCCATCCTGAAGAGCGGCGTGGCGGTGGACCTGCTCTTCACGGACGTGGTGATGCCGGGGCCGGTGCGCAGCCCGGAGCTGGCGCGGCAGGCGCGCATCCTCCATCCGGACATCGAGGTGCTCTTCACGTCGGGCTACACGGAGAACGCCATCGTGCACGGCGGCCGGTTGGACCCCGGCGTGAACCTGCTGAGCAAGCCGTACCGGCGCGAGGACCTGGCGCGCAAGGTGCGGGCGCTGTTGGACCCGCGCAAGGAGAGGCTGGAGACACCGGCGCTGGCTCGGGGGACGCAGCCGGAGCCGGAGCCGCGCGTGGCGCCGCCCGCGACGCAGGGGTCCACGCGGCGGATGCACGTGCTGCTGGTGGAGGACGACGAGGACATCCGCGAGTCCGCGAGCGAGCTGCTGGGGTTCCTGGGGCACGACGTGCTGCCGGTGGCGAGCGCGGAGGAGGCGCGGGTGGCGTTGGCGGCGGGTCCGTTCGACGTGCTCTTCACGGACGTGACGTTGCCGGGCATGTCGGGCCTGGAGCTGGCGCGCGAGGTGGCGCTGCGCAAGCCCGCCATGCGCATCATCATCGCCTCCGGCCACGGCCGCGCGGCGCTGGACGGAGACCCGCGACAGTGGCTGGGCGTGGTGGTGCTGCCCAAGCCCTACGCGCTGCCGCAGATTGAGCAGGCATTGGCCCAGGTGGCCGCGCCGCGCTGAGCTTCAGCGCTTCAGGGAGGCCAGCAGGCCCTGCGTGTTCCAGCGCTCGTGTTCGTCCAGGGAGGGCAGGTACGCGCGGACCTCCGCGAGCATGGCCTCGGCGGCGGGCAGATCCGCTGGGGAAACCCTGGAGGCCCAGCGCCAGTACTCCGCGGCCACGAACGAGTAGAGCGCGAACCGCAGCGGGTATCGCAGCAACGCACGCAGCGCGCCGCGCACGATGCGTGGAGTCTGCTCCCAGTGCGCGGCACACAAGAACACATCCTCCGCGAGGGCGCGGTGCATTGGGGCTGTGGGCACCCGTCCGGTATGGCGCTGCTCCAGTCGTCTGAGGTCCGCGCGAAAGCGTCGCCACTCCCTGCGCGCACTCGTGTTCTCCATGTCCAGGATGAAGGCGCGCCAGTGCGGGTCGTGCAGGGACGGGTCGGCGAAGGCTTCTTTCATCTTCCTGGGCATTTCAATGGCTCCCCGTTCCAGGTGTAGATGGAGGTGGGCCAGAAGCCATGGGCCATACAGTAGGCCCGGCAGGAGTCACACCGGCTTTCGCCCTGTACCCGGCCAGGCAAGCCTCCTCCACCCGCATCGATGCAGCGAACGTAGTCATCACCGCAGGAGTTCCGGCGTCGCTCGTTCTCCTTCTCGCGCGCCTCCTCCGCCGCCCCGGGCGGTGGCAACGGAGGCGGCATCCGGGGACGGGGCGCGGTTCCCAGCTGTTCGCAGGCCACCACCACCCCTTCCTTGCACTGACAATCCACCGTGCTGACGCAGCCCGGCCCCGGCCCAGGACCCAGGGATTGTCGGTACTGCCGTGGGCCGACCGCGCAGCCCACGGCGCACAAACACAGCAACCACCCTAATCGCATACCTGCTCATTGGCATGCGTGGAGGCCTTCGGACTCCAGCCCTCGTTGCCGTCCTTCTCGAAGAAGAACTTCCCGCGCGTGCGCTGCCGCGTGCCCACTTCGTTCAGCGTGTTCGCGTCGTACAGCCGCCCGTTCACCATCGTGTAGCGCACCGTGCGGCTGTTGGAGATGTCCTCCAGCGGGTTCTTGTCCAGCACCACCAGGTCCGCCAGCTTCCCCGCCTCCAGCGAGCCCAGGTCCGCGTCCATCCCCAGGTAGCGCGCGCCGCTCAGCGTGCCCGCGCGCAGCGCCTGGAACGGCGTCATGCCGCCCTGGACGAACATCGCCAGCTCCCAGTGCGCCGCCAATCCCTCGCGCTGCCCGTGCGCGCCCAGCTGCACGCTCACGCCCAGGTCGTTGAGCTCCTTCGCGACGCGCGCCACGTTCTGGTGGTTGAACTCGTCGTCCGGCACCATCCCCCGGCGCCGAGACCGGCCGTCCACCACGCGCCGGGGCACGAAGGACAACAGGCGCGTGTCCTCCCAGACGTTCGTCTTCTGATACCAGTAGTTCTCCCCCATCAGCCCGCCGTAGGACACGCCCAGCGTCGGCGTGTAGCCCGTCCGCGTGGCCTTCCAGAGCTGGCGCACGTCGTCGTAGATGCGCGCCACCGGCAGCGAGTGCTCCACGCCCGTGTGCCCGTCCACCACCATCGTCAGGTTGTGCTGGAGCAGCGAGCCGCCCTCCGGCACCACCAACATCCCCAGCTCACGCGCCGCCTGCAGCACCTTCTGCCGCTGGTCGCGCCGGGGCTGGTTGTAGCTCTTCACGCTGAAGCCCCCCACCGCCTGCATCCGCCGCAGGTGCCGGCGCGCGTCGTCCAACGTGTCGATCTCCACGTGCGCGCCCGCGCTCGCCGCCCCGTACAGGATGGTGCCCGTGGAGAAGATGCGCGGCGACGTCAGCATCCCCGCCTTGCCCATCTCGCTCGCGGCGAAGATGGTCTCCGTCTGGTTGGACGGGTCGTGCAGCGTCGTCACCCCGAACGCCAGCGACGCCGCCTGCACCCAGCTCTGCTCCGGCATCAGCCCGTCCACACCCATGCGCCCGTGCCAGTGCACGTCCACCAGGCCCGGCATCAGCGTCTTGCCCTTCACGTCCACCACCTTCGCCCCCGCCGGCACCGCCACCTTCCCCACCGGACCCACCGCCACGATGCGGTGGCCCTTCACCACCACCACGCCCTCGGGCACCACCTCCTCGCCCTTCATCGTGAGGATGCGCCCGCCCACCAGCGCCAGCGTCCCCTCCGCCACGTCCGACTTCGCGGAGAACGACACGTCCACCCCCTCGAACGAAGGCGGCGGCAGCGTCTTCGGCGCGCCGTCCACGAACGTGAACGTGTCCTTCAGCGCCCGCGTGAAGAGCCTGGGCCCCAGCGCCCAGTGCAACGACAGTCGCGCGCCGTCCCCGGACCAGTGCAGGTACTCGCCCGCGTCACGGCTCACCTGCGTCACCGGCATCGCCTTGGTGCCCGGCCCCACCATCGCCTCCTTGGAGCCACGCACGAAGGGCGTCACGTACGCGTTGAAGTCCTCGCGGAAGGCCACCCACCGGTCGTCCGGCGACACCCGCATCTCCAGCGCCCCCGCGCTCTTCAAGTGCGAGCGCTCCTCGCCCCCGTCCAGCGCGATGCTCTGCAGCGTGCGCGCGTCCTCCGTCTCCTTCTCCTCCACGCGCAGGAAGTACACCCGGTCCGACTTCGCCCCGAAGTGCGGCTGCTCCCCGTCCCGCGTCAGCTTGCGCGCGGCGCTGCCCCCGGCCGCGGGCACCACGAACAGCCCCGTCTCCCGGCTCCACGTGCCCGGCATCAGGTAGCCATCCCCCGTGGCCCGGTACACCACCGACTTCCCATCCGGGCTCAGCGCGGGCTCCACGTAGAAGCCCGGCTGCGCCGTCACCACGCGGCCCTCGCCGCCCGTGACCGCGACGATGCGCACCGCGCCCAGCTTGTCGTCGTCCCACGTCGTGTAGACGATGGAGCGCCCGTCGCGGGAGAACGACGGGAAGAACTCCAGGTGCTCGTTCTGCCGCGTCAGCCTGCGCGGCGTGCCCGACGGCAGGTCCTTCACGTACAGCCGGCCCAGCGCCTGGTACACCACGCGTCTGCCATCCGGTGACACCTGCATCCAGCGCAGCATCTTCACGTCGAAGCGCTCCGGCGCCGCCGGGCGCGTGCTGCGCACCGTCTGGAACACCGTGCGCGTCCCCTTCACGTGGAAGGGAATGGGCGTCACCTTCTTCGTCGCCACGTCGATGCGGTTCAGCTTCCCGCCCGCCCAGAACACCAGCGACCTGTTGTCCGGCGTCCACGCCATCACCGGAGACACGCCGTGGATGGCCCACGTCTCCTGCATGTCCCGGTCGAGCCCGTCGTACAGCGGCCGCTCCGCCCCGGACGCCACGTCCGCCACGTACAGCACGCTCTTCGTGCGCACCCGCCGCACGAACGCCAGCTGCTTGCCGTCCGGTGAGGGCGTGGGCCGGATGGAGCCGCCCGGGCCGGTGACGAAGGGCTCCACCTCCTTCTTCTCCAGGTCCAGCCGCTGGATGGCGTAGATCTCCTTGTTGGGGTCCTTGTCGTACTCGAAGGACCTGCCCGGCGTGACGTCCTGGCTGAAGTAGACGTAGCGGCCGTCGGGGGAGAACGCGGGCTCGCCCAGGTCCTTCTGGTCGTTGGCGCGCTCGGTGAGCTTCACGCCCTCGCCGCCCGCGCGGTGGTACATCCACACCTCGCCCGCGCCCAGCGAGCGCCGGCCGGTGAAGTGCTTGCGCGCCACCAGGTACTGTCCGTCCGGACTCCAGGCCGGGCTGTTGAGCAGCCGGAACTTCTCCTGCGTCACGGGCTTCGGGTCGGATCCGTCGCGGTTCATCACCCAGAGGTTGTCGCCGCCGCCCCGGTCGCTCGTGAACGCGATGGACCTCCCATCCGGGCTGTAGCGCGGCTGCATGTCCCAGGACGCGCCGGACGTCAGGGCCTTCGCCTCGCCGCCCGCGATGGGCAGCGTGTACACGTCGCCCAGCAGGTCGAAGACGAGCTCATCCCCGCGCGGGCTCACGTCCACGTTCAGCCACGTGCCCTCGCGCACGTCGATGGGCACCTGCGTGGCCTGCGCACCCGGGGGCGCATCCACGTTCCAGGTCTCCTTCTTCGCGTCGGGCTTCGGGGCTTCGGCGGTGGCGGGCATGCCTCCGTCCCCCTCGCTCGCGCGGGCGGCGTCGCGCGCGGTGTCCTTGGGCCCGGGCGGCGGGGGCGGCTCC
>NZ_RAWG01000133.1 GCF_003611735.1 Corallococcus sicarius | reverse complement strand
CGCCCGCATGGTTGAAGCCCAGGGACATCGCCAGGCCCCGCACCTCCGCGTCGTACACGTTGCCCACAAGCCCCATCGCCAGCCCGCCTCCCAGCGCGGTGCCTCCGTTGATGAAGCCCACCGCGAGCCGGTTCTCCACCGACGCGTTGCCCGCCTGGAGCGTGTTGGTGCTCATCCCCGGCAGGAGGCTCACGTTCACCGGCAGCCGCCTCCGGCCCTCGGGGGACAGCGCCGGCTGCGGCGCCTGGCCACCCCCACCGCCGCGCATCACCGTGGCCTCGCGGCCCACGCCCAGGAAGTCGCCGGGGGACAGCGCCGTGCGCGAGCCCTCCTTCAGCGTGAAGGCCGTCTCGGACACGCTGCCGCCCAGCTCGCGCCGCGCGCGGTAGGCGCCGGGGGCGAGCCCCAGCTCGGTGGCGCGACCGGAGGCCTTCTGCACCTCCACCACCAGCGTGCCCACCGCGTCGCGCACGAACAGCCGGCCCTCCAGGGGCTCCGTGAGGACGAGCCCCGCGGTGGTGGCGCGCAGGTCGGTCATCACCAGGTCGCCGGTGCCCGCGAGCTCGATGTCGTAGTTGGGGTGCTGCGCGCCGCCCTGCGTGCGCTCCGTGCGCGCGAGCGTTTCGTGGAAGGCGAACTGGTACGCCTCCGTCAGGGTGACGCGGCCGTCGTGGGTGACGTCCGCGGCGCCGCGCAGGCCGGACACCAGGTGGTGGGTGAAGAACGAGCCGCCCAGCCGGTCCGACTCCTGCGACGCCTCGTCCGCGCTGGACGAGGTGAGGATGGCGTGGCCCTTCACCTGGATGCCGGAGTCCACCAGGAACGCGGGCCGCGCGACGCCGCCCTTGCGCCGCGCGAACGCGCCGGACGCGCACGAGTCCAGCACCGCGATGCGCACGTCCGCGGGCAGCCCCTGCAGCGCGCGGCGCAGCTCGCCGTAGTCCATGCGCTCGCCCTTGAGCAGCAGGCCCTCGTCGTCCGAGTGGCCGGAGTAGTACAGCAGCACCTCCACGCGCCGGGCCCCGGAGCTGCGCGCGCCTTCCGCCAGCTTGCGCACGCGCTCGAAGCCGGCCAGGACACCCGCGCGGTCCACGTCCGTGAGCAGCACGCGGTCCTGGGGCAGCACGCCGCCCAGCTCCGACAGCACCTGGGAGAAGGCGCGCGCGTCGGTGTCCGCGTAGCGCAGCCGCACGCGCTCGGGGCCGCCGTCATTGACGCCCACGAGCAGGGCCAGGCGGCGCACGGCGACGGCTTCGGCGTGGGCAGGCAGGCCCGCGAACAACGAGAGCAGCAGGAGGACGACGGGCGCTCTCATGGGGACGGCTTCTCCAGCAGGAAGGAGGTCTGCCCCAGCTCCGGAGGCAGGCGCAGCGGCGCGGTGCGCGCGTCAGGGGACGCGGCGAGGAGGCGCGCGGCGGACAGGACGCCGTCGAGCGCGAAGGGCGCATCGGCGGTGATGAAGAAGAAGCGCTCGAAGCCGGGGGCGTCGTCCAGCTCGTAGGCGCGGGGCAGCAGGTGCGTGCCGGAGCGCTCCAGCACGGCGGACTGGGAGTCCGCCTCGCCATGGCCTGGCAGGTGCTGGGTGACGGCGCCGCGGCCGTCCACGGAGAGCAGGACGCCGTGGGCCTTGCCGACCGCGGTGTAGGAGAGCTGCACCACGTCACCGGCCCGGGCGGGGGCGCCGTCGGTGAGGCGCTCGGAGCGGGCGGCGCTCTGGCGGTGCACGTCGAGCCGCGGCTGCAGGCCCTTGCTGCGCGTGGGCTCCAGGATGCCGGGGGTGCCCCACGTGGCTGGCGCCTCCCGCACGTCGGACGATGTCGAAGGTCGCACGAGCACGACCAGGGCCGCGGCGGCGAGCACCGGCACCAGCACGGGCAGGAAGCGCCACGAAGGGCGCGGTGGAGACGCCTCCACGCGGCGCGGGGCCGCGACGACGTGGGCCGCGGCGACAGTGCTGTCCGGGCGGGCCGCGCGGGCCATCACCTCGCGCGCGACGGCCTGCGGGGGCAGCCGGGCGAGGATGGCGCGCGAGTCGGCCTCCAGGGCGGCGAGGCGCGAGGGCCCGTCGGGCTCCTGGGCGAGGCGGGCGCGGGCCGCGGCGAGCTCGTCCGGGGGAAGCTCCCCCAGCGCGATGCGTTCCAGCAGCCAGTCCGGGGTGTGGTGGGGGGACGTCATGCGGCCTCCAGCTCCTGCAGGACAGCGGACAGGGCCCGCAGGCGCTTGCGCACCCCGGACACGGACAGGCCCACCTCGCGGGCGGTCTCCTCCAGCGTCATCCCGTCCACCAGGTGGAGCACGGCGATGTCGCGGCTGGAGGCGGGCACCCGGCCAAAGAGACGATCCAACAGGCCCCGGGCGGCCGTACGTGCCTCCAGGTCCTCGGAGGCGGCGATGCGCAGCACGATTTCGTCATCCCGGTCCTCCGGGCGGCGCTTCGTGCCGCGAAGGCGGTTGAGGCACACGCGGGTGGCAATCTGATGCAGCAGGCTGGACGGCGCGGTGTCCTTGAGGGCGGACTGGTAGCGCAAGAGCTGCACGAACACGTCATGCATCGCGTCCACGGCCTGCTCCTCGTCGCGCAGCAGGAAGCGGCAGCGCCGGAGCACCTGGGGGCCGTAGCGTTGGTAGTAGGCCTCCACATCGACGGACACCGGGCACGCCTCCTGGTCGGACCAGGGAAACACCGGTGCCCTGGAAACCTGTCACCGGCTTTCTTCCGAATCGGCGTCCCTACCCTGTTTCCCCCGGGTCCGGCCAGGGCGGCAGCCCGGGATGGATGGAGGAGGAGCACACCCACCCACCCTGGCATTCACCGTCCGGAAGGGCTGGGTCCGGAATCCAGGCTCCCGGTGGAAGTGCCGCCGTCTGTCGGGAGCGCGCCCATCGCAGGAGGCACGAGCACGGTCTGCACCCCACCATCCGGCAGCATCACGCCTCGCAGGTCGTCATCCTCGTCCACACCGTCCACGACGCGCCGGAGGATGTGGCCGTCCGAGCGAAAGGCGTACTTCGCACCGGAATCGAGCGAAGGGAACCGCCGGCCACACGCGGACGGATCCTCGTCCACGTAGACGAAGAGGAGGCCGTCCTGCCGGAGGACCCGGTACGTATGCGACTCGGGCCGGCTGTCACAGGAAGTCGCCGCGCTCCCCATGGGAAACAGGTCCCGCGAGACGATCATCAGCGCGCGCAGCGTCTCGCCATCCAGCATGACGGGCACATCGGACGCTCCGACCCGGATGACGTCAGAGCTCGTGGGAACGGGGAAGTGGACGGTCCGGTCGTCGAGGACGGGCGTCGAAAGGGGCTCGGGCCTCCGGGCGCATCCCAGCAGTCCCAGCACCAATGCGACCGCTCTCAGCGACATGATCCGTCCTCGCATGCAGCCTTCCTACCGCGCATCCAGACGATAGGTCCGCTCATCGAGCCAGGTCACGATGCCGTGGGACTCCTGCTTCCACCGGTCTTCCGTCCGCGTCCACAGCATCATCTCCCGAGTGACCGGGACGTACTGGTAGAAGCCGTCGCACGTGGGAGCGCTCGCGTCCCGTGACCGGGAGAAGAACGCGATGAGGGAGAGGCGGATGGTGCCCTCGCGTGTCAGCACCTCCCAGTCGTGGACGCTGGCCATCGCCTCGATGAAGCGCAGATCGCCCGCGGACAGCCGCGTCCCGAACGGGTGGTTGTGCAGCGCGAAGACCTGCTTGAGGCTGCCGGGCGCGTAGCGGGGATCATCCACGAATGCAGGCAGCGCGCAGCTCCTCATGCCGCGCACTGAATCCCCCGGCCGGGATGAATCCGACAACATGCTCATTTCGTAGCGTCCGTCAGGCGTGGCGTAGAGCCAGGCGCAGTACTCCGTGGCCGAGCGAAGGGCCACCTCGGGCTGCGTCTCCTGCAGGTGGACCACCGTGGCATTGGGCTTGGAGAGGATGAGCGGGCATGCCGCCGTCAGAGCGTCAGCAGCGAGGGCGTAGGGCCCGAAGTTCTTCAAGGGACCGGGGATGTGCTCCGGCGACGCGTCAGGGCCGGGGCGCCAGACCCCTTCCACCCGGGGAGGAGCCGAGCATCCCGCCAGCGTCACCAGGCAGAGCAGCAGCATCCATTCAACGTCGCACGAACGGCGAATCATGCGACTCCATACCTTGGTCCCTGGCGTGAGCCCCCACTTCCTGGGCCCAGCAAGCAGAAAGGCGGGCGCTCGCG
Organism: Corallococcus sicarius; assembly: GCF_003611735.1. Taxonomy (GTDB): domain Bacteria; phylum Myxococcota; class Myxococcia; order Myxococcales; family Myxococcaceae; genus Corallococcus; species Corallococcus sicarius. The sequence continues at coordinate 20,498 of NZ_RAWG01000133.1, read as the reverse complement.
CCGGATGCCCGCCAAGTGTTGGGTTCCTGATGCGAGTATTGGACCCTGGGTTTAACGAATGCAGGTTCCCTCCTACCCTGCCCCGTTCTCAGGCCAATCTGATCCCGTGATTGACGCGACCCCTGTCACTTCCACCTTGAGGGAGCGGTACCTGGCGGCACAGCTCGCCGGAAGCCGGCAGGACGCCCTCAAATTATTGGTGGACGATGGACTTCTCTGCGGCGTGCCGCTCCAGGACCTGCACCTGGAGGTCATCCAGGCGGCGCAGTACGAGATTGGCCGGCTGTGGCAGGAGAACCGCATCTCCGTGGCCCAGGAGCACATGGCCACCGCCATCTCGCAGTACTGCCTGGCGCACCTGTACCGGCACCTGCCCCGCGACCCATCCAACGGCAAGGTGGTGATGATGGCGTGCGTGGAGGGGGAGCTGCACGAGGTGGGCGCGCGCATGGCCAGCGACTTCCTGGAGATGGCGGGCTTCGACGTGCGCTTCATTGGCGCCAACGTCCCCGCGGATCACCTGGCGCGGCTGGTGCGCGAGTCGCCCCCGCACCTGCTGGCCCTCTCCGTCACCATGCCCTTCCACATGCCCCAGCTGCGCGACGCCGTGAGCAAGGTGCGCGCTGTCGCCCCGAACCTGCCCATCGCCGTGGGCGGGCTCGCGTTCGACTGGGGCCCCGTCCTGCACGACGAGCTGGGCGTGTCCTTCTTCGGCAAGAGCGCGCGTGAGCTGGTCTCCTCCGCCTGCCGCACCCTGGGAGTCTGAACCCATGCAGTCCGTCAGCCGTGAAGTGGAGGCCCGGACCTCCTCCCTGGCGTCCGCCTCCGTCCAGGCCCTGTACGCCGACCCCTTCTGGGAGGCCCGCTACGGCGCCCAGCGCGCCCGCCGCTTCGGTGACGAGGACGCGGTGTTCCACATCCGCTACCTCGTCCAGGCGCTCGACGCCAACCGCCCCGCCGTCCTGGAGAACTACGCGCGCTGGCTGCGCACCCTGCTCTTCACGCGAGGCATGTGCACGCTCCACCTGGATCAGCACTTCGAGGGGCTCGCCCACGCGCTCCAGGCCGAAGGCTTCGGCCCGGGCACCCTCCCCCAGACCTTCGTCCAATCCGCCCGCGAGGCCCTGCGGCATACCGTGGGTCCCGCCTGGCGGTTGGAGGAGGCCGTGCCTGCCATCGTCCAGGATGTGGTCCAGCGGCTGGGAAGCGGGCTCATGCCTGAAAAACGCCTCCCCCTGGAACAAGAGGTGCGCCTCCACCTGTCCTATCTCTCGGACTCGCTCGCCCTGGACCGCGCAGACCTGTGGGAGGCCCACCTTCACTGGTACGGGGGCTTCTGGCCCCGACGGGGACTGGAACCCCTGACGTTTCCCCAACTCCTGGGCGCCCTGCTGGCGGCTTTGGAATCCCAGCACGCGGAGGCACGGTCGTTGCTCGCGCGTGCGCCCGTTTCATGGGAGGAGCTTCACTCATGATGCAACTGGATGACCGCGCCCCGGGGATCTTCGAATCCCTCAGCCGCGAGCTGGCGCTGTCCTGTGACGCGCAGGGAACCGTGGTCTGGCGCGACGAGCGCGCCGCGCGCCTGCTGGGCATCAAGCCGGGGCAGACCCTGCAGAGCCTGGCCAGCGCTGGCAGCGAGAGCAAGGTGCAGAAGCTGCTGGTGCAGGCGTGTGACGAGGCGGTGGACGGCTGGGAGCTCATCCTCCAGCACGAGCAGAAGCCCACCACCTTCGCCTTCCGCGCCCGGCCACACGAGGGCGGCGTGGCCCTGGTGGGCAGCCTGGTCCCGGAGGACTACGGCGCCGCGCTGTCGCAGGTGAGCACCACCCTGGGAGAGCTGTCCGCGCTGCACCGCGAGACGGAGCGCCAGCAGTACGAGCTCAAGCGCCGCGCGGAGGAGCTGGCGCGGCTCAACCGGGAGCTGGAGGAGTCCAACAAGGGCGTCAGGAGCCTGCACGCCGCCCTGGATGAGAAGGCGGAGAGCCTCCAGCGCGCCTCGGAGATCAAGAGCCGCGTGGTGGCCAACGTCAGCCACGAGTTCCGCACGCCGCTGCACTCCATCCTCGGGCTGTCCAAGGTGCTGCTCAACCCGCTCAACGGCTCGCTCGCGCCGGAGCAGGAGAAGCAGGTCCAGTTCATCCGCAGCTCCGCCGAGTCCCTCTTCGAGCTGGTCAACGACCTGCTGGATTTGTCCAAGGTGGAGTCGGGCAAGACGCTCTTGCGTCACAGCCGCTTCGTGGTGTCCGACTTCCTGAGCGCGCTGCGCGGGATGACGCGGCCGCTGCTCCCGCCAGACTCCAAGGTGGCCCTCAACTTCGAGGGGCCCGTCGAGCCCATGGAGATGGAGACGGACGAGGCCAAGCTCAGCCAGGTGGTGCGCAACCTGGTCTCCAACGCGGTGAAGTTCACGGAGGCCGGCTCCGTCACGGTGACGGTGGCCCCCGGCCCGCACGACACGGTGGTGTTCACCGTGAAGGACACGGGCATCGGCATCGCGCCGGAGAACCACGAGCGCGTCTTCGAGGAGTTCATCCAGGTGGACAGCCACCTGCAGCGCCGCGTGAAGGGCACCGGCCTGGGCCTGCCGCTGGCGCGCAAGCTGACGGAGCTGTTGGGCGGCACCCTGTCCATGAGGAGCACGCTGGGCGAAGGCTCCACCTTCACCATCATCCTGCCGCGCGTCCACGTGGAGGTCGCGGAGATGACGGGGCTCGTCCAGCGCAACCAGACGCTGGACCCCTCGCGCGCGCCGGTGCTGGTGCTGGAGGACGACCGCCAGACGCTGTTCCTCTACGAGAAGTACCTGGCGCGCTCCGGCTTCCAGGTGCTGCCCGTGCGCACCGTGGAGGACGCGCGCAAGGTGATGCAGCGCGTGCGTCCGGCCGCCATGGTGCTGGACGTGATGCTGGAGGGCGAGACGAGCTGGAACTTCCTCGCGGAGATGAAGAACGGAGAGCAGACGCGCGACATCCCCATCCTCGTCGTCACCGTGACGGACCGCGAGCAGAAGGCGAGAGCGCTGGGCGCGGACGAGTTCTGGCTCAAGCCGGTGGACGAGGTGCGCCTGCAGAAGAAGCTGTCGTCCCTGGCGCGCACCGGGCCGGTGGAGCGGCTGCTCATCATCGACGACGACGACGTGCACCGCTACCTGCTCAAGCAGCTGCTCAAGGACACGCCCTACCAGCTGCTGGAGGCCGCCAGCGGCCGTGAGGGCGTGCGGCTCGCGCGCGAGCGGTCCCCGCACCTCATCTTCCTGGACTTCGTCCTGCCGGACATCACCGCCTTCGACGTGCTGGACGAATTGAAGTCGGACCCGCGCACGCGCGACATCCCCATCATCCTGCACACGTCCCACCAACTGCAGGAGTCGGAGCGCCAGCGGCTGTCGCGGGAGACGTCCGCCATCCTCGCCAAGCACACGCTCAGCCGCGAGGTGGCCATCACGCGCATCCGCGACGCGCTGACCAAGGCGGGGCTGGGCACGCGGGACCTGCGGGAGGTCAACCCGCGTGGCTGAACAGCGTCTGGCCACCGTCCTCAATGTGAACGACGACGATGCCAACCGGTATCTCGTCAACCGCATCCTGGAGATGTCCGGCTACCACGTGCTGGAGGCCGCCACCGGCATGGCGGCGCTCCTCCTCGCGGAGAAGCACCGCCCGGACGTCATCGTCCTGGACGTGAAGCTGCCGGACATCAGCGGCTATGAGGTCTGCGCCCGGCTGCGCGCCAACGCGGCGACGGCCGCCATCGCGGTGATGCACACGTCCGCGACGTTCATCACGCCGGACAAGAAGGTGCAGGGCTTGGAGGGCGGCGCGGACGCGTACCTCACCCAGCCCTATGAGCCGTCGGAGCTCATCGCCACGGTGCGCTCGCTGTTGCGGCTGCGCCACGCGGAGCAGCAGGCGCGCCTGCGCACGGATCAGCTGATTGAAATGGACCGGCGCAAGGACGAGTTCCTCGCCATGCTGGGCCACGAGCTGAGAAACCCGCTGGCCGCCATCATGACCTCCATTGGCATCCTGGAGCGCAAGGCGCCCACGGACACGCGCGAGGCGCGGATGCACGGCATCATCCAGCGCCAGACGCACCACCTGGCGCGGCTGGTGGATGACCTGCTGGACGTCAGCCGCATCACCCGCGGCAAGGTGGAGCTGCGCAAGGAGCCGCTGGACCTGGTGGAGAGCTTCCAGCAGGTGCTCTCCATCCTGCGGCCGCGCGTGGAGGGCCGGGGCCTGAAGCTGGAGGTCCGCCTGCCGCGCACGTCGCTGTGGATGGAGGCGGACGCCACGCGGCTGGAGCAGGTCTTCACCAACCTGCTGGACAACGCGGCCAAGTACACGGACCAGGGCACCGTGACGGTGGACCTGTTCCAGGAGGGCGTGGACGGCGCCGCGCAGGCGGTGCTCCGGGTGAAGGACACCGGCATCGGCATCCCGCCGGAGAAGCTGCCCGCCGTCTTCGAACTGTTCGCCCAGGCGGACACGTCCCTGGAGCGCTCCCGCGGGGGGCTGGGCATCGGGCTCACGCTGGTGCGCACGCTGGTGCGGATGCACGGCGGCAGCGTGGAGGCGCTGAGCGACGGCTACGGGGCGGGCAGCGAGTTCGTGGTGAGGCTGCCGCTGTTGCCTCCGGAGCGCGTCCCCCAACTCGCGAGCCACACCATGCTGGACGCACGGCGGGCGCGGCGCATCCTCCTGGTGGAGGACAACTCGGACGCGCGTCAGTCCATGCGCGACCTGCTGGAGCTGTGGGGGCACCAGGTGGCGGTGGCCCCGGACGGCGTGCAGGGCGTGGCGCTGGCGCTGGAGCACGCGCCGGACCTGGCGCTGGTGGACATCGGGTTGCCCGGGGTGGACGGCTACCAGGTGGCGGCCGCGCTGCGCGCCGGGGTGGGCCAGCACCTGCGGCTGGTGGCGCTCACCGGCCATGGCGAGCCGGAGGCCTACGAGCGGGCCCTGAAGGCCGGGTTCGACCTGCACCTCACCAAGCCGGTGCGGCCCGCCGACCTGGATCGCGTCCTGTCGAACCTCTGAAGCAGAAGGACGGAAAAAAGAAGCGGTGGCCTGCGCGAGTGCGCGCGGACTACCGCCGCGTCAGCGCATTGGCCACCAGCCCCAGCAGCTTCACCTGGGCGGGGTCCAGCTGACGCACGCTGCGCAGCAGCCGGCGCACTTCCGGGCGCTCGGGCGTGGGCGGAGGGGCTTCGTGGGTACGGGACGCGGGAGTGCCCTGCGCCGCCAGGCCCAGCAGCTCATCCGCGGAGACGTGCAGCTCGTGGCACAGCTTCAACAGGGTCTGGACGCTGGGGAGCATGCCGCCTCGTTCCAGGCGGCCATAGACTTCCGTGGCCACGTCGATCCGCTCGGCCACGTCGGCCTGCGTCAGCTCCATGCGGCCCCGGGCGACCCGTGCGGATGCGCCGATGGTGGTTGCGAGTTTCTTGTCCATGCCTTTGCTTGCCGACCCGAAACGTTTGGCCGACGGCATAGGACGTATAGAGGCAGACAGACAGAACTTGCCGGGTCAGCCTCCCATTGTTCACCCATAGGGTCGCTGCGCGGGAGGTGGACTTTCGGAGTCCGGGCAACCCCGACACCTGGGCCGCTTCTGAGACGGAGCGCCCTCGGAGAATGCCCCGCTTCGGGTCCAGCCACACGCTTTTTCGAGCTTGTCGGGAGGTGACCCAGGACGTTGGAGGCGCCGTTTCCTACGGTGTTCCGGCGTCCTGCCGCCACTGCCACCCTTCCGGGTTGGCTCATGTTTTGGAGCCAGCCCAGAACACGGCTCTCCAGGACTACCGCGCGGAGGCCACCGTGCTGAGTTCCAGGGTGCCCAGGGACCGCGCCAGCTCCGCGCGCGAGGTGGCCAGCGCGTACGTCGCCTGCACCTGCTGGGCCGCGGCGTTGGTGAAGGCCACCTGCGCGTCGCTGACCTCGATGATGTTGCCCACGCCGGCGCGGTAGCGCCCTTCGGCCAGCCGCAGCCGCTCGCGCGCGTTCACCTGCGCTTCGTCCGCGGCGGTGAGCGCCTCGCGGTTGGCCACGACGTTGAGCCGGGCCTGCTCCACCTGGAGCCGCACCTGCTGGCGCAGCGTGTCCTTCTGCGCCTGGAGGTCGCGCAGGTTGGCGTTGGCCTCGCGCGTCTGTGCGTTGACGAGCCCGCCCTGGAACAGCGCCCAGTTCAGCGACAGCCCGCCCGCCACGCTCAGCGTCGCGCCGTTGAAGGGGTTCTCCCCCACGTCGGACGCGCTGCCGGTGGCGTTGAGGCTGGGCCAGTGGCCGCCCTTCGTCACCTTCACCTGGAGCTCCTGCGCGCGCACCTGCCGCTCGCGCGCGGCGACGTCCGGGCGGGACTCCAGCGCGCGCAGCACCAGCGCGTCCAGCGCCTCGTCCTCGCCCGTGATGGCCGCCACCGCCACGTCCTGCACGGTGTAGTCGGTGGACGTCTCCACGCCCATGGTCTGGTTGAGCTGCGCCTTGGCGGTGGCGTAGGCGTTCTGCGCGCGGATGAGCTGCACCTGCGCGTTGGCCCTCGCCGTGCGCTGCTGGAGCAGGTCGATTTCAGGGCGGGTGCCCACCTGCACGGACGCGTTCACCTGCCCCAGCCGGGCCTCCTCGCTCTGGAGCGTCTCGCGCGCCACGCCCAGCAGCGCCTTCTGCGTGAGGACGTTGAAGTACGCGGTGCGCACATCGCGCAACACGTCCTGGAGCACCTGCTGCTGCGAGTTCTCCTGCGCGCCCGCGCTCTCCTTGGACGCGTTGTAGCGCCCGGACGTGCGGCCGAAGTCGTAGAGGAGCTGGTTGGCGCTGACGCTGCCGCTGAAGCGCCGCGTGGAGTTGGACACCACGCCGGTGGGGCTGCCCGGCACCGCCTGGATGACGTCCCGGTTGCTGGTGCCCACGGTGTAGCTGGCGTTGGCGTTCACCTGGGGCAGGAAGCCGGAGAAGGACTGGTCCACCCGCGCGCGCGCCGCATCCGTGCCGGCCTGCGCCGAGCGCAGCGTGGGCTGGTGCTCGCGCGCCGCGGCCTCCGCTTCCGCCAGGGAGATGACGCGCCCCTCGGAGGCCGCCACCGACAGGGACTGCTGCACCGCGGGAGGCGTGGTGGCAGGGGCCGGAGCCTGGGGCGCCGGAGCCTGGGGCGATGGAGCCTGGGGAGCCTGGGCGCTGGCGACCACGGGCAGCACCCACAGGGAGAGCGTCAACGGAAGCGCGCGCATCACTCGTACCTCAGGGCATCAATGGGATCCAACAGGCTCGCCTTGCGCGCCGGGTACAGGCCGAAGACGACACCCACCAGACCGCTGAAACCAATGGCCAGCAGGGCCACGTCCGGGCGCACCAGCATGGGCCAGCCGAACTGCGCGGCCAGCAGCTTCGCCACGCCCAGGCCCACCGCCGCGCCAATGATTCCGCCCAGCACCGCCAGCGTCAGCGCCTCGATGAGGAACTGCGCCAGGATGTCGCGCGGCCGGGCGCCCACCGCCACGCGCACGCCAATCTCGCGCGTCCGTTCGGTGACGCTCACCAGCATGATGTTCATGATGCCGATGCCGCCCACCACCAGCGACACCGCCGCGATGGCCGCGAGCAGCAGGCTCAGCGTCTCCGTGCTCTGCTGCTGACCGCTGGCCACCTCCGCCAGGTTGCGCACGTCGAAGTCGTTCGCGTCGTCCTCCCCCAGCCGGTGGCGCTCGCGCAGCAGCTGCGTCACGTCCGCCTGCGCCTTGGCCGTCAGGTCCCCGGACGCGGCCTGCACGAACACGGCGCCGGTGATGAACGTGCCCAGGCTCTGGGCCTGCACCTGCCGGCGGAACGTGGTGGCCGGCACGAACACCGTGTTGTCGAAGTCCTGGCCCACCGGGGACTGGCCCTTGGGCGCCGTGACGCCCACCACGGTGAAGGGCGTCTTGTTGATGCGGATGACCTGGCCCACCGGGTTGAAGCCCTTGCCGTACAGGTTGTCCACCACCGTCTGGCCCATCACGGCCACCTTCGCGCCCGCCTCGTTGTCCGCGTCCGTGAAGCGCGCGCCCTGCGCCATGGTCCAGCTGCGCACGATGAAGTAGTCGGTCGTCGTGCCGATGATGCTGGTGTTCCAGTTCTGGTCCTCGGAGAACACCTGCGCGTTGGAGCGCATCTCCGGCGCCGCGCCGCGCACGCTGGGCAGCTGCGTGCGGATGGCCTCCAGGTCATCCCAGGTGATGGTGGGCTGGCTGCCGAAGCCGCCGCGCGCGCCGCCGGAGCGGGACGAGCCCGGCAGGATGATGAGCATGTTGGTGCCCATGGCGTCGAAGACCTTCTGCACGCTGGCCTTCGCGCCGTCGCCAATGGCCACCATGGCGATGACCGCGCCCACGCCGATGATGATGCCCAGCGCGGTGAGCACCGAGCGCGTCTTGGAGCGCAAGAGCGCGCGCAGCGCCAGCACGAGTGTCTCCAGCAGGCTCATGTCCCCACCTCGTCTTCCGCCGGGACCACCGCCGGCTGCGGCACCTGCCGTTGGTCCTTCACGATGCGCCCGTCCTTCACCACCACCACCCGCTGCGTGAACTCCGCCACGTCCGGCTCGTGCGTCACCAGCACCAGCGTCAGCCCCTCCTTCTGCAGCTGCTGGAACAGCGCCATCACCTCCACCGTGGTGCGCGAGTCCAGGTTGCCCGTGGGCTCGTCCGCGAGGATGACGCGAGGCCGGCCCACCAGCGCCCGCGCGATGGCCACGCGCTGCTGCTGACCACCGGAGAGCTGCTTGGGGTGGTGGTCCAGGCGGGCCCCCAGCCCCACGCGCTCCAGGGCCTCCTTCGCGCGCTGGCGCCGCTCCTTGGACGGGACGCCCGCGTACAGCATGGGCAGCTCCACGTTCTCCAGCGCCGTGGTGCGCGCCAGCAGGTTGAAGCTCTGGAAGACGAAGCCCAGGGTGCGGTTGCGCACGCGCGCCAGCCCGTCGCGGTCCAACCGGGCCACGTCCCGCCCCTGGAGCAGGTACTCGCCCGCGGTGGGCCGGTCCAGGCAGCCCAGGATGTTCATCAGCGTGGACTTGCCCGAACCGCTGGAGCCCATGATGGAGACGAACTCGCCCGGCTCCACCGTGAAGTCCACGCCGCGCAGGGCCCGCACCTCCACGTCGCCCGTCTTGTAGATCTTGCTCACGCCCCGGAGCTGCACGACCGGTGGCGCCTTCGTTGTCTGAGCGTCCATGTGCCTCTCCTCCTTCCCCTGCGCTGGCTGCGAGTGACTAGAACCCACCGCGCCGCATGCCGCCGCCACCGCCGCGTCCGCCACCACCACCACCCAGGGGGCTGGCGCCCGCGGGCGTGGAGGGCGGCGGCGTGCTGCCCGCCGGTGAATTCGCCGCGGTGATGACGCGGTCGCCGGCTTTCAGCTCGCCCTCCACCACCTCCGTGTACGTGCCGTCCGTCATGCCGGTGCGCACGCTCACGGCGGCGGGCTGGGGCTTCTCCCCCTCCTGGCGGCGCAGCACGTAGACGGTGCGGGTGCCCTTCGTGGCCGGGGGCACGGGCTGCGCGGGAGCACCCGGCGGGGGCGCGGGCCGGAAGCGCAGGGCGGTGTTGGGCACGGAGAGCGCCTGGTCCTTCTCCTGGGTGACGATGGTGACGTTGGCCGTCATGCCCGGCTTCAGCTTGAGCTCCGGGTTGGGCACGTCGAGGATGGCCAGGTAGGTCACCACGTTCTGCACCGTGATGGCCTCGTTGCGGATCTGCCGGATGACGCCCTGGAAGTTTTCACCGGGATAGGCATCCACGGTGAAGGACGCCTTCATGCCGGGCTGCAGCTTGCCCACGTCCGCTTCGGACACGCTGGTGTTGATCTGCATCTTGCGCAGGTCCTCCGCGATGGTGAAGAGCACGGGGGCCTGGAGGGACGCGGCCACCGTCTGGCCCACGTCCACACTGCGCGAGATGACGATGCCGTCGGTGGGCGACACGATGGTCGTGTACTTGAGGTTGACCTCCGCCTCGTTGAGCGCGGCCTGCGCCTGGGCCACGGAGCCCTCCGCGGCCGTCACCTCCGCCTGCCCGCTGGCGGCGGCGGACTCGGCCGTCTCCAGCTCCGACTGGGAGATGAACTGCTGGGCGCGCAGCTCCTTGGAACGCGCGGCCTGCTTCTTCGCCACGTCCGCGTTGACGCGCGCCTTCTGGAGGTTCGCGCGCGCGGCCATCATGTTCGCCTTCGCCCGGTCCAGCGCCGCCTGCACCAGCTGCGGGTCGATGCGGGCGATGACCTGCCCCTTCTTCACCTGGGAGTTGTAGTCGACGAACAGCTCCTGGATGCGCCCCGACACCTGGCTGCCGACCTGCACCGTCACCAGCGCCGCCACGGTGCCGGTGGCCGTCACCTTGGCCATCAGCTTCCGGGCCTCCGCGGGGGTCGTCTCGTAGGTGATGACGTCCGCCTGCCGCGCGGCCCGCACGCGCCAGAACACCACCAGCGCGGCCACCACCAGGACGCCCACCACCCACGCCCAACGCGGCATGCGGCGCTTGCGAACCTCGTCCTCATCCAATGGCACCGGCGCCAGGGTCGGCGCTTCCCGCGGCATCTCGCTCAAGGCCTTCATGCCCCTTGTTGTACGTTTTGGATTGTTTCGACGAATCTCGTCTCTATTACGAAAGATGACCGGCGACGAGGCGGCCATCCGGCGTGTCCGCCGCTCCCGTGGCCGGCAGCAGGAGGCGCGCGGTGGTGCCCACGCCCGGCTGGCTCTCCAGCGTCAGGCGGCCTCCGTGCGCGGCGACGATGCGGCGCACCAGCGCCAGCCCCAGGCCCACGCCGCCCGTGGTGCGGGCGCGGCTGCGGTCGGTGCGGAAGAACGGCGTGCCCACGCGCGCCAGGTCCTCCGCGTCGATGCCGATGCCCTCGTCGCGGACCTCCAGCTGGAGCCCGCTGCCCTCGGCCCGGGCGAGCAGCCTCACGGTGGTGCCGGGTTCCGAATACTTCCCCGCGTTGTCCAGCAGGTTGTCCAGCACGCGCCGCAGGAGGACGGGGTCCGCCTCCAGCCCGGGGAGCACGCCGTCCACCTGGACCTCCAGCCGGTGCTTCGGGCGCGCGGTGCGGAAGCGGGCGGCGGCCTTCTCCACCAGCGCGTTCGCGTCCACGTGCTCCAGGCGCAGGGGCGGCGTCGCGCCGCTGGCGCCCTCCGTCACCAGCTCCAGGCGCGACGTGGTGAGCACGTCCTGCACCAGGCGCTCCAGCTCCGCCAGGTCCTCGGTGATGTCGGGGAGCAGCTCGCGCGCGGTCTGCGCGTCACCTTCCGCGGCCAGGTCCAGCGCCACGCGGATCCGCGACAGCGGCGTGCGCAGCTCGTGGGACACGTTGGCGAGCAGCTCCTTCTGCGAGCGCAAGAGCTGGGTGATGCGGCCCGCCATCTCGTCGAAGGCCTCCGACACGAGCCCCAGCTCGTCGTTGCGGTGCAGGCCCGCGCGCACGTCCAGCCGTCCCGCGCCAAAGGCCCGGGCCGCGGCGGCCAGCTTCTCCAGCGGCCCCGCGAGCGTGCGCGCGAAGATGACGGAGGTGATGGCGGTGCACGCCAGCACGAGCCCCACGATGATGGCCGTCTGCCGCTCGCCGTCGGGAGAGGGAGGCGGTGGGGGCAGGTACACGGCGGCGTAGACCTGGGGCGTGCCCGGGAAGGGGCTCACCACCAGCAGGCGGCCCGGTCCACCCCGGCCGGGAATGCCCCCGGGCGCGCCCTTGCGGGTGACGCGCGCGGTGACCTGCAACTCCTCGGCGCTGAGCGCGGGCTCGGGCTCCGGGCGGGTGTTGCCGAGCAGCTGCCCGTCCGCGCTCCGGAAGGTGACGCGCATGCCCATGCGCTGCTGGGCGCGCTCGAGCGAGGCCTGGAGCGCGGCCGGGTCGTCGCGCAGGGCGGACCACTCGTCGACGAAGTAGGACAGCTCGCTGTCGAAGCGGTTGCGCCAGGCCTCGTTGCGCAAGAGGTCGCGCGCGAGCATGAGCGCGATGGCGATGAGCACCACCTGGATGACGCCCACCAGGTAGATGCGCGCGAGCAGTCCGGTGGGCAGGCGGAAGAAGCGACGGGGCTTCTTCACGACTCCGCCTCGGACTCGGTGGCCAGCATGTAGCCGGCACCGCGGACCGTCTTGAGCAGGCGCGGGTTGCGCGGGTCCACCTCCAGCTTCTGGCGCAGGCGGAAGATGTGCACGTCCACGGAGCGGTCGAACACTTCGTCCGCGCTGCCCTTCACCAGGTCGAGCAGCTGCTCCCGGCTGAGGACGCGGCCCACGCGTTCGGCGAGCACGCGCAGCAGGCTGAACTCGTAGGTGGTGAGGGACAGCAGCTTGCCGTCCAGGGTCGCGCTCAGGCTGCGGGGGTCCAGCACGAGCCGGCCCGCGTGCACGGGGTGGCTGGTGGGGCCCGCCTTGCCCCGGGCGCGGCGCACCTGGGCGCGGATGCGCGCGAGCAGCTCACGGGACGAGTAGGGCTTGGGCAGGTAGTCGTCCGCGCCGGACTCCAGGCCCAGCACGCGGTCCGCCTCCTCGCCGCGCGCGGTGAGCATGATGATGGGCACGTCGGTGCGGGTGCGCAGCTCGCGGCACACCTCCAGCCCGTCGCGGCCGGGGAGCATCAGGTCCAGCAGGATGACGTCGTAGGTGTGGCGGGACGTCTGCGCCAGCGCGTCGGTGCCGGACGCGGAGACGGTGACGATGATGCCGTGCTCCTGGAGATAGCGCGCGGTGAGCCGGGCCAGGCGTTCGTCGTCCTCGACGAGCAGCACCTGGATGGTGGCTTCTTCCACGGGGGTGGGGCGGGGGGTCGTCTCCATGGGTCGGGTCTCCGCGAGGTGCGGTCAACCTCTCACCCCCATATTTCCGGGGGGCTACCGGTTCATGACGAAATATTACGGAATCATGTCCGGACGGACATGCAGGCGGGCGCTGGCCGGTTCCACGACGCGTCCCGCGGTGAGGAGACGGCGGCCCAGGGGCCGGGATTCACGCGTCGCCGTGCGACAGGGCGAGCGCCCGCCGGTCCACCTTGCCCGCGGGGGTGCGAGGCAGGGCGGTGAGGAGGCGCAGCGTGCGCGGCTGCTTGTAGCGGGCAAGGCGGCCCTCACAGAAGGCCAGGAGGGACGTGAGGTCAGGCTCGGTGCCCGGCCTGGGGACGACGAGGGCGCGGGGCGTCTCCCCCCACTTCGGGTCGGCCACGCCGATGACGGCGACCTCGGCGACGTCGGGGTGGGCCGCGAGGACGCTCTCCACCTCCGCGGGGTGGATGTTCTCGCCGCCGGAGATGATGAGGTCCTTGCGCCGGCCCTCGATGCGGAAGAAGCCCTGGGCGTCGCGGGAGGCGAGGTCGCCGGTGTGGAGCCAGCCGTCCGCGAAGGCGCGCGCGGTCTCTTCCGGGCGGCGCCAGTAGCCGGCGGACAGGTGGGGGCCGCGCAGCAGAAGTTCGCCCACGTCACCGGGGTGCTGCTCGCCGTCGATGCGCGCCTCGACGTGGAACAGGGGCACGCCGACGAAGCCCGCGTGGGAGCGCACGGCGTGGGCGGGGAGGAAGAAGTTGTTGGGGCCGGCTTCGGTGAGGCCATAGCCGTTGCGGAAGGGGATGCCCCGGGCGAAGAAGCGCTCGAAGACGGGGGCGGGACAGGGGGCGCCGCCGCTGATGAGCAGCTTGAGGTGGGAGAAGTCCACCGCGTCGAAGCGCGAGTGGCGCTGCATCTCGATGAACATGGTGGGCACGCCGAAGACGACGCTGACGGTGCCCGAGTCGATGAGGTCGAAGGCCTGCTCCACGTCGAAGCCCCGGCACACGACGGACGCGCCGCCCACGTACACCAGGGGCAGGGTGAACACGTTGAGGCCGCCGGTGTGGAACAGGGGCGCGTTGAGCAGCGCCACGTCATCCTGGGTGAGGCCCCAGCTCACCACGGTGTTCGCGGCGTTGACGGTGAGCGAGCCATGCGTGAGCACGGCGGACTTCGGCACACCGGTGCTTCCCCCGGTGGAGCACAGCACCCACGGAGAGTCGGTCTCCACGTCGATGCCAGGGAGCACGCCGGTGAGGGCTTCGCGGGAGGCGAAGGGGCGCTCGCCGGGGAGCGGATCCAAGAGGGGAATCCAGTGGGCGACGCCGGGCACCCGGGAGCGCAGCACGTCCACCTGCGCGCGGAACTGCGGGCCGAAGAACACGGCGCGAGGTTCCACGTCGGCGAGCAGCCCGTGCAGCTCCTCCACGCCCAGGCGCCAGTTGAGGGGCTGGAGCACGGCGCCGCGCTTGGCGCAGGCGAACAGCAGGTCCAGCGTCTCCACGCCATTGTGCGCGAGCACCGTGACGCGGTCGCCGGGGTTCACATCCAGGTCCAGCAACAGCAGCGCGGTCTGATGGGCCGTGGCGTTCCACTCGCGCCACGAGATGCGCCGTCCGCCATGGAGTGCGTCGATGAGCGCCGTGCGCTCCGGGGCGAGCGACGCCCGCCGGGCCAGCCAGTCATGGACGATGGGCATGAGGGCCTGCCTGCCAGTGAAGAAGCACGGGCGCGAAGGTGCGCCCGTGCCCCTTTTCCTACCTCACATCAGTCCCGCGAAACGAAGTGCGCGGAGATCTTGTTCCACACGGCCGGGGTGATGCCCATGCTCAGGTGGTCATAGGCCATGCCCTCCTGCTTCGCGTCCGCGGTCTTCTTCGTCGCGGTCCAGCCCTGCGTGAGCTGGGTCACCGCCGCGATGCTCGCCTCGAAGAGCACGCCGTCGCCGCGCGGCGCGGACGTCGTGGACGTCATGCCGTCCGTCTCGTACGGCTGCGCACCGGCCGCCGTGCCGTAGAGCACGTAGAGGGAGGGCAGGCGCGTATCCAGGCCGTGCTCCGCCAGGCGGGTGATGAACTTGCCGCCCATCTCCATCGCCGTGGCCATGCCCAGGCCGTGCATGATGCGGTACTTCGCGTAGTTGGAGAAGTTGTACGCCTCCGCGTTCTGGTTCGTGTTGTACGCGTGGTACGCGAAGCACGGCGAGCCCGCCGGGTCATACGCGGTGGTGCGGCACACGCGGTGATCCGTCGCGTCCATGTAGCCCGCGGCGATGAACGGGTTGAGCGGGTTGTAGATGAGCTTCGTGTCCATCCACGGGAAGTAGCGGTTCTCGTTCGGATCCACGCTGTCCCACGCGGACGCGCTGCGGTCCGGGATGGGGTACGTGCCGCGCAGGTCATACGCCGCCTGCAACTGGCCCGGGTACGCCGTGACGAACTTGCCGCTGTCGTTCACCGCGCCGAAGAGGCTCATGTTGTAGTCGTCGAACTTGAACGACGAAGCGGACAGCCCCTGGTTCGTGTTCAGCGTCTGCAGCGTGCTGCTGGACACCGGCGTGCCCGTGCTGGACAGGCCCGTGATGTTCGACAGGTAGATGCGGCGGAAGTAGTCCGGCCACGTGCCGCCAGAACCCGCGCACACGCTCTCCGCGTAGGGATTCTTGAACCAGGGCACGTCATATCCAAACGTCACGCACTGGAACGCGGAGAAGTACGTCCACGGCATCGGGCCACGGCCCACCGGCGCGTTGGAGGCCGTGCTCGCGATGGTCAGCGTGTGGATGGGGTGGCGGAAGTTCAGGTCGATGCCCTTGTGCGGGCCGGACAGCGGCACGTACACGCGCACCGAGTCGTTATACGCCGGCACCTGCGACGCCTGCTCCTTGGCCAGACGCTCGAAGAAGCGCGTCGTGCTGAAGCCGCCCCACGTCGCCGCGTTCGCCATCCACGGATCCACCGCCAGCACGCCCTTGCTCCACGCCACCACGTCCACCCGCGCCACGCCCGTGTGCAGCGCCTTGATGCGCTGGACGGCGTTGGCCACGTGGATGGCGTGGTTGAAGTTGTCGCCGTGGAACGAGCCGAACGTCACCGCGTACACGCAGCGGCCCTTCGACTCCAGGTCCTGCACCATGCCCGTCAGCTGCGCCGCGCTGCCGTAGGTGCCGCCCGAACCGTTGTTGCCGTTGGGGAACAGCCACACGTTCGCGTCCTGGATGGCGCCGTGCACCAGCAGCGTCGGCGTCAGATTGACGTTACAGGTGCGCGCCGCGGTGGCCCGCCCCTTGTGCAGCAGGACGAAGCGCGCCTCCGGTTTGGTGGGGCCGGGCGTGGGGCAGGCAGCCCCCGTCGCCGAGGTGGCACAGCTGTTCCCGTAGTGGAGGTTGAACGCGTCCACCAGCTGCTGGTTCAGCGAACCGAAGTACGTCTTCAGCGGGTATTCGCTGGACTGGTACGTGTCGTAGGCACGCAGCTTCAGCGTGCGCGGGTTGTAGTACTCCGTGCGGAAGCGCTGCTTGCCTTCCAGCAACTCAATCTGCCCCCAGGACCACGAGGGCGGCGTCAGCGTGCCCACCACCCGGTAGTTGCCGGTGAAGGTGGGGATGGCGTCGAAGTACGGCGCCAGGTCCGCGTCCAGCGGAGCCTCCGCCGTGGCGATGGCCTCCTGTACCGGAGGCGCCTCCGTGGGCGGTTCTGCCCCGCAACCTGCCATCAGCAATGCGGCCGTGAGCGACAACGTCCAGGTGCTTCGCATGCGGACCTCCGTTGGGGTGAAGGCGACAGACCTCCGCGCGGGCGCGCCAAGGGCGACCGGGGTCGTCCCGGCAGCCCCCAGCGCCTCACCGCGCGCAGGGGAAGACGACAGCGGGAACTAGCGGGAGTGCTCCTGCAGGAAGGGCGTGAGCAGGGCTTCGAACTCCGGCGTCTTCTCCAGGTGCGGGCTGTGGCCCGTGTCCTGGAGGACGACCTCGCGGAAGCGACCTCCGTTGGCGGCGTAGCGCTCCATCACGGCGCGCATCTGCGACACCATCGGCTGCGGCGGGTACTGCTCCTCCCCGGGCCAGCCGGGCACCGCGCCCAGCTTGCCCAGGAAGCCGAAGTCGAACAGCGACGTGTCGGAGACGATGGCGTCATCCGCGCCGCGGATCCACAGCACGTCCGGCCCGTTCTTCAGGGACGCGAAGGAGGACGTGTTGTAGTAGCGCGGCGCCATGGCGTTGTTCATGCCCGTGGTGCCCGGCGCCACGCCCGGCCAGTTGTCGGACTTCGTGAAGTTGCCCGGGTACAGCTCATCCGACACGTGCGTGTTCAGCACCGAGTCCAGCAGCAGCTCCTCGTCCGGGTGCCGGAAGGGCGGCTTCACGTAGCAGCCGTTCATCACGTTGCGCGGCGACGTGGGCGTCTCCGTGGAGCGGTCCTTCGACTTCAGCCGCTGCACGAAGTCCGGGTTGGCGGTGCCGCCGCCGGAGCCCGCGTAGTCCGCCCAGCACGGCGTGCCGTTCGCGTCCTTCGTGCCACCGAAGCCATAGGGAGACAGCGGCGCTTCCACCACGATGCCCGCCACGCGCTCCGGGTGGTCCAGCGACAGCTGCATCACCATGCCCGCGCCCGCCGAGTGCGCCACGAACACCGCCCGCTTCAGCGACAGCGCGTCCATCAGCGCCACCAGATCGTCGGCGAAGTCGCGCATGCCGCGCGTCGCGTCGATGGTCTTCGGCTCCGTCTCCCCGTAGCCGCGCATGTCCGGCGCGATGCCCCGGAAGCCCGCCGGCAGCGTCTTCATCAGCGACGCGAAGAACACGGACGAGGAACAGTTGCCGTGCACGAAGATGACCGGAAAGCCCTCCTCGCCCACGAACCGCGCGCGCACCCTGAGCCGCTTCGTGGGGACGTCCCGAGTCTCGACCTTCCTGGAAGTGTCAGCCATGTGCGCGCTCCTGGTTGCGTTGCGTGAGAGAGGAAAAACCGTGCGTCACGAAGCGTCGCGCGCGTCGGCGGCGATGGCCGCCTCGCGCAGCTCGCGCTTGAGGATCTTCCCGGCCGGCGACACCGGCAGGGCCTTCACCAGCTCCACCCGCTTGGGGACCTTGAAGCGAGCCACGCGGCCCCGCAGGTGCTCCAGCAGCGCGTCCGCCGTAGCCTGCGCGTCCGCCTTGAGCACCACGAAGGCCCGGCCCGCCTCGCCCCACTTCGCGTCCGGCACGCCCACCACCGCGCACTGCTGCACGGCGGGGTGTTCGTAGAGCACCGACTCCAGCTCCAGCGGGTACACGTTCTCCCCACCGGAGATGAACATGTCCTTCTTGCGGCCCGCGATGGTGAAGAACCCCTCCGCGTCCACCCGCGCCAGGTCCCCGGTGTGGAACCAGCCGTCCGCGTCGATGGCCTCCGCCGTGCCAGTCTCGTCCTCGAAGTAGCCCGAGCACATGGAGGGCCCCTTCAGCACCAGCTCCCCCACCCCGCCCACGGGCACGGCCTGCCCCGCGTCATCCACCAGCTTCGCGTCGATGAAGTAGTTGGGCCGCCCGATGGAGCCCGCCTTCGACACCGCGAACTCCGGGCCCATGCTGAAGATGCCCGGGCCGAACTCCGTCATCCCGAAGCCCTGCTTGAAGGGCACCGGGTGCACCGCCTGCCACGCCTGGAGCAGCGGCACCGGCAGGGGCGCCCCGCCGCTCGTCACGAAGCGCACGGAGGAGAAGTCCGTCCCGCGCCAGCGCGGCGAGTCCATCAACTGCTGGTACTGCGTGGGCACCGCGAAGAAGAGCGTCACCTTCTCCTTCGCCACCAGCCCCAGCATCTCATCCGCATCCCACCGCCGCATCAGCACCACGGTGCCGCCCACGGTGAGCAGCGGCAGCGTGTACACGAGCAGCCCGCCGGTGTGGAACAGCGGCGTGTGCGTCACCGTCACGTCGCCCTGGCGGATCTCATGCACCAGCGTGTTGAGCGTGTTCCACGCCACCATGCGGTAGGACACCTTCGCGCCCTTGGACCGCCCGGTGGTGCCGCCGGTGAAGATGAGGCAGAGGATGTCCTCCTCGGACACCGCCTCGTTCGTCACCGGCCCTGAGGGCACGTGCTGAAGCGCCGTCGCGTACGCATCCGCGCCCGGCAGCCCCTGCGCATCCAGGGACACGAGCCGGAGGCTGTCGCCCACGTGCTCGCGCACCTGGGCCGCCGCGTCCCGGAAGTCATCCCCGAACAGCAGCACGCGCGGGCGGATGGAGCGCACGCCCTCCACCAGCTCCGCCGCGTGCAGCCGCCAGTTGTAGGGCACGAAGATGGCGCCCAGCTTCCCGCACGCGAAGAGCAGGTCCAGGTGCTCCACGCCGTTGAGCGCGACGATGCCCACCCGGTCCCCGCGCTGCACGCCGGCCACGTCCCGCAGCCAGCCCGCGAGCGCCGTGGCGCGCGCGTTCATCTGCCGGTAGGTGAAGCGGCCCGCGTCCTTCCGGGCCACGTCCACCACGGCCACCGCTTCCGGCCAGTAGAGGGCGCCCCGCCCCATCCAGTCTCCGATGAACATGCGCAACGCCTCCTGGCGGGACCGCGGGTGGGGGGACTACGCCGTCCAGCGGTAGAGCGCGGACGCCATCGCCAGGCCGCCGCCGCTGGCGCAGAAGGCGACCAGGTCGCCCTTCTTCACCTTGCCCTGCACCACCGCGTCGTCGAGCGTCATCGGGATGCAGGCGGAGCCCGTGTAGCCCCACTTGTCCATCGTGTAGTGCGCCTTGGCCATGGGCTGGTTGAGCGCCTTCATGGTGGCTTCGATGGTGCGCAGGTTCAGCTGCGTGAAGACGAACAGCTTCACGTCATCCAGCGTCTGGTCCGCGCGCTTGAGCAGCGTGTCCAGCAGGATGGGCCAACGCTCGGTGTTGAACGTGGAGGGGAACTTGCGCACGAACTGCACCGCGGGCTTGCCGTCGGTGAGCGCAAGCGTCTCCGCCGTGGCGGGCCGGTTCGTGCCGCCCGTGTAGATGCCCAGCGCGTCGTGGTACTCGCCGTTGGCCAGGAGCTTCGCGCCCAGGAAGCCCGGCTTGTCGGACGCGCCCAGCACCACCGCGCCCGCGCCATCCGCGAACAGCGTGCAGGTCTTCTTGTCCTTCCAGTTCACGTACCGGGTCATCCCGTAGGCGCCCACCACCAGGATGCGCTGGTAGCTGTCGTCCGCCGAAATCGTCTTCGACGCCACGTCCAGCGCCGTCACCCAGCCCGCGCACGCCGCGTTGATGTCGTAGGTGCCCGCGTTGACCGCGCCCAGCTTCGCCTGCACCACCGACGACGTGCCGGGGCTCAGGTAGTCCGGCGTGTCGCTGGCCACGAGCACCAGGTCCAGGTCCTTGGGGTCCACCTTCGCGCGGGCCAGGGCCTCCTTCGCGGCGGCGACGGCCAGGTCACTGGTGGCCTGGTCGTCCGCCATCACGTGGCGCTGCTTGATGCCCACGTTCTGCTGGAGCCACTCGTCCACCTTCTCGCCGAGGATGGCCTCCACGTCGGCGTTGGTGAGCAGCTTCTCGGGGACGTAGCGACCGGTGGACAGGATGTTCGCGTAGCGCATGGGGGTGTTTCAGCTCCGGGCCCCATCGCGCCCGGCGCCACCGCGAGGTCGAAGCCCACGCTGGGCCGGCCGTGCGCGCGCAGGGCTTCATCCAGCGTGCGCGCGACGAAGGAGAACCCCGCCGGAACGTCGCGCTCCCA
>NZ_RAWG01000132.1 GCF_003611735.1 Corallococcus sicarius | reverse complement strand
GCCATGGCGCAAGGGATTGCCACCTGGCTGCCTCGGTGCCCCACCTGCCACCGCGCCAACCTCCGACGCTCCCCGCGAAGACTGCTCGCTCTCCCCGTTCATCCATCGGGCCCCTGACGCAGTAGTGTTATGCGCGGCGTATCCCCTGATTCCTTGCCGAAACGACCGCGTGCGGAGGCTGCGCGGAGATCTGCGACCCCACGGCACCTGTTACGGTCAGCGCCGTCTTCTCGGAGGTTGCCTGCCGGTGCTCCTGGTTTTCCGTCCGTTGCTGCTGCTGTCCCTTCTTCTGCTGGGCACGAACGTCACGGCTCAGGAGCCTTCACGAGGGCGTGAGTTGGTGCAGCGGCGGGTGACACTCTCCCAGTCCGCAACCGGCAAGCCCGTGGAGCTGCACGTCGCTTCTGGCTCCCTCACTGCATTGGAGTTCGACTCCCCCGTGGATCGTGCAGGAGTGAAGCTGGGGGACGCCAGAGACCGTTTCGAGCTGATCGTGGCCACTGACCGGCTGATCATGCTCAAGCCCACAGGCGACGTGGGAACGAGTGAACGCGTGCTGCTGACCGTGCCCTTCGCGGACGGCATGGCCCCAGCACGCGCTGTTTTCGCTCCCGTCACGAACGCCACCCAGGTGGATGCGCAGGTCCAGGTGTCGCGGCTGCCACGCACGGCCGAGGCGGTGCAGGCCGAATTGGACGAGATGCGCGCCGCATGCGCGGGAAAGAACATCGAATTGGAAGCGCTCCGGGCGCGAAGCGCGGCCACGGGACCCTCGGGCATGCTCTTGGCTGGGATGCTGGATCCTGTCGGTATCCAGGTGAAAGAACTCAAAGCCCAACTGTTGAAGCCCGCTAACGGGCTGACGGTAGAGCGTCTCACCGCCTTCCGAGGCACAGGGTGGGTCGCGCTCTCGCTTGAAATCACGAACGAAGGGGCGGCGCCCTGGACGCCCACGGAGGCCCGACTGTCCTCGGCGCGCGGTGGGCGCTCCCATGCGATGGTGGCGATGCGAGAGCCTCACATCGCTCCGGGTGGGAAGGCGCAGGTCGTGGTGGAGGCCCGTGGCGAGGATTGGCCTAAAGACGCCACCCTCCGGGTGGAACTGCGCGACAGCGCGGGAGAGCGGCGCCTTCTCATCCCTTCCCTGGTGTTCTAGAAGCGCGGGCCATGCTGCTTTTCATTCCCGCCAGCTTGAAGCCCGGGCAGATGGTGGATGGCTGGCGCGTGGTGAAGGCCCTGGGTTCGGGATCCTTCGGCGCCGTCTACCTCGTAGAGAAAGAGGGCCAGCGTTTCGCGCTGAAGATGGCCATGCACCGCGCCAGCAGTGGAGACGCGGAGCAGTCGGACGCGCGCCTGATGCGGGAGATGGTCTGCCTGGCCCAGGTGAGCGGCCATCCCAACATCGTGCGCATGTATGCCCACGGCCGATGGAACGACGCGACCCGGGGCTGGCTCTACGTCGTCGAGGACTACGTGGAGGGCTACACGCTGGGCGAGTGGATGGAGAAGACGCACCCCACGGCGCACGAGGTGGTGGCCCTCTTCGTCAAGCTCGCCTCCGCCCTGGCCCACGTGCACGCGCGGGGTGTGTTCCACCGTGACTTGAAGTTGAGCAACATCCTCGTGCGTGCCTCCGACGGTGAGCCCTTCCTGTTGGACTTCGGGGTGGGCAGCTACGCGCGGGCGCCCGAATTGACGGACTCCCCCCTGCCGCCCGGCACCCGGCGCTACCGCTCCCCCGAGGCCACGAAGTTCCTGCGCGAGCATGGCGAGGAGTCCGAGGCGCGCTACACTTTCAAGGCCACGGATGATGTCTACGCGCTGGGCATCTGCCTCTATGACCTGCTGACGATTGCGCGCCCCTGGAGTGAATCTCCGGCCATGTTCCTGGGGGGCAGGCTGGAGTTGCCCGCGCCGCATTCGCTCAACCCTCGGGTGCCAGCGGCCCTGGGCGCGGCCGTCCTCCATTTCGTTGCCCGCGATCCGGAGAAGCGTGCCCCCACGGCGGAGGTGATGCGGCGCGAGCTGACGGCATTACTGCCTGAGGTGGGAATCGCTTGGAGGGAGCCCTTCCACGTTCCCAAGCCCCACGTCCAACTCGCCCCCGAGGCGCCACCCCTCATGCCCTCACAAGAGGTGCCTGCCCCGGCCGCCCGGCAGGGACTGGTGACCGCGCGAGGGGCCTTCATGGTGGCGCTTGCCGTGCTCCTGGGCGGCCTCGTGCTCTGGCGCTTCACGACACCCTCGGAATCTCTTCCCACTGCACAGCGGACGCCGTTAGCGCCCTCCTCCGCATGGCAGGTGAATCCAGAGCCGAAGCAACCTGCTCCCCCTCCAGCGCCCGCCACGATGCCCCCTGAAGTAGCCTCTCCCGTGTCCGCACCCGAGCAGAAGGAAAGTCCTCCCGTGAAGCGCGCTCCCTCGCCCATGTCTCCGCCGCCCGCTCCCGCTATCAGGAAGCCAAAGCCCCTGGCCGTCTCCCCGGGCTGGCCTCCGGCGGAATGGGGTGGCTTCCTCAAGAAGTGCGCGGGTCTGACCGCCGCCGCTGCCCTCCAGATGGGCTGCCCGGGAGCCCAGGTGCGGCCCGAGGCCGCGGACTGCCCCGAGGCCGCACGCAAGGCAATGTTCACCAAGAAGGCGGACGGCGGGTTGGGGTTGCGGAAGAATGCCTATGTCGCCTTCTACGCGGACGCGCGTCAGAGGCGCGCGGGTCATGATGGGATCTTCCGCGAGGGGCCCGTGACGGGGGAGGTGTACACCGACGAGCAGCGCGCATTGCCCAAGGGCACGCTGCTTTACGGCTACCTGTGGACGGGGAACAAGGACCTGCTGCTGGGACGCTACACCGAGGCCCGGCTTCCGAATGGCCAGAGGGTGCCGGTCTGCATTGAGATGGGAAACGAGGACGAACTCGGATGGACCACGAGAGCCGAGGAGTCCAAGCCGGGCGAGATCGTGACTCGCAGTAACCTGTCTGGCATCGCGGTTGAACGTTGGCGTTGAGGCTCCTGCCCGACGTAACGCTCATTTACAATTCAGCCCCTGTCCTTCTCACCCGGAGTGAGAGGGATTTCGGGGGAGTTGAACCCGCCGCGTCGTTCCCGAGGATCGATGCGGGCACTACCTTGCAAGTTCCTTCGCGCGAATTCCTCTCGCGTAGGCGCAAGGGGTATCCGCATGGCCCATCCGTCTGATCTGCCGCTCTCCAGCGGCGTCGTGCTCTTTACGCAGGGGGACACCTCCTACGAATTCTTCCGGGACCTGGGAGTGGGGCGGCTGGGAGAGCGCGTCCTGCTCGCCTTCGTCCGGACGCCCCAAGGGCTGGGCGACTGCGTGGTGCTCAAGTGCATCCCTCTGCCACAAGGCGAAGAACTGTCCGAAGGCTTTCAGCACACGCGGACGCGGCTGGAGGAAGAGGTGCGGCTCGCGCGCTACCTCCAGCACCCGCGCATCGCGCGCGTTCATGGACTTGTCGAGATGACGCATGGGCTGTGCGTGGTGATGGAGAACCTGGAGGGCTTGTCCCTCAACACGCTGCTGTCGGTGGCCCAGGCGCGCGGACGCTACTTCTCTGAGTCCTTCGTCCTCTACGTGGGCGCGGAGGTCGCGGCGGCGCTGGAATACGCGCACACGCGCACGGATGAAGCGGGCACGCCGCTAGGCATCGTCAACCGTGACGTCAACCCGGGCCGCATCCGCCTGGGGCCGCGCGGTGAGGTGCGGATGACGGACTTCGGCGTGGCCCTCTCCCGGTTGACGGGCCGCGTGGCAACATCCTTCCCCCGACCCCAAGGCGAAGTCCTCTATGCCGCGCCTGAGGCGTTGCTGGGCGACGCGGTGGATGCGCGGGCCGACCTCTTCTCCCTGGGGCTGACCCTGCTGGAGTTCGCCACGGGGCGGCACCTCTACGACCCGGGCCACCTGCTCGCGGAAGGGGTGGAGGCACGGCTGTCGCGGGAGGAACGAGAGAAGGTGCTGGCAGCGTCGGTGGCCTCGCTGGGGCTCAATCTGCCGCCCTTCGCGGAGGACATCATCCGGTGTGCCATGTCTTATCGCTCTGAAGACGTGGAGCGCGCGGCGGAGGGATTGTCCGTGCCCCTGCGCGACATCCTCCACACGCTGCTGCGGCCTGAGCCTTCGGCGCGCTTCGCCACGGCGTCGGAGCTGGCGGGTCTCCTCCGCGCGCGTCTGGCTCAGTTGCCGCCCTACTCGGGGGAAGACGCGGTGAAGGAGGTTCAGCAAGCCCTCATGGAAGCGGAGAATCTGCTCTGGGACATCGCTGTGCCGGATGATGAGGGTGGGATCTCTATGCCCCTGCCTACCACCCCCCACCCTGAGGAGATTTCGACCGCACCCGCGAGTCGTAGGGTCTCAAGGGAGTGGGCCACGACGCGCCACCCGGACGAAGTGACGACTGTGCCCGGGGAACGACTGCATCGCGATAGATGATGGCAGACAACAAACAAAGAGCCTGAGTGGCGGCTCTCTCCAAGGTCAGTCCTGTCATTCGCGTAATCCGCGAGGACTTTCTGTGAGAAGAATTACACGCGCACCTCGCTTCCCAGCAGAAAAGCATGTCAGCCGCTGGTCGAATTCACTTCCCCAGGTGGATGGCATGACGGCAAAGTATGGCGATGGACAAAATCGAACCGCCTCGCGTAGTTACACCATCGGAACATTTTGAGTTCTCTAATCCATTTTTGATGGATCTCTTGCGTAGCTATGGCTGCCTCATTGCCATGGGCGATGATGGTTTTGTGCAAGCAAAGGGGACGGCATTTTTTGTAGAAATCGATGGACAGAAGGTGCTGGTGACTGCTCGCCACGTCGCTTTAGCCGAGGGGTTGCAGGACAGAGAATGGCTGCTGATGGTTGCTCCTCGAAATGTTGAACATGGGGTTGTTACCGATGCCGAGGTGTTTCGATTTCGAGGCCTACAGGTTGTGTGGGAGTCAGTGTTGCTTGATGTTGCGGTCTTGCTCCCCCCAGATGGATTGATTGACGCTGAGGGGTATATCTTTCTACCGGGGGAGCGAGACGCGCGAACGACCACGGAATGGGTTCGCAAAATTTGGCGTGAACGGACAAGCGAGACGACTGCTCTGCCAATTTTTGTGCTCGGCTTTCCGAACTTTGGGCATCTCGTTGATCGCGCAAGAGGAACTGAGCAGCCAAGTGCGTTGCCGATGATTGCTTATCTTCGTCAGCTTGATGATAGCCCATGGTCAGGGATGGGACGGTTTGCACCTCAGATGTCAATGGAGATCGAAGCTTCCAATGCGCGTGAATACTCTGGAGATCTCAAGAATTTGGCTGAGAAGTTTGTGGAGAATATGGGCGCAAAGGACAAGGAGCCGTTTGGCGGATACAGTGGCGGCCCCGTTGTCTATGTCGCAGCCAACGGTGTGCGTGTAATCGGAACTGTCCGAGAGGGCAGAAGCTACCAGGGCGCTGCTGGCCCAGAATTCGTTCAAGTGTTTGCTTCTGTGTGGGACGACGTCGTCACGGCGCTTCGAGCTTCTTCTGCTTGGAATGCGTTCCTGGCTAGTCGTGATGGCTAATGAGGCTCAGAGCTGCTTCATTGCAAAGGGGGGCGCCACGCGAATCCGACAGAAGGCTTTTCATGGCGCCTCGCTTCGCTCTGTCAGTGTGATTCGGGCCAAGTTACCCCGCCCAGCGGCGCTTTGCCCTGAGTGCCGTCCAGCGCCAGCCACTGCCAATCAACTTTCGCCAAGCCGTCATAAGAGAGCAGCCCTGGTGCCGAAACTCGCGGAAGGTGCCTGAGGCCAACAGCGCTCGGAAACGCTGGTAGTCCGAGCAGGAATGGCGCAGGCCCATGACCTTCAACAGCCCCCACTACGTCCCCGTGCGCAGCGCTTGATGAGGTCCATCCAGGGCCTGTTGGGCATGTACTCGTAGGCTATGGCGGCCCAACGGGTGCTTGGGGCGGGCCGGTGGCAGAGGCTCAATCCGTCACCACGGCTAACCCGGCACCCGCCAGCCATCGTCCTGCTTCACTACCTCATGGTCGCTTCCTCCTGCTACTTACCCGGCAGGTGGCCGACCCTCTTCCCTCTCGAGGCAGGCTCTATTCGGGCCGATTGCTATTCAACGAAAGAGCTTTCCGCTAAGCTTTAACATGCTCGGCTGGCTCGTGACCAAGGTTGCTTGCACCAGATAGGAAAACAACGCTTCTCTGGCTCGGTCCTCGGTGCATGCATTTTTCGCTGCAATGTCGGATGCGATTGTGTCAATGGCGGACTTACAAGTCTCCCGCTGGAGTCTGCCGGTCTGTCCTACGTGCGCATTCACTGATGCCTGCGAGATTCTGAGGTTGGTTATGCCGGTGTGAGTCTGGATTCCTTGTGTGTGTGTCGCAATGTCGCCGCGAAGCAGTTCGCAAAGGCCCACTTCTGGTGTCCAGGGCAGGAACACAACGTTGTTCTTTTGATTGTGATACAGGCTCTGTGGGACAGTAAGCTCTGGCGCAGGAACCCCAGGCTGTGTCGTTGGGGGCATGCAATCAGGCTCTGCATCAGCGTCGAGAACAGCCATGCGCCGAGTCATATTCGGAATGAAAGCTTTGCTTCGTTCGAGGAACCTCAATACTTCCTTGTATCCGCCAATCACCGCGACCTGAACAGTTGGAAGGCTTCCGGTACCACTCGATTGCTGGCGCTTGATGTGTTGCCGCCACATCTCGTCCAAACAGTGCTTCGCTGCCACGTCCTCGACGAAGAGCAACTTGTCAGGCGCGCTTTCTTCGTCGAGAGACAGATGCTGGAGTGCATAAGTGGGGTAAACATGTCGATGGATTGTGACGTTGCCCCCATCGTTCTCCAGATAGATGATGTTTGAGCGTTTTACACTCTTGATCAGACTGGATGAGTGGGTCGAGACTAGTGCAGTGCAACTGGCCGCGTTTGCGAGTTTTTCGATCTCTCTGAAGAGTCGAATCTGGGCGGCCGGATGCAGGGCCATCTCGAACTCGTCAATGATGTAGAGGCCCCCATTTTTCATGCCCAGGAGCTTCTGGCCGAGACGCATCACGCAAAGCTCACCGAGACTGAAAGTTTTCTCGGAGTAATATGATTTCTTCTTGTCTGTCGGAGCTGATTTGTCGATCAGGTGGGCAATGAGATTGCGTCCACGCAGTCGGATGCGATACAGATTGTTGAATCTTGTAGTGTCGAATACTGAATTCATGAAATTCCGCAGCATCTGGTCTGCGTGCTGCTTCTTGATGCCTTTTAGTTCATTCTGTGTGGGCTCGACACGCGACGAGTCGGCCTTGAGAAATAGCACCTCTGAGAATGCCTTGCCTATGATGGTGCTGTTTGATCTTGGCGTTGCCGACCATCGTGTGTAATTGTATTGATAGGTGACTGAATTTCCATTGACGTCGTATTGGATTGTCGTTTCGTCGATACCATCTATGCCGGTAGTGTTCTTGCCGCCTGGAAGCCCAGTTTGGAAGGCGTTGGAAGCACCCATGCGGTGCAAAACCGTCAGCAACGAAGTCTTGCCGCATCCGTTGGCTCCAGTGATGACGAATGCGCCACTCATTGGTACATCGAATTCCAGGGTCTTGATCGCCTTCAGGTTTTTGATCGTCACCTTTACTGCCATTTTTGGCCCTGCCTCTCTGTCGAAGTAGTTGCGCCGCGATATCGGATTCTGACTCTACCGAAAGAGCCGCGAAAAGCATCCTGATTGAGTCGCAGGGGCATATAAATTAGAAATCGAGAGAAGCAACTGGCGCCACATTGGCCAAGGCAGCTAGGCAGGCGAGGGGCAGAGTCGGATTGACGCCGGCGGATGTAGCCGAGGAAGCGGGAGTTTGCCGCCAATAGTCTGAAGCTCTGATTCTCTCCGCCCTCCATGCCTTCAGGGGGGGGGGGGGGCATTCGCCGCTCGGTTTGGCTGACGTGTCAGACCCAGCGGGTATGTCCGGGTTCTGCACACCGCACCGGAGTGCAGTCAGGAGGCGCGAGTGATGGGCAACGGTTGGTGGGCAGTGCTGTAGCGCAGGATGGTTCGTTGGCTCTCGACCGTTCCGGATGAGGTCGTGAGCTGGGAGAAAGAGCTAATCGAGTTTGCCTGAAGGAGCGATGGTTTCACGGAGAGAACAGGAGGGTTGTCAATGACGGCGTCTAGCAATGAGAGGGGTCGAGGGCGGTTTCGTGCGATTGTTGAGCAGACCATTCAGCTCGCTCGCGCGATGGACGAGGAGTACGAGCGGTTGTATCCGTCCACCGGTGGTCTTTTGACCGCGTCTGATCTTGTGAGGCGTGAAGTGGACGCGCTGACAGGAGTGCGTCCGCGCCCTGCGGAGCAGGCTTTCAATCAACACCTTCAGGTGCTTGATGCTGCTGACTTGGTCGCGCTGGTTACGCTTCATTATGTTGGGCGCGATTTTCAAGAGACAGATAAGCCCGAGAAGGTATTGCAGCGGCAGCGTATTGGTATGAAGTCCTCCCGCGCGGCCGAAGATGCACGCGAGAAACTCTCCGAACGCAGCCGTTTGGATGGGCTATTGGTCCAGGGGCTCAGGAAGGCCAGGAGTATTGGGCTCGATATTGAGGCGCTTCCGCTCACTAAGTAGCTTGTAGCAGGGTGTTCGTGCATGCCCGGCACCTTGAGTTGGCATGTGCCCCCAGTGTGCCCCTCCAGCGTGGATTGAAGGGGCACACCAGGGAACTCCCCGGAACAGCACGGGATGGCGTCCCGAGCGAAACCAGGGCGACAGATGGGTAACCGCGCGTCCTGCGTGAGGTTTCCTGTCGTCCTGGCGAAGGTGACGCTCATCTACGCCATCCAGTAGCAGGTGGAGCACTGGAGCGCGTCGAGCCATGGGACGGCGCGCTCCTTGGTTTCCGGGGAGAGGTGGGCGTACCGCATCGTGATTTCGATGGATCGCTTCCTCGCAGGTGGTTCATGGACCCAGAGGATTTGGAGTTCTCGCTGGCTGTGGCAGGTCCAGAGAACGCCCCGATTCCAATTTCCGGAGCGTGGGGGCTCGTTATGTGCGGCGTACCCTCTGATTTCTTGCCGAAACACTCTCCTGCGCGGGAAGCGTGAAGGCCTGCGACTCCACGTCCCCTGTTACGGTCGGCGCCGTCTTCTCGGAGGTTGCCTGCCGGTGCTCCTGGTTTGCCGTCCGTTGCTGCTGCTGTCCCTTCTCCTGCTGGGCACGAACGTCACGGCTCAGGAGCCCCCACGAGGACGTGAGCTGGTGCAGCGGCGGGTGATGCTCTCCCAGGCCGCAGCCGGCAAGCCGGTGGAGTTGCACGTCGCTTCTGGCTCCCTCACCGTGCTGGAGTTCGACTCCCCCGTGGACCGCGCGGCTGTGAAGCTGGGGGATGCCAGAGACCGTTTCGAGCTGATCGTGGCCACCGACCGGCTGATCATGCTCAAGCCCGCAGGCGACGTGGCAACGGGTGAGCGCGTGCTGCTGACCGTGCCTTTCGCGGACGGCATGGCCCCAGCACGCGCTGTTTTCGCGATCATCACGAACGCCACACAGGTGGATGCGCAGGTCCAGGTGTCGCGGCTGCCACGCACGGCCGAGGCGGTGCAGGCCGAATTGGACGAGGTGCGCGCCGCATGCGCGGGAAAGAACATCGAATTGGAAGCGCTCCGGGCGCGAAGCGCGGCCACGGGACCCTCGGGCATGCTCTTGGCTGGGATGCTGGATCCTGTCGGCATCCAGGTGAAAGAACTCACGGACCCGCTGTTGAAGCCCACTGACGGGCTGACGGTAGAGCGTGTCACCGCCTTCCGAGGCCCAGGGTGGGTCGCGCTCTCGCTTGTAATCACGAATGAAGGGGCGGGGCCCTGGACGCCCACGGAGGCCCGGCTGTCCTCAGCGCGCGGTGGGCGCTCTCATGCGATGGTGGCGATGCGAGAGCCTCATATCGCTCCCGGCGGGAAGGCGCGGGTCGTGGTGGAAACCCGTGGCGAGGACTGGCCCAAGAAAGCCGCCCACCAAGTGGAGCTGCGCGACAGCACGGGAGCGCGGCGCCTTCTCATCCCCTCCCTGATGTTCTAGAAGCGCGGGTCATGCTGCTTTTCATTCCCGCCAGCTTGAAGCCCGGGCAGATGGTGGATGGCTGGCGCGTGGTGAAGGCCCTGGGTTCGGGCGCCTTCGGCGCCGTCTACCTCGTGGAGAAGGAGGGCCAGCGTTTCGCGCTGAAGATGGCCATGCACCGCGCCAGCAGTGGAGACGCGGAGCAGTCGGACGCGCGCCTGATGCGGGAGATGGTCTGCCTGGCCCAGGTGAGCGGCCATCCCAACATCGTGCGCACGTACGCCCACGGCCGATGGAACGACGCGACACGGGGCTGGCTCTACGTCGTCGAGGACTACGTGGACGGCTACACGCTGGGCGAGTGGATGGAGAAGACGCACCCCACGGCGCACGAGGTGGTGGCCCTCTTCGTCAAGCTCGCTTCCGCCCTGGCCCACGTGCACGCGCGGGGTGTGTTCCACCGTGACTTGAAGTTGAGCAACATCCTGGTGCGTGCCTCCGACGGCGAGCCCTTCCTGCTGGACTTCGGGGTGGGCAGCTACGCGCAGGCGCCCGAATTGACGGACTCCCCCCTGCCGCCCGGCACCCGGCGCTACCGCTCCCCCGAGGCCACGAAGTTCCTGCGCGAGCATGGCGAGGAGTCCGAGGCGCGCTACGCTTTCAAGGCCACGGATGATGTCTACGCGCTGGGCATCTGCCTCTACGATTTGCTGACGATGGCGTGCCCCTGGAGTGAATCTCCGGCCATGTTCCTGGGGGGCAGGTTGGAGTTGCCCGCGCCGCATTCGCTCAACCCTCGGGTGCCAGCGGCCCTGGGCGCGGCCGTCCTCCATTTCGTTGCCCGGGATCCGGAGAAGCGGGCCCCCACGGCAGAGGTGATGCGGCGCGAGCTGGCGGCATTGCTGCCCGAGGTGGGAATCGCTTGGAGGGAGCCCTTCCACGTTCCCAAGCCCCACTTCCAACTCGCCCCCGAGGCGCCACCCCTCATGCCATCACAAGAGGTGCCTGCTCCGACCGCCCGGCAGGGACTGGCGACCGCGCGAGGAGCCTTCGTGGTGGCGCTCGCCGTGCTCCTGGGCGGCCTCGTGCTCTGGCGCTTCACGACGCCCTCGGAGGCTCCTCCGGCGTCACAGCGAGCGCCGGTAGCCCCCTCCTCCGTACGGCAGGTGGCCCCAGCGTCGAAGCAACCTGTTCCTCCGCCAGCGCCTGCCAAGATGCCCCCTGAAGTAGCCTCTCCCGTGTCCGCACCCGAGCCGAAGGAAAGTCCTCCCGTGAAGCGCGCTCCCTCGCCCCTCTTGCCTCCGCCTGCCGTCTCCTCCAGGGAGCCAAAACCCCTGGTCGTCTCCCAGGGGGGGCCCCCGGTGCAATGGGCTGGCTTCCTCAAGACGTGCGTGGGCCTGACTGCCGCCGCCGCCCTCCAGATGGGGTGCCCGGGAGCCCAGGTGCGGCCCGAGGCCGCAGACTGCCCCAAGGCCGCACGCAGGGCGATGTTCAACGACCCGGAGGACGGTGGGCTGGGGTTGTGGAAGAATGACTATGTCGCCTTCTACGCGGACGCGCGTCAGAGGCGCGCAGGTCATGATGGGATCTTCCGCGAGGGGCCCGTGACGGGTGAAGTGTATACCGACGAGCAGCCCAAACTCCCCAAAGGCACGCTGCTGTACGGCTACCTGTGGACGGGGAACAAGGACCGGCTGCTGGGGCGCTACACCGAGGCCCGGCTTCCGAATGGCCAGAGGGTGCCGGTCTGCATCGAGCTGGGAAACCACGAGGACCTCGGATGGAGCACCAGGGTAGAGGAGTCCAAGCCGGGCGAGATCGTGACTCGCAGTAACCTGTCTGGTGTCGCGGTCGAACGTTGGCGTTGAAGCTCCTGTCCGACGTAACACCCGTTTACAATTCAGCCCCTGTCCTTCTCACCCGGAGTGAGAGGGATTCCGGGGGAGTTGAACCCGCCGCGTCGTTCCCCCGGAGCGATGCGGGCACTACCTTGCAAGTTCCTTCGCGCGAACTCCTCTCGCGCAGGCGCAAGGGGTATCCGCATGGCCCATCCGTCTGATCCGCCGCTCTCCAGTGGCGTCGTACTCTTCACGCAGGGGGACACCTCCTACGAATTCTTCCGGGACCTGGGAGTGGGGCGACTGGGAGAGCGCGTCCTGCTCGCCTTCGTCCGGACGCCCCAAGGGCTGGGCGACTGCGTGGTGCTCAAGTGCATCCCCCTGCCGCAAGGCGAAGAACTGCCCGAAGGCTTTCAGCACACGCGGACGCGGCTGGAGGAGGAGGTGCGGCTCGCGCGCTACCTCCAGGACCCACGCATCGCGCGCGTCCATGGACTTGTCGAGATGACGCATGGGCTGTGCGTGGTGATGGAGAACCTGGAGGGATTGTCCCTCAACACGCTGCTGTCGGTGGCTCAGGCGCGCGGGCGCTACTTCTCCGAGTCCTTCGTCCTCTACGTTGGCGCGGAGGTCGCGGCGGCGCTGGACTACGCGCACACGCGCACGGATGAAGCGGGTCTGCTGCTGGGCATCGTCAACCGCGACGTCAACCCGGGCCGCATCCGTCTGGGACCGCGCGGTGAAGTGCGGATGACGGACTTCGGCGTGGCCCTCTCCCGGTTGACGGGGCGCGTGGCGACATCCTTCCCCCGGCCCCAGGGCGAAGTCCTCTATGCCGCGCCCGAGGCCTTGCTGGGCGACGCGGTGGATGCGCGAGCCGACCTCTTCTCCCTGGGGCTGACGTTGCTGGAGTTCGCCACGGGGCGGCACCTCTACGACCCGGGCCATCTGCTCGCGGAAGGGGTGGAGGCACGGCTGTCGCGGGAAGAGCGGGAGAAGGTACTGGCAGCGTCGGTAGCCTCGCTGGGACTCAATCTGCCGCCCTTCGCGGAGGACATCATCCGGTGTGCCATGTCCTACCGTTCCGTGGACGTGGAGCGCGCGGCGGAGGGCCTGTCCGTGCCACTGCGCGACATCCTCCACACGTCGCTACGGTCTGACCCTTCGGAGCGCTTCGCTACCGCGTCGGAGCTGGCGGGCCTTCTTCGCGCGCGTCTGGCGCAGTTGCCGTCCTACTCGGGGGAGGACGCGGTGAGGGAGGTTCAGCAAGCCCTAGCGGAAGCGGAAAATCAGCTCTGGGACATCGAGGTGCCAGATGACGAGGGCGGCATTGCTGTTCCCATTCTCGATTTCCGACACCCAGATGAGGTTCCGACCGAGCCCGCGCCTCACCAGGACTCGCGGAAACTGACCGCGACGAAGCGTCACCCAGATGAGGTGACGACAGTGCCGGGCGGAGGACCGCAGCGACCAGGAAGAAGCACGCAAACTACCTAAAGTTCTAAGCAAGGAAACCATAACCGGCCAGCCCTTGCCGCCGGGCAGCGTTACTATCAGGAGTCGGACCTCTTGGTCCGATCTACCTTTCGATTATGAGCGGCGCTGTCATCGAGGGCACTATGAGCAAAGCCATTCGCAATGATGGGCGAACCACTGAGAACGCCAAAATCTGCGTCTTCTGTTTGAATTGCCCTGCATCAGAAGCGGAACATGTCCTGCCGAAAAGTTGGTATCCGTCCACCACCCCGAAAACAGTGCAGCGAGTGACTGTGCCGGTTTGCGGCGTGTGCGCTGATGAATTTGAAAAAACTGAGCGCGCGTTCAAAATCCCCTTGCTGATGGGGCTTGAGCCCAATCACGCCGATATGGCGGGGGTGTACGAGGCGTTCAAACGCTCTTGGCAATTTGATAAGGCTTCTTCACACAAAGAAGCAGGGCATCGAGCGGGACTGTTTCGAAAGATGTCGCGACAGGTGAGGTTTGTGGTTCGCCCTGCTCCGTCACGCCTAGAAGTGCCTGTGCGCACGCCTGCTGGGCTATATATCAAGGCATCACCAGCCATGACGCTGGACCGTAACGTCGCCGCGCGGATCTGCGAGAAGTTCGCCAAGGGATTCCATTTCAACGACTACGGCACCCCAATACCTGCAAGCACGCCGATCGGTTTTTTCTGGGGCAAGGATGTTGCTCCAGAGGTGCGAGCGAGTTTCCTCCCTGTCCCTGTGAACGGACGTCTCGCACCAGGATTGCGTTACCGCGTGCTGAAGGAAGGAGACTGCTCCATCTGGCTGTTTCTGCTATGGGGGCAGGTGGAGTTTGGTGCTCTTGTCGGTAAGCCGCAATCTGCTGAATGAGAACGCTCAACTATGGCAAAGAAGAAGATTCGGTTTGATACAAAAGCAAAGCGAGCCCTGTTGAAATGGCCAAGTATAACCAGCTCCCTGTGGCCTCCAAGCCGTCCCGGCGGCTCATGGCTCAGAGCGCAGCCGGTAGATGGAGCATCCACGGGGCCTCGACTGATGGCCGCTGGCACAGAAGCTTTTAAAACCCAGCCAGATGGTTTGTGGGTATTTATCGCGAAGGCAGATGGTTTTGCGGACTGTGTGGCGATCGAAGTTTGCGGCAGTAGGCAGAATTTCATGGACAAGCGGTCGCGCTATCAGCCGTCGACCACTGCGACCGTCCTTCATTGCCCGCGAAGATGGCTTCTCGGCCAGGTGCACGCTACGGACAGTGTATCTATTCGATGGCAGTTTGCGCAGGGTATTGATGAGGCTCCTGACGCGGACATTCAGTTGCCTGCCCGGTTTGTTCGAGTGCTCTATTTTCTTGAAGATGGCCTCTATAGGGACTGGCGTTCGGAGAGCATCCCGGCATCACATGAGTTTGTTGCAAGCTATGCTTCAATTGGGAGTTACAGCGCGCAGTCGATGCAGCGATTTCTCCGCCGCATGTCTCCAGAGCAGCATTTTTATACAAGACGGCATCGCAAGAAATCTTAGCTCAGCGGCGGGCACGGAGTGGAATTGATGGGAGTTGTGGGCCTGCTTGTGCTGGCTTGCTGCAGTGTACCCCTCCATCGTGGATTGAAGGGGCACACCAGGGAACTCCCCGGAACAGCACGGAATGGCGCTCAGCGCGAAACCAGGGCGACAGGTGGGTAACCGCGCGTCCTGCGTGAGGTTTCCTGCCGCCCTGGCGAAGGTGACGCTCTTCTTCGCCATCCAGTAGTTCCGGGCGCCCGCCCTCCTGCCCTCCTGGCGGGAGGGGAGGGCCGTCCGGCCGGTCGAGCCCCGGGCCTGAAGGCCGTGGCTCCCACAGGGACGATGCGTCAGCATGTTTCCCCGTGAGGAAGCGGGGCCCTTGCCGCGCTGGGACGCGGGAGGCCCCCTTTGCCCTAAGCGGGAGGTCATGGCCTATGCGTGAAAAGCGTGGGACGGCGGGCCTGCTGGTGCTGGGCCTCCTGGGCCTGGGAAGCGGACTGGCGTCATGCGGCAGTGGCGGCGGGGAGCCGAAGCCGGAGGGGGTGTCCGCCAGGCAGCGCGAGGGCCGCTCGGAGGTGCTGCGCGGGCTGATGGCCTCCAAGGAGCGCGTGGACCCGAGCGCGCTGAAGTCCGCGACCGAGGATGCCAGGGAGGCCACGGTCTCCTCGGATGCGCCCCAGGGCACGGGCGGTTCGGGCCGGCCGCAGGCCCACGGCTGGGCCGCGGGCCGGGTGTCCTGGGTAGGCGACAACGAGGTGCTCTTCGTGGACGGCCAGGGCCAGGAGCGCGAGGTCTGGGTGGAGGAGGGCACGCGGCTGCGCCGGGACGAACAGGTCGCGGAGCTGCGCGACCTGAAGGAAGGCGATGAGCTGCGCGTGACCTACGAGGCCCGGGACGAGGGGTGGATTGCAAGGGATGTGGAGGCCGTGCCCGCGCGCAAGACGTTCGAACCGGCGCCTCCGTCCTCGCCCCTGCGCTGAAAGAAGAAGGGCCGCGACCCTCAAGAGGATCGCGGCCCTTGTCACTTCAGGACGTCAGGAGCGGGGACTACGGGGTCGCCGCGCCGGGGCTCACGGTGGCGCCGAACGCGAAGTCGTAGTCGTTGTTGTTCGTGTCGCTGCCGTTCGGGACCCGCTGCAGGGAGCCCGCGGCGGTGGTCGAATCGGAAGCGGAGGTCCGGGTGCCCTCCATGAAGTTCAGCGACTTGTCGCCCGCGGCCGTGGTGATGGTGAACGTGGAGTTCTGGGCACCGTTCTCGTAGAACACGGTGTCGATGAGCGTGCCGGTCGCGTTCTGGATGAGGCCCACGCCGTCACCGCTGCCGTTCTGGATGATGTCGCTATTCGGGGTGGTGGTGGATGCCGACTTGATGACGAGCCGCAGCGTTCCGGCAGGCAGGGTCACGCTGTCGAAGAACGTCTGGGGCGCCGCGACGAGGTAGCCGCCCGCGGGCAGCGAAGTGGCCGCCGCGCCCGCCGCGTCCTTCGTATCGGAGAGAGCGAAGCGCAGGTACTCCTTGCGCGGCGGCGTGGCCGAGGCGTCACCGTTGACCAGCACCAGGAGGACATCGCTCAGGTCCGCCGCCTGGCCACCGCGGTTGTAGATTTCAATGAACTCCGCCGAGTCGGTGCCCACGTTGTCGTAGTCAATCTCGTTGATGACCAGCGAGGGGCCCGTGGGCGCAGGCGCCAGACCGACGAACGTCGCGCTCTTGGCTGCGGCATCCAGTTCCTTGCCGGCGCTGTCCGTCACCTGACCGGTGACGTTCAGCGTGTACTGGGTGCTGGCCGTCTGCTCGGCCGTGGTCAGGGTGACCTGGGCGCCCGACGCGGTCGCGGCGGAGATCGCCGTCGCGGGCGAAATGGCGAAGTCCGTGGCCTGCACGGAGGCCGCATTCAGCTTGCGGTCGAACGTCAGCCGCACTTCCGTCGAGCTCAGCGCGCGAGC
Source organism: Corallococcus sicarius (assembly GCF_003611735.1). Classification (GTDB taxonomy): domain Bacteria; phylum Myxococcota; class Myxococcia; order Myxococcales; family Myxococcaceae; genus Corallococcus; species Corallococcus sicarius. The sequence continues at coordinate 7,852 of NZ_RAWG01000132.1, read as the reverse complement.
CTGAAGCAGCTTCGGCGCGGGGCAGCTCAGCGTCAGGTCCGACGCGTTGTAGGCGGACGGCTGGGCGTTGGTGGTGAAGCGCCACATCGGTCCGGCCTTGAGGGTGAAGTTGCAGCCCTGCACCAGGTCCAGGTCCGACGCGAGCGTTGCCGGCGTGCGCAGCCGGAAGTTGGCGTTGCCGGTGGTGATGCCGGCCGTGGTGATGTTGAAGGCCACATGCCCGCTGCCGCTCGAAGCGCTCGCGCCCGCGATGGCGCCCGTCAGCGAGACGAGCTCGCTCTCGTACTCCGCCAGCTGCGTCTGCAGGTCGGCGGCGCTGGAGCGATCCACCGCGAGGCCCGCCGGCGTGGCCGTGTTCAGGTTCTGCACGGGGTGTCCACTGCTCGCCACCGTCGCCGCGGCAGCCAGCGTGGTCGCCGTCCGCACACCGTCGATGGTGTCCTTCAGGGTCACCGTCACGCTGACGCGATCACCCACCGCCAGCCCGCTCAAGGCGGCCTGGTCGCCGGCCACGAACAGGGCCGGGCCGTTCGCCTCGGCCTGGAGGAAGTAGCCGCTCGGGTCGGTGCCCACTGGGGGCTTGATGTACGTGACGAAGGCGTTGGTGATGGGCAGTGAGACCGCGCCCTTGTCCGTGGCGGCGAGGACCGCGGCGATCTGCGCGCTGGTCGCGACCAGGTCGATGCCAGGCACGTTCTCGCACGTCAGGGTCGTGGTGTTGCACACCTGCGTCAGCGTGCAGGCGGGAGCGCAGGTCACGCTGGTACCGCCGTCCGTGCCCGCGTCCACTTCCGTGCCCGCGTCCACCTCCGTGCCCGCGTCCTCCTCGGGCGGCAGGTTCAGGGTGCGCAGCTCACACTTGTTCTCCACGCAGGCAAAGGTCTGCCCGGCGGGCGCCGTGCCCTTGTCACGACAGTCGAACTGATCAACGCACTCGTCACCACAGCCCGTGCCGACCGTGATGAACACAGTGGTCACGAGCGCCGGCAGCCAGCTTCGCTTCAGCATGTGAATGCCTCCCATGGGGGTTTGCAGATTGCAGACTTCCGAATCCAGATACGGTTTCCCTTACACCTGAAAATGGAGGGGCGTCCATTTGCCCCACCGCGTGCCACAGGCCTGTCACGCGCAGGACCCGGGGAATCTGTGAAAGTCAGGGACTCTTCCGCGTCTGGGGGGCAGAAGGGCCCGCATAGAGGTCGATGATTTCACGGATGCCGCGCTGGCAGACGGCGCAGAAGGGCACGCGGTCCCGGGTGAACATCAGACAGTCCGCCTGCGGACGGTAGAATCCCTTCGACTCGTAGTGCGCGCCCTCGAAGGCCCCCACCTTCCCGGAGACCTTCTGCGTGCCCAGGAACTTCTCCTCCCAGTCCCGCTGCGACAGAAGGAGCGCGTCCATCTCCGCTTCGGGTTTGCGCTCCGAGCGAATCTTCTGACGGCGTTGCTGGACCTGGAGGGCGTGCGCGTCATACGCGGCCTGGTTCCACGGCGTGGGCAGGGGAGTGCCGGGGGACACCAGGTCCTTCCACTTGAGCTGCGCGGGGTCCTTCAGGGCGGTGACGTTCTTCTCCCATGGCTCCACGCGGTCCGCGGGTGCGGGGCCGTAGATGGGCGCGGAGGTGTAGTACTCGTCCGCGAGCCCCGCGAAGTGGTGACCGAACTCGTGGACGAAGACGTAGGAGGCCCAGAGGCTGTCGGCCGCCACGGTGCTGAAGAGGTTGAAGATGCCTCCGCCGCCGTAGGTGTTGCCATTGACCAATATCTCCACGAACTCGTAGGGCGCGAAGGCGGCGGTTTCGCGCAGGGCGGTGTTGTCGAAGGTGAGGATGTAACGCTCCGCGCCGAAGGCGTCGTAGGTGGAGCCCAGGGGCGGCCGGCGGTGGACGCCGGTGGACGGACGCGAGACGCCGGACTGGGCCGCCGCGGGCATCAGGCCCCAGACGTTGAAGTCCCCCTTGCGCTCCTTGAACGGGGAAGTGGCGAAGAGGGTGTCCACCAGCCGCCGCGCGTCCTTCTCGAACTTGGGGCGCTCCGCCTCCGTGTAGCCGTCCCCCAGGATGAGGAAGTCCACCTTGTCCGACGAGGGGCCGCTCTCCACGAGCTTGAACAGCGGGCCCGGCGCGGGCGGCGAGGATGGGTCGACGAACGGATCCTTCGGATCCACGACCAGCGACCACACCTCCCGGAATGCGTTCTGGGCGTCGCGCTTCTTCAGGATGACCTGGACGGGACGGTCCGGCGTGGGGAAGCGCAGCGACTCACCGAACGTGCGGTGGACCTCCTTCGCCTCGGGGGTGGTCTCCCACTCGCCGAAGATGGACGCGAAGCCGCGCGAGTACAGGAGCCGGTTCGTCTGCCGGTCCCGCACCTCGAAGAGGTACTTGCCCAGGTTCGTTTCGTCCACGGTCCGCGCCAGGTGGCCCGGCCAGGGGAGGGGCTCCACGACGAGCCGCTGGAGGCTGAAGCGCTCCTCGGTGGCGTTGCCGGTGTGGAAGTAGTCGACGCGGAACGTCCGGGGCGCGGCGAGGGCGGTGCTCGCCGTGAGCAGCAGCAGGAGGAGGGAAGCGCGCATGGGGCGGCACTCTATGCGCACCGCCCGAGGCGCTTCTCGCGGGAACGCCCGGTCAGAACGAACCGGACACCGCCGCTGCCGCGCCCGTCCCATCCGCCACCACGCCCAGCGTGACGGGCGGCGCCTTCGCGGGCGAGGACACGAGGAAGAGCACCGCCCCCGTGACGACAGCGGCCCCGCCACCCACGAGCAGCCCCGTCATCAGGCCGCTCTTCTTCACGAGCGCCCCGCGCAGCGCGACGGCCTCCGCGTCCGTGCTCACCAGCCGCCCATCATTGGCCGCGCGGCGGGCCTCCAGGCCGTCCAGGTCCTTCTGGGCCATCAGTCGCACGACGCCCGCGCCCCCCAGGGCCGCCACGCCCGCGCCCAGCGCCACATAGGACGCCACGCGCAGGCCCGTCCGAGGAGGGCCCGCGGTGGTGGACACCTCCGTCTCCTCCGACAGCCGGTTGGGCGCGGTGAGGTCCGAGCCCGTGCCGGAGGCCGACGCGCCCCGCCCGCCGCCCGCGTCCCAGGGGGCCCGGCCATTGGCGTTGTTCATCACCACGAGGTTGGAGGGCGACCGGCCGGTGGTGACGAAGTCCACGAGCGCGGAGAGCGCTTCACTGGGGGCATCCAGGCCCTGCGTCTTGAAGCCGCCCTCGCGCAGCTTCTGGCCGCCCTCCACGTTGAGCACCGTGGCGGCGAACCACTTGGGCCCGCTGCTCGGACGCTCCAGCCGTACGACGATGACCTCCTCCACGCCGAGCGTGCCGCCCAGGCGCACCGCATGGCTCAGCGTGCGCTCCTCGCTGCCGTCCACGATGGAGAGGCACGGGAAGGGCGCGGCCGTCACCGAGCCCTCATAGGCGAGGTCCACCAGCAGCGGCGTGTCCGCGCCCTGGACCTGCACCTGCCGGGGGAAGCTCACCGCGTCGCCCTTCACCACGGACAGCTCATACGCGCCGGCGGGCAGCTCCAGCAGGACTGGCGTCTGACCGACGCTCAAGCCCTCCAGGTACACGTCCGACGAGGGGAGGGTGGACTTCACCGACAGCTTCACCTTCGGGGCCCGCGCCTGGTCGCGGCGGAGCTTCTCGAACGCCTGCCGCAGGGACGGGGCGAACTGGTCCGGGTCCAGCTGGTACTTCGGCTGGAGGCGCAGGACCTTGAGGAAGGCCGCGTCGCTGTCCTTCGTCTTCCCGAGCCCCCGGTGGTTGAGCCCGTGCAGCAGCTGCGCGCGGACGTAGAGCTTCCAGCGCGACTCGCCCGGCGGCAGACGGCCGATGTCACGCAGGGCGTCGTCCAGGAGCTGCGAGGCCCGGGCGTTGCGACCCTCGTAGAACTGGTCCTGCGCGGCATCGAGCTGGCGCTGGAGGTCCTCGAACGAGCGGGAGGAGGCGGGGAAGAGCCGCGCACCGAACTCGGCGGCGCCCAGCAGGCGCTGGTCAGGGCGGGCACGCAGCGCGTCGTAGAACGCCTTCGACTGGCCGCTGAGCTCCGCGTCCCGGCAGTCACCGCTGGAGACCACCATCCGGTGGGGCGCGGCCTGCGCGGCGGCGGCGCACCCCAGGCACAGCAACAGCGCGAACGGCATCAGCTTCTGAAGCAGGGGCAGGGACACGGAGCGCATGGGCACGTAGGAGTGAAGGGATGCAGGGCCGACGATGCAGGCCGTGTTCCGTCCTCTACCGGACTGCTCGCCCTCCAGGCCAGCGGGCCCGGGGATTCCCTCCCGGTCCCGAATGTGGACGGCCATCCGGATTCCAGGCCGCCATGGTCCCTCGGCTGCCCTGCTGGCTGCTCCTCAGGTGGGCTACCGGAGGCCCGGGTACGACTCCTGCTTCGTCACCATTTTCCGACGTGGGGCGTCATGGATGGCGCCCAACGACCCTGTGGCACCCGAACCTTCGAGCCATCGAGCCACCCCGAGGAACCCACCCCATGGATCGCGTCTGGAAGAAGAAGGTCATCGTCATCACCGGAGCGTCGAGCGGTATCGGCCGCTCCACCGCGCTGCTCCTGGCGAAGAAGGGCGCCCACGTCGTCCTTGCCGCGCGCCGGGAAGAGCCGCTGGAGGACCTGGCGGCGGAGTGCGAGGCCCGGGGCGTCCAGGCCCTCGTGGTGCCCACCGACGTGGCGGACGCCGCCTCCGTGCGCCACCTGGCGGACGAGGCCGTGCGCGCCTTTGGCCACTTCGACGGTTGGGTGAACAACGCGGGCGTCTACATGCTGGGCAGTCTGGAGGAGACGCCGGACGAGGCGTTCCGCCAGCTCATGGAGATCAACTTCTTCGGCACGGTGAGCGGCTCGCGCGCGGCCCTGGGGCAGTTCCGCCGCCAGGGCTACGGGACGCTCGTCAACGTGTCCTCCACCTTCGGCTCCGTGCCCGCGCCGTACGTCAGCGCCTATGTGTCCTCCAAGTTCGCCGTGCGCGGCTTCTCCGCGTCGCTGCGCCAGGAACTGCTGAACACCGGCATCGACGTGTGTACGGTGATGCCCGCCGCCATCGACACGCCGCTCTGGCGCCACACCGCCAACTACACCGGCTGGCGCATCCGCCCGGTGGAGCCCGTCTACACCCCGGAGCGCGTGGCCCGCACCATCCTGCGCGTCCTGCGCCACCCGGAGCCGGAGACGCTCGTCGGCCCCGCGGGCAAGAGCTTCGCGACGATGCACGGCCTGCTCCCCGGCACCTTCGAACGCACGATGCGCGCCAGCACGGACACCCTGCACTTCAAGGACGAGCGGACAGGCCCCACCTCCGGCAACGTCTTCCAGCCCATGGCCGAGGGCACCGGAACGTCGGGCGGTTACCACGGGGCCGGAAAACAATGGCTGCGCCGTTTCCTGGTGGCCGGAGGACTGGCCGCCGCGGCGGTGACCCTGCGACGCCGTGCGAGCGACCGTCGCCTGGGCGCGCGGCTCTCCCACGCACTGGGCGCGTGATGACCATGTTTCAGGGGTGCGCCCTCATGCCGGGGGCCTCCGTGACGGGGCCATGACATGACCTGGGGAAGAGTCGCACCCGCCATGAACATCGCCGTCCTCGTCAATCTGCGTGCGCGTAAAGGGTCTGAAGGCATCGGGGGGCTCGTGCGCCACCTGCTGCCCCGGGCCCGGGTGGCCCTCACCCGTTCCCTGGAAGAGGCGCGGGAATGGGTGAACCAACTGCGCAGTGACCCGCCCAACCTGCTGCTGGCGGGCGGGGGCGACGGCACCATCACCGGCCTGCTCAACGAGCTGCGCTCCCAGGGCGTGGCCCTGCCGGCCATTGGCGTGCTGCCGCTGGGCACGGGCAATGCCTGGGCCCGCGTCACCGGCGCGCCCCGTCCGCACGTGGCCCTCAAGCAGATCGCCGCGTATGGCGAGCGCCTCCCGCCGCTGCGTCCCTTCTCGCTGGTGCGGGTGGAGGGCCGGGTGGCGCCCTTCGCGGGCACGGGCTGGGACGCGGAGATGATTCAGGACTTCAAGAACCAGCTCGCCATCGCCGGGCCGCTCAAGAGCACGCAGGCGGGCCTGCGCGGCTACATGGGCGCCATGTTCACCCGCACGGTGCCGCGCCACCTGTTCGGCGAGGGCAACCCGAACGTGTCCGTCTACAACGTGGGTGACTCCGCGCTGACGGTGGACGCGACGGGCGCGGTGCGGCCCATCCCCAACGGCGGGCCCGGGGCGCTCCTGTACCAGGGGCCCGCGGGCGTGGCCGGCGCGGCCACCACGACCGAGTGGGGCTTCGGCTTCAAGGCGTTCCCCTTCGCCCAGACGGTGCCGAACCGGCTGTCGGTGCGCGTGTACGGCGCCGGGGTGATGGAGGCCACGCGCAACATGTTCCGCCTGTGGCGCGGGGAGCACCCCATGCCCCGCATGCACGACTTCTTCGTGGAGCGCGTGCGCATGGACTTCGACCGCGAGGTGCCCTTCCAGATGGGCGGTGACGTGCTGGGCATGCGCCGCTCGCTGGAGTTCGACCTGGCCGGGGAGAACGTCCAGCTCGTCGACTGGCGCCGCCTGCGCCGGCTCGTCGAGGTGTAGGCGCGCGCGGATGGTGCTTGCCCGCACCGTGTCCACTGGACACGATGCCGCGAGCCCAGGCACGGGGCGGTACCCGGCGGGGACGGAGGCTTCCCACGTGAGCCACACCTATGAGTACCCGCGCCCGGCGGTGACGGTGGACTGCGTCGTCTTCGGGTTGGACGACGAGGACCTCAAGGTGCTGCTCATCCAGCGCGGGGTGGAGCCCTACGCCGGACGGTGGGCGCTGCCCGGCGGGTTCGTGCGCATGGAGGAGTCCCTGGAGGACGCCGCGCGCCGCGAGCTGGAGGAGGAGGCGGGCCTGCGCACCAGCCACCTGGAGCAGCTCTACACGTTCGGCGCGCCGGAGCGGGACCCTCGGGGCCGCGTCATCACCGTGGCGTACTTCGCGTTGGTGAAGCTCAGCGCCCACCACCTGCAGGCGGCCACCGACGCGCGCGAGGCGGCGTGGTTCTCCGTCTGGGACACGCCGAAGCTCGCGTTCGACCACGCGGAGGTGCTCGCCACCGCGCTGCAGCGGCTCAAGGGCAAGGTGCGCTACCAGCCCATCGGCTTTGAATTGCTGCCGCCCAAGTTCACCCTGTCGCAGCTCCAGCGGCTGTACGAGACGGTGCTGGAGCGCGAGCTCGACAAGCGCAACTTCCGCAAGAAGATCCTCGCCATGGACCTGCTGGAGGAGCTGGACGAGGTGGAGCAGGACGTCTCCCACCGCGCCGCGCGCCTCTACCGGTTCGACCACAAGAAGTACAAACAGCTCGAGAAGGCCGGCTTCAACTTCGAGCTCTGACGGCGCTCCCCTCCCACCGTTCACGACCCTGCTCCGAGCGGCCCTGGAGTGCCGGTTCCTCACGTCGCCTTGACTTCGTGTCATTATGACACTAACTTTCGTGTTGTAGGGACACGAAGTCAGGGCGGCCGCCGGTCGCCTCCTCGTCCTCCAGTCTCAGTCGTGCGTGCCCTTCGAGGGCCACGGGAGAGCCATGTCCACGCTGCCCTTCGATGTCGCGGTGGGTTCGGTGCAGGGCCGGGAGCATGCGCGCACGGGGCGCAACAACCAGGACGCGGTCTGCGTCCGGGAGGGTGAGCACGGGCTGGTGGCGCTGGTGGCGGACGGGTGTGGCAGTCAGCCGTGCAGCGAGCTGGGGGCGCAGCTGGGCGTGCGGCGGCTGGCGCAGGCGGCGCAGGCGCGGCTGGCGCGGGGCGAGGCGGTGGACGGAGCGGGGTTCCTGTCTCTTATACACATCTCCGAGCCAACGAGACCGG
>NZ_RAWG01000131.1 GCF_003611735.1 Corallococcus sicarius | reverse complement strand
GTCGACCCCAGGGGGGCCCCCCAGGCAGGCCCTCCCGGCCTGCGTCCCCGTCGCGCCGAGGTCCCGTCCCGCGTCGCCGCCACGGGCGCCTCGGTCGTCGCCACCACCGCCGGAGCACCGGAGCCCTGGCGCGCGTCCCTGCGCGCCACCCGCTTCACGGAGCTGGAGATTGAAGCGGACTCGCTGCTGCATGCCGTGGAGCTCGCGGCCCAGCGCGGACTCGCGGACGGCGCGCCTGACGAGGAACCCGTCCCCGCGCCGACCGGGGAAGCGGAGGCCGCCGCTGGCGCCTGGGACGCGCTGCCGTCCATCCCGCTCTTCTCCGACCTGCCGCGCGACGCGTTCATCCAGCTCTTCGAGCGCTGCCCGCTGCGCCGCTTCGGCCCGGGCGAGCGCATCCTCTCGCAGGGCAGCCACGGCGACGCCTTCTACGTCATCTGCGAAGGCAGCGTGCGCGTCTACCGCGAGGACGGGGGCGTGCGTCAGGACCTCGCCGTGCTGGAGGGTGGGGCGTTCTTCGGAGAGATGGCGTTGCTGTCCGGAGCGCCGCGCGCCGCGTCCGTGGAGTCCGCGTCCGACGACACGCAGGTGCTGGAGATCTCCGCGTCGGTGCTGGCCGCGCTGTCGCACAGCCATCCGCCCGTGGCCCAGGCCCTGAAGAAGTTCTGCCGGGATCGCCTGCTCACCAACGTGATGAACGGCTCCGCGCTGTTCCGCCCCTTCAACCGCAAGGACCGGCGCGGACTGGTGGAGCGCTTCCGCGCGCGCGACGTCGAACGCGGCGACCTCATCATCCGCGACGGAGACGTGACCGACGGCCTCTACGTCGTCCTCTCCGGCGAGGTGGAGGTGCACAAGAACGGGCACGTCCTGTCGCGCCTGAGGGAGGGGGAGCTGTTCGGAGAGATCTCCCTGCTCCAGAAGACGCCGGCCACGGCCACGGTGGAGGCCTCGCGCCACACCACGCTGCTGCGCCTGCCGCGCGAGGACTTCGACTCGCTCATCTCCAGCCATCCCCAGGTCCTGATGCTCATGTCGGACCTGACCGACGAACGCCTGCGCCGCACCGAGCGCGTCCTGGGCCCCCCCGAAGACGCGTCCGACCTTGCGCTGGTGGACGACGACGACGACCTCATCCTCGTCTGAGGACGGCGCCGGGTTGTGGCCTCCAGGGGTGCCCGCTATCCTCGCGGGCATGGCTGGAGGCCAGGGCGGGGCGCCGCACGCGATAGCGGGATTGGGGCCCGACGACATCGCCGAGCTGGAAGCCCTCGGCTCGCAGCCCGGCTATGACGCCTACCTCGCTCCGGCCCGCGCGCTCGAAGGCGCCGTGGAGGAGTGCCGCTCCAACATCGCGCTCGCCTTCCACAACACGAAGCGCGGCGTGGACAGCGTGCTGGCCCGCAACGACGAGCTGGCCACGCTGCCGGGCGTGAACGTGGAGGAGCTGCGCGACCTGCCGCTGCTCGCGCAGGGGCTCGCGTTCGCCGCGCTCCAGGTGCAGCGCGACATGCGGGCCAGCACCTTCGGAGGCCTCTTCGAGCGCGCCCAGCACCTGCGCCGCAAGCTGCTCAAGACGGCGGAGGCGCTCGCGGAGGCGGCCTTCCTCGACGCCGCCGAGGTGGAGGCCAGCCGCAGCGACGGCCACCGCGACGTCGTGGGCGACTGCCTGGGGCTCGTCGCGCTCTTCCAGCGCCACGAGGCGAAGCTCACCGGCCGCTCGCCCGTGACGCCCGAGGACGTGCAGGAGGTGGAGCGCGTCGCGGTGCAGCTGCGCGCCCTGCTCGCCGCCCCCGGCGAGGCCCGTGAGAACGAGGCCTCGCCGCTCTTCTTCGAGGCCACGGAGACGCGCGACCGCTTCTGGACGCTGCTCACCCGGCGCCATGACGTCCTCTGGCGCTGCGGCGCGTGGCTCTTCGGCCGCGACGTGGACATCCACGTGCCACCGCTCCAGGCCCGCCACCCGCTGGTGCGCGCCGTCGTCCCCACGGCCATCGAGCGCGCGTCGCAGCAGTCGCTCCGACGCGGGGAGTCACGGCCCCAGGGTTCTTCCGGCAGCGGCGGCCACGCCCCGGAAGGCGGCGCCATGCGCTCCAAGGTCCGCTTCATGGTGAAGGTCGGCTTCGACTTTCCCTCGCGCTAGACGCTAGACACCCCCATGCCTTTCGACGTGAAGGACATCCTCCGGCAGCTGGACACGGGCTTCGCCCCGGACGCGGGCGCGCCGCCGTGGTGGCAGGAGAGCTGGGAGGATCCGGAAGGGTTCGCCGCCGCGCTCGTGGAGGCCCACGCGGGCAAGGGCGTGCCGCCCCCCAAGAGCCGCCCGGGCCAGCAGTACGACTTCTTCCACGACCTGGTGGTGCGCCACGTCGCGCTGGAGCGCCCCGCGTTCCGCGCCTACGCGCGCGTGCAGGGCTGGCAGACGGTGGGCTACCGCGCGCTGCACGACCTGGCCGCGCGCCGCGCCAGCGAATGGGCGGAGCAGGGCGTCGTCCCGGGCGCGAAGGTGTGCCTCGTCCACGGCGTGGGGCAGGAGCTGCTGGTGTCGCTGCTCGCCACGTTGCGGCTGGGCGGCTGCTTCACGCTCCTGCCGCCCCTGGGCCCGCGCGCCATGGCCACGCGCCTGGAGGCCCTGACGCCGGAGTTCATCGCCGCGGAGCCGCACCAGCTCCCGCTCCTGCGCGGCCACGAGAAGCTCCTGCTCAAGAGCCGGGGTGGGGGAGCGCCCGGCTTCACGTCGCACACGTACAAGCCCGCGGACGTGGTGGGGCTGCTCTTCTCCCCGCTGGTGGATCCGCCGCACACGCTGGTGCCCCTCACCGCGGAGAACGCGTGGAAGGGCGCGCTGGGTGACGGGATGCTCACCTTCGGCCTCGCGCCGGGGGACATGCTCGCGGCGCCGGACTTCCCCGTGCTCCAGCACCAGCCGGCGCTCCTCTTCACCACGCTGCTGCGGGGCGCCACCTACCTGCACCTGGAGCTGGCGGACCTGGAGCACAACCCGGCGCCGCTGCTGGAGCACCCGCTGCGCGCCCTGGGCGTGACGCCCCGGCTGCGCGACCTGCTCTTGCGCCACCGCACCGGCGCGATGCGCAACGTGCTGCACTGGTTCCGCAACCCCGAGGAGCCCTACGACGCCCAGGCGTGGCGCGCGTGGGTGAAGCAGTGCGGCCTCCAGGCCGTGCCGTCGTCCAACGTCCTCATCGACGCGGCGGCCGGCGGCGCGGTGCTCGTGTCGTCGCGCGGGGTGAATGATCCGCACGCGGACGTACACACGGACGTCTTCCCCGTGCCGGGCCGCCGGTGGACCCTGAAGGATCCGAACGTGAGCGGGCAGGGTGCCCCCGCGGACGTGGGCGTCTTCACGCTGCTGCCGGACAAGGGCCGCCCTCCGGGCCACGTGCTGCTCGCGCGGATCCGCTCGCGCTACCACTACGGCGGCACGATGGGCTTCCGGCATGACGGCCACGCCTACCCGTCAAAGGAGGTCACCTCCGTGCTGGAGAGCGGTCTGCCCTTCCTCGTGGGCACCAGCGTGGTGCCGGTGTCCACCGGGGGCCTGGCCAGCCACTCGCGCTTCATCCTCCTGGCCTTCACGGGCAGCGAGCCCGCCCCCCCGTCGAGCGGGCAGGAGATCGAGCGGCGCATCGAAATGATGCTCGGCAGGGACTTCCTTCCCGACCGGATCGAGTTCTTCCCGCTCTTTCCACACCGGAAGAAGGGCGCCGTGGACGACGCGTGGTGCGCCACGCAGTTCTTCACCGGCGCGCTGCACCGCAAGGCGACGGACCCGTTGTTCCAGGCCCTCACCGCGCTTCGGGGCCGGTTGCTGGAAAGAACAGGCCCTTCGGGCGAAGATGGCCCGCCGGGTACACGCTGAGCCGAAAGGGGCAGGACATGGGTGTCCAGGTCGTGATGGGAGCGATGCTGCAATGCAGCTTCGGGGTGGCTCCCTCGTCGTTGATGGTCCTGCCGGCGAACAAGGTGCTCGCGACGACGCCCGCGGCGAACATCATGGACAACAAGCCCTTCATGAACGTGCTGCCCTTCGGCATGTGCTCGTCCATGGCGAACCCCATTGTGGCCGCGGCGACCGCGGCGGCCCTGGGCGTCCTCACCCCCATGCCCTGCATCCCCGCCACCGCGGCCCCCTGGGCCCCCGGCTGTCCCAAGGTGCTCATCGGCAACATGCCGGCGCTGGAGAGCAACTCCAAGCTGATGTGCAGCTACGGCGGCGTCATCCAGGTCGTCTCCCCCGGGCAGGTGGTGGCCATCGATGGGTGACGCGGCGCTGGCACTCGAAGCCGTCGACTTCTCGCTGCTCGACGCCCCCTTCACCGGCACGCCCGTGCCCATCGACGAGACGGAGGGCCCGGATCAGCGCCTGGAGGCCATCACCGCCCTCGTCGCCAGGGGCGCCTACCAGGACGCGGCCCGCGCCGCCGAAGCGCTCCTGCGCCAGGGCGTGCGCGACGTGCGCATCCTGGGCCCCTACCTCTTCGGTCACTTCGTGGCGGACGGGATGAAGGCGCTGCCCGTCCTCTTCCGCTCGCTGTCGCGCAGCCTCACGGAGAACTGGGACTTCTTCGGCCCCCCAGGCCCCAAGAAGCCCATCTTCGTGGACACCGGCCTGCGCTGGTTGCTCAAGATGATGAGCAAGACGCTGGAGCACCACACGCGCCTCAAGGACGCGCAATGGCAGTCGTGGTGCACGCCCGGCAACCGCGAGCCCCTTGAAGAGGCCCTGCGGATGGGTGACCCCATCATCGCCGCCTTCTCCGTGCTGCCGAAGAACGCCTGCGCGGATGCCTTCCGCACGCTGATGGGCTCCCTGCGCTCCCACGGCCAGGGCGTGCCGTACCTGCCCCCGCCGGAGGAGCCCGCTGCTCCCGGTGCCCCCACGGGCCCCACGCTCGCCGCCGCTCCCGACGAGGAGGACGACGAGGACGAGGACGACGACGAGGAGGAGGTCCGCCCGAAGAAGCGCAAGGGGAGGGCGGCGCGCGCCGAGGCCCAGGACACGGGACCGACCGTGCCCATGTCGCCCGCGCTCGCGCAGCTGGTGCGCAAGCTGTCCGCCTTCGAGGCGCTGGTGCAGCGCGAGGACTTCGTGAAGGCCAGCGTCATCGCCGTGGACGTGCTGGCCACCGTGGAGCGCTTTGATCCGCGCGTCTACCTGCCCATGCTCTTCTCCGGCTTCTTCAACGGGCTGAGCCAGCACGCGGACGCCATCGAACCGCTCCTGCACGGCACGGAGTCACTGGGCTTCCGCGCCCTGGATCAGCTCTACCGCGTGGACCTGGACGCGTTCCTCACCGCCCAGCAGCGTCCGCCCCGGGGCGGCTCCTCCGACGGGTACGAGGAATAGCCTCAAGCCCCCCCATGGAACTGGAGCGTGAACAGCCGGGCCGCAAGCTCACCGTCGAGGAGCGCATCAGCGAGCGCATCCGCAGCTTCGACGTGCCGGCCCTGTTGGACCTGCTCGCCAAGGAGGGCTACGGCGACGCGGAGGTGGAGTTCAAGAGCCACCGCAGCACCGTGAGCCAGCAGCACCTGGTGCACGCCATCGAGTTCACGCGCCAGCCGCGCAAGCGCGTGGTCATCACCGTCAACCTGGGCCTGCTCAGCGTCCAGACGCCGCTGCCATCCTTCCTCTTCCAGGCCATGGACCGGCTGGAACACGACGCGATGGCCGACTTCCTGGGTTACTTCGACCACCTGCTGCTGCGCACGCGCTTCGCGGGGCAGTTCCCGGACCGGGACGAATCGCTCCTGCCCGGGTGGGAGCACTCCACCGCCCACCGGCTGCGCCTGCTGCGCCTGGCGTGCCCCAGCAGCCTGCACTGGCTCTTCGCCAAGGTGTTCCCGGAGGCGGAGGTGGTGGTGCGCCGCGAGACGCGCCGCCAGCGCATCGAATCCAAGGGCATCCGCCTGGGCGCCGCCGCGCTCGGGGATGGCAGCGCGGTGGGCGGCTTCGCCACCGTGCCCACGGGCGGCGTGGAGGTGCGGCTGTTCCTCAACGAGCCCTTCTCCGGCGCCGGCATCCCCTGGGCCGTGGAGGCCCGCCGCCGCCTCAACGCCCGCATCTTCCCGAGCCTCGCGGAGACGCCGCTGGCGCTCGCGGTGATCCTCGCGCTGCGTGATCAGTCCAGCCACGCGCGGCTCCAGGACGGCAGCCACCTGGGCTACGAACCCCTGGTTGGCGGACCGGAACAGACCCAGGAGGTCCTCCTGTTCTCGGGGGACACCGCTCAACTGCGATCAGCAGAACCCCGTTAGTCCTGTGATCTTGCTTGGTTGACGGGAATTCCTGATCGCGCCTACGCTGTAATTGTTCACACGCAGCGCGTACTCCCGGGACGGCTCCTGTAGGACGGGGGGAAAAGGCGCGCTGCGAATGTCAGGGAGTCACCGTGGCCATTCAGGACCAGCTTCCCAAATCCCGCATCACCCTCACGTACCGCACCACCATCAACGGCGAGCAGGAGACGGTGAACCTGCCGTTGCGTCTGTTGGTGCTGGGCGACTTCTCGCTGGGCTCCTCGGAAGACCGCAAGAATGACCTGGAGACGCGCCGCCTGCGCTCCATCGACGGCCGCAACCTGGATGAGTTGATGAAGGACATGAAGATGTCCGCCAACTTCCAGGTGGCCAACCGCATCAACCCGGACGTGGAGTCGGAGCTGGACGTCAAGCTCCCCATCGACCGGATGAAGTCCTTCCACCCGGATGAGATCGTCAAGCACGTGCCGAAGCTCAAGGCGCTGCTGCTGCTCAAGACGCTCCTGGTGGAGATGCAGTCGAACATCGACAACCGCAAGGACCTGCGCCGCGAACTCTACGAGCTGTTCTCCAAGCCGGAGGCGCTCAAGGAGCTGCTCAACGAGCTGAAGGGCTACGAGAGCATGCGCCTGCCTTCGGGTGAAGTCAGCGCGAAGTCGGATGCGCCCGCCGCTGGCAAGCCTGCTGCTGGCAAGCCCGCCGCCGGGGCCGCCGCCGCCACCGCCGCCGTCGCGGCCACCGTTGCCGCCGGGGCCAAGCCCCCGGCCGCGTCCTGATCCTCCTTCCCGCACTCGACTTCTAAAAGGACTCCGCCATGGCCGAGACCACCTACCTGAAGCGCCTCTTCACCAGTGTCCGGCTCGATCCGCCCCAGGCGTCCGAGCCGATGATCCTCAGCAACTTCGGTGCTGTCGTCGACGAGCAGCAGGTCACCCTGGAGAGCCGCTTCCTCTCCAGCGTCGCCGCGCTGCTCCAGAACGTCGAACCGGTGGAGGGACCGGACAACACCGCCCGCTTCGACAAGGGCCAGGTGCTGGACGTCATCAGCCGCATCGACCGCATGATCGACGCGCAGATGAACGAGATCCTCCACAACGAGACCTTCCAGAAGCTGGAGTCGTCGTGGCGCGGCCTGGAGGATCTGGTCAACCACACCAACTTCAAGGCGAACATCGCCATTGACGTGCTGGACGTGGCCAAGGAGGAGCTGACCGAGGACTTCGAGAACAACTCGAGCAACATCTTCGCCGGCGCGCTCTTCGACAAGGTCTACATCCAGGAGTACGACCAGTACGGCGGCCGTCCCTTCGGCGCCATCGTCGGCCTCTACGAGTTTTCCTCCACGCCCGCGGACCTGACCTGGCTGCAGCGCATGGCCAAGCTGTCCAACGCCGCGCACGCCCCGTTCATCTCCGCGGTCAGCCACAAGTTCTTCGGCTGCGAGACCATCGAGGAGATGGAGGCCATCAAGAACCTGGAGGGCGTGCTCGCGCACCCCCGGTTCGGCCGCTGGAACGCGTTCCGTGACACGGAGGAGGCCGCGTACGTGGGCCTCACGTTCCCGCGCTACGTGCTGCGCCTGCCCTGGCACCCGGACAAGAACCCGTGCGACGTGCTCAACTTCACCGAGCAGGCCCGCGGCGACTCCGACAAGTACCTCTGGGGCAACTCCGCCATCCTGCTCGCGCGCAACATGGTGAAGGCGTTCGAGATCTCCGGCTGGTGCCAGTCCATCCGTGGCCCCAAGGGCGGCGGTCTCATCACCGGCCTCCCGGTGGACACGTTCTCCCTGCGCGGCCAGGATGAAATCAAGGCCCCGGTGGAGATCGCCATCCCGGACTACCGCGAGTACGAATTCGCGCGCTCCGGCTTCATCCCGCTCGTGTACCGGAAGGGCTCCAGCGACGCGACGTTCTTCAGCACCCAGTCCGCCAAGGTCGCCAAGACGTTCAAGGACCCCAAGGACTCGGAGAACTCGCAGCTCGTCACCAACCTGGCCTACACGTTCTCCATCACGCGGCTGGCGCACTACGTGAAGTGCATCATGCGCGACAACATCGGCAACACGGCGGACGCGGACTACATCCAGCGTCAGCTGGACTCGTGGTTGTCGAACTACGTCACCACCGTGGCGAACCCGGACGACCTCACCGTGCGCCGCTTCCCCTTCAAGGCGAGCAGCGTCGTCGTGTACCCGCGCCCGGGTGAAATCGGCTGGTACGACTGCAAGCTGGCGGTGCTGCCGCACATCCAGTTTGAAGGCCTCAACGTGGAGCTGATGCTCGAGTCGCGGCTCGGTTAAGCCGCACCCCCATTGGGCAGGTGAGAGCCTGCCCTCAACCCTGGAGTGACAGATGCCCCAGTTTTCGCGCAACCTGGATGTGTATCAGGGCTTCAACTTCAAGAAGGACAAGCAGACCCCCGTTGGCTACATCACCGCGCTCACCATCGGTGGCGTGGCGCTGAAGGCGGACCAGGAGACCATCAAGGATCCTGAGAACCCGGACGCGGCCATCGCGGACAAGGTCGTCGCGGTGCTCAACCACTACCTGTGGGATACGGGCGTGACGGACGCCATGTACTTCTCCGGCCAGGTGTCGGTGGCGAACAAGCAGGCCGTGGCGGAGATGCTGCTGGGCAAGTTCAGCAACATCGAGGTCGTCATCAAGTACGTCGTCTACGAGTACGACCCCATCGGCAAGAAGTACTTCAAGTCGAACTTCCTCGACGCGGAGATCAAGGGCCTGCTGGAGAAGAACGGCGACGAGCTGAACATGTCCGTCGCGGACAACGAGTCCCGCGAGGTGCAGTCGCCCAAGAACTACACGTTCCAGATCGGCGTGAAGCCGCAGGCGCTGGAGCAGTCGCTGAACCTGGCCACGTCGTCGACGAAGAAGTTGGCCAAGAAGTGGGGCGTCACGGAGACGGCCAGCTAGCATCCGGTAGCGGAATCAAGTCGCGCCCGGGCCGGGAGCACCCTCGCTCCCGGCCTGGCAGGCGCGAAGAAGAGACAAAGGCGCATGCAGCGGTTCAAGCTCGCACGGGTCCGCTGGCACGTTGGCCAGACCCTCCTCCCCGAGCACTTCATCGCGCAGGAAGACGCGCTGGACGCCGAGATCCGGCTCCACGCCACGCTGTCCGGGCTGCCGGCCCATGGGGTCGCGCACCTCGCCTGGAACGAAGCCCTGCTGGCGGGCGGCAGCCTGTCCATCTCCGCGCTCACCGTCGTCACCAAGACGGGCGACCTGCTGGACGTGCCGGGCAACGCCGTCATCGGGCCGCTGTCGCTGGACGCCATCGGGAAGACGGAGTTCATCATCTACCTGCACGTGCTGAAGGAGACCGTCAGCGCGGAGGGCATCCGCCTGTACGCGGATGATCCGCCGGTGCTCCAGCGCGTGCTCCACAAGCTGCAGCTGTCCTCGGAGCCGGTGCTGGACGGGGCGGTGGCGTCCCTGGGGCTGGTTGCCGTATCGCAGGACGAGGAAGGCGCCTGGCGCACGTCGCCGGACTGGGTGCCCGCGCTGCTGCTCGTGGGGCCCAACCCCTTCCTGGAGAAGCTGCTCAACACCCTGGATGATCTGTTGGATCAGGTGCGCCAGCAGCTGCTCACGCAGATCACGGACACGTACCTGCGCCCGGACCGGGTCACCAACGCGCGCCGGGCGCTCTTTGAAGTGCAGCACCTGCTCGCGCTGCGCAAGGACATGTTCCGGCAGGTGTACCTGCACCCGTACCACCTGTTCGACGGGCTGCGCCGGCTGTACTTCGAGGCGTGCTGCTACCTGGAGATGCTCCCGGACGAGCAGATGCCGGTGTACCAGCACGAGGACCTGGCGCAGGGCCTGGAAGGGTGGATCCGCCTGCTCAAGCGCAGCTTCCAGCCGGAGGCCACGCGCTCCACGCACAAGGCCTTCGTGGTGAAGGACGGGCAGTTCGTCTGCTCGCCGCTGCCCCCGGAGGTCCGCTCCGCCAACGAGGTGTACCTGCTGGTCAAGCGCACCCAGCCCGGCGAGCCCATCCCGCTGGACGGCGTGAAGCTGGCCAGCCCCTCGCGGCTGCCGCTGGTGCGCCGGCAGGCCCTGACGGGCGTGCCGCGCAAGTACAAGGAGCACACGTCGGTGCCGAACGCGCTGGGGCCGGAGATTGACTGGCACCTGCTGGACACCACGGTCGAGGAGTGGCAGCACGCGCTGCGCGAGGACGGCGTGGCCTTCTACGGCTCCCCCGCGCTCAAGGGCGCCCAGGCGTCGTTGTTCTGGCGGAGGACCTGACGCCATGGCCCGCGCCCCCTTCCTGGACAAGTTCGCGGCCCGCTCCCAGCGGCCCAACGTGCGCGACAGCCTGGCGCACGTGATGCGCAACATCGAAGCCGTGCTGAACACGAAGAACGGCTACGGCTTCTTCATGCGCGACTTCGGCCTGGGCGGGTACACGGAGAAGCTGGGCACGCGCGAGCTGGTGGAGGCGCTCACCGCCGAAATCCAGCAGGAGATTGCCCAGCACGAGCCCCGGCTCGTGGGCCCGGACGTGAAGCTGCGCGGCCGTGACAGCCAGCTGTGGCTGCACTTCGACTGCAAGGGCACCTTCGACGAGCTGCCCTGCCACCTGCGCATCGTCTTCCACACCGTCACCGGCCAGGTCCGCGTCCACGTGGAGGACACCTGATGCCTCACGCCGAGCGCCTGGACCTGGGCCTCACGCTCACCATCGGCGGCACGGCGCACGCCATCGCCCCGGCGGACATCCTCGCGTTCGAGCTGGATCTGCACGGGTGGGGGCACGAGGGGAGGGTGGAGTTCCGCGTCCTCGACGAGACGGCGCACGGCGGACAGAAGAAGGACAAGCTGCTCGCGGACTTCCTCAAGCCGGACCTGGTGGAGGTGGCGCTGGAGCTCAAGGCCGTGCACTCCGACACGGCGACGAAGCCCACGTACACGTCGCTGAAGGTGAAGGGGCTGGGGCTGGACAAGGCCCTCACGGAGGAGACCGTCGCGCAGGCGAAGGGCGCGGCCATCACCTACCGCCACTACACCGTGCGCTTCGTGGACGCGGCCCGGCTCTTGTGGACGCAGCACTTCCCGTGCGCGCTCTACACGCAGAAGACCCTGCAGAACGTGCTGGACGCGCACAAGGGCGACAAGATCGCGCTCGCCAATGACTGGGACGCGGTGCTCGCGGCCACGCACCCGCTGCTCTTCTTGGGGTTGTCCCCGGAGTCGGGGGCCAGCTTCTACGACTTCGTCGTCTGGTTCGTGCACGCGCGCAACGGGGTGCTGGCGTACGACTACACGGCGCAGGGCTACCAGCTGCGCGCGGCGAAGGCCGCCACCGGCACGCCGCTCAACCTGCGCGCGGACGACGTGGAGACGGTGACGGTGGTGTTCCCGGAGGTGGCGCGCCACGACGTGGCCATCCTCAACGCCGCCGCGGAGAGCCCCAAGAACCAGGCCATCACCAACGCCAAGGCCGTCACCGGCATCCGCCAGGACGTGCTCCTGCGCACGGACATCGCGGACGACGTGCAGAAGCGGGTGACGCTGGAGACAGCGCGCCTCAAGGTGCGCGGCCTGGAGGTGGACCTGGAGTGGAACCGCTTCCCCACGGTGGCCTTCGCCCCCGGCGCGCTGGTGAAGCTGCCCCAGACGGCCGGGTGGGCGGCGGCCGGCGTGCCCTCCACGGACACCTTCCGCGTGCGCCGGATGACGCTGCGCGCGGAGCCCCTGCCGCCCGAGGAGGCCGGGGAAGGGGAGGAGGAAGTGCGGCGCCCGTCACCGGAGAGCCGCTACCTCTTCACGCTCACCACGCGCCTGGAGCGCAAGGACGAGCTGCACGTGGACCTGCCGCCCTTCGTGACGCCGGTGTACCCGCGCTTCGTCGAAGGGCTCATCGTCAGCGAGGTGGGCGCGCAGAAGGACGAGACCTGGCAGGCGTACACCGACACCACCACGTCGCTGGACAGCTACAAGGTGAAGATGCCGCTCTTCGCCAACCAGATCATCCAGGTGCCCTTCAACGCGAGCCTGCTGCCCGGGCACTTCTACTTCCCGGCCTACAAGGGCGCGCGCGTGCTGGTGGCGCTGGACTTCCAGCGGGCGTGGCTCAAGCGGCACCTGGACTGGCGCGCGGGGGCGCGGCTGCCCTCGGACGGGCAGGGCGTGCACCTGCTCGTGGGCAAGACGACGGAGAACGGCACGTCCATGCGCCACTTCTACGACGACAACAAGCCGGTGCTCCGGCTCCAGCGCACGAACGCGTCCGACACGGAGAAGATTGAGCTGAAGGAAGGCACGCTGCTCATCCTGGTGAAGGAAGAGTCCACGTGAGCACGACCGCGGACGGGGAGGACTGATGGGGACGCTGGTTTGCAAGATCGAGCTGGACAAGGTGAAGGGCATCACCGTCCAGGTCGACAACGCGGACGATCAAATCACCCAGACCGTCGTGATGGATGGCACCAGCATCACCATCACCGTGAAGGGCCCCCAGGAGACGAGCACCTTCGTGCAGAAGCAGGACAGCATCGTCGTCACCGTGAAGGACCTCACCTTCGACACCGACACCATCACCATGAAGTCCAAGGGCGTGTCGCAGTGGACCAGCCAGGACACGCTCACGGTGAAGAGCACGAAGGACATGACCTTCGACACCAGCGCCAAGCTCACCCAGACGGCCACCAGCGACGCGAAGCTCGCCTCCAGCGCCAACGTGAACATCGAGGCGACGTCGAAGCTGGCCATGAAGGGCAACATGGGCGCGGAGATGACGACGTCCGGCGGCGAGGCGAAGGTGGACGGCGTGACGCTGAAGCTCGCCGGCAAGACGCAGGCGGAGATGTCCGGGGCGATGACCAAGGTGACCGCCACCGGCAAGCTCGACCTGGAGGCCAGCGGCATGGCCAACCTCAAGGGCTCCATCACCAGCGTGGGCGGCTCGCTGGTGAAGCTGGGCTGATGCGAAGCGGATGGCTCCACTTCGGATTTTTGACTTCTGACGTACGGCGGGAGAGCGGGCGGTGAAGGATTTTTCGGAGAAGATCTACCTCGACTTCCTGTCGGAGCTGGACGGGCTGGAGCGCTTCCGGCAGCGCTTCCAGGAGCGCCATCCGGCAGCCCCCCTGGACCGCGAGGACCCGGACGTGCGCCGCCTCATCGAGGCGATGGCGTTCTTCTCCGTGCAGACGCGGCACGCGACGCTGCACAACCTGCGCTCCACCTGGCGTCGGCTCTTCGCGGGCTTCTTCGACTTCCTGCTGGAGCCCGTGCCCGCCGCCGCCATGGCGCAGGCCGTCCCCACGGAGAAGATGGTGGAGCCGGTGCTCCTCACCCGGGGCACGGAGCTGCGCCTGACGCCCGCGGAAGGGGTGGCGGGCTCCTTCCGCCTCCAGCGCGATCTGCGCGTGCTGCCCATCTTCCTCAAGGCCACGGACGTGGTGCCGCAGGTGCGGAGCGGCCACCGGCTGATCCTCCGCTTCGAGTCCCGCTTCGCGCGCAAGGACCCCATCGACGTGCTCAGCCTGCACGTGCGGCACCTGGACGACTACCGCTCGTCGCTGGCGGTGTTCCACGCGCTGCGCAAGCACATCCAGCAGGTGAGCGTGGTGTACGACGAGTCCGCGGACGAGCACTCCGTGGGCAGCCCGTGCGAGGTGTCCTTCAACCGCGACCCGCCCGCGCCGGACGACGCGTCCGTCTACGCGCACCCGTTCCAGCGCCTGCGCGCCTTCTTCCAGTTCCCGGAGCAGCAGCTCTTCGTGCACCTCAAGGTGCCGCCGCCGCGTGCCAGCTCCTGGATGAAGTTCTGCCTCTGCCTGGACCTGGACAAGGACTGGACGGTGGGCAAGTCGCTGCACCCGGACTTCTTCCAGCTCTTCACCGTGCCGGTGCTCAACCTCAAGGCGGAGCCCGCGCAGGTCATCGTCGCGGACGGCACCCGCGCGGAGCACCCCATCCTCAGCATGAGCGCGGGGCGCGAGTTCAGCCTGCACTCGGTGACGGGCGTCTTCGAGATGACCAAGGCGGGCCTGTCCCCGCTGCGCCCGGCCTTCCTGCCCGGCAAGGGGCCCAGCTACGAGGTGGACGAGACCTTCGACGAGAAGCTCACGTCCCGGCAGAGCCTCATCGTGCGCATGCCGGAGGCGTTCACCGCGCCGCGCAAGATTGTCCTGGAAGCGCTGTGGCACCAGCCGCAGTTCTCCTCACAGGCGGCGGGCAGGGTGGAGGTGTCGGTGCCGGGCAGGCACATCGAGGGCTTGAAATGGCAGACGGTGGGCAGCCTCCAGCCCCACCGCGACAGCGTGCTACGGGATGACGTGGAGGCGCTGACGCAGTTCCTCGCGTGGAAGGCGAAGGCCACGCTGGGCCGGGACGAGGTGGTCGCCCTGCTGGGTCACCTGGGGACACCCGCGGAGAGCCCGTTCCGCCGCGTCCTTCCCTGGCTCAAGGAGCTGAAGTTCAGTGTCGTTCCCGACAGCGCCCTCAAGGGCTCCGGGATCCGCCATGCCTACGAGGCCGTCATGGAGCCGTTCGACGTGAGCTTCGAGCCTGTCGTCATCTGCTTTCTTGAGCAACTGCGGGACCTGCTGGATGCTTGGAACAATGAGGCCTCGGTGGATTTGCGAGCCTCGGTCGCGGGATTGGGGCCGCTGCAGCTACCGACGTAGCGCTCACCACCATGAAACTGGAGCATTGGAATTCCCTTCTGGCCACGCAGCGCCGCGTGCGCCAGCTCCTCGACCGGGCCCTGCCCGCCGAGCCCGTCCCCGGTGCGCGCCGTCCCATGGGCAGGGTGGGGCAGGAGGCGCTGGATCACCTGGCGCAGGCGCTGCTCGTGGAGCTGGAGCTGCTGCGCGCGGCCTTCGGCGCGGACCTGCAGCCGGACACGGTGGAGGACCTCGTCCGCCCGTTCGTCTACTTCCTGGATGAGTGGGTGCTGCGCCGCCTGTCGGACTCGGAGCAACATCTCTGGCCGCTCCTGCAGCAGAACCAGTTCCAGGTCGACTCGGGTGGCGACCTCTTCTACGACTTCGTGGAAGAGAAGTTGCGTCGCAATGACACGCCGCCCATCGTCTTTGAAATGATCCGCTTCTGCCTCGCCGCGGGCTTCACCGGCCGCCTCGTGGGCCATCCCGAGCGCATCCGCGAATTCAAGGACCGCATCTCCGAGCGCATCCCGCAGCCGGCGTCCCTGCCGCCGGTGATGCCGGTGGTGCAGACGGGGCCGCCCACCGTCTACGACTTCCCGGTGCACTACTACGCCGTGACGGCCGCCATCGTGCTGGGGCTGCCCGTCCTCCTGTGGTGGGCCTCCAATTGAGGCCCCTTCCCACACGGGACGGCCGCGCGCCGTCCGCCCCGCAGCCGTCCACCCCGCAGCCGCCGAGGCCCCGGGCGCTGGCGCTCCTGGACGTGCTGGAGCGGCAGGTGGACGCGGATCTGGGGACGCTGCGCGAGGGTGTGCAGCCGCTGCTGGATGAGGTGCGCCTGGGGCTCGTCGCGCTGGATCCGCCGGGGGAGGGGATGCTGCCGTCGCCGCAGGATCAGGAGAAGCTGCGGGCGAAGCTGACCTCCACGCTGGAGGAGGCGGAGGACGTGCTGGAGGCGCTTCAGCTGGCTGCGCGCACCAGCGGACAGGGAAGCGGCTGACGGTGGGCGCGCTCCAGTCCATCGGCCTGGCGTTGAAGGCGCACTGGGTGCTCGTGCTGAGCATCCTGCTCGCGCTGGCCGCCATTGGCGTGGGCGTGGCGCTGTGGTGGCGCAAGCGGCAGCGGCAGCCGGCGGCGCTCACGGGCGGGCAGCGGCCGCTGGCGTCCGGGCAGCTGCTGGCCATCCGGAAACGGTTCCTGCGCGCGCTGCCGTGGCGCTACCGCGCGTCCGTGCGGGACTTCCCCACGCTGGTGGTGCTGGGGCCCGCGGGCAGCGGCAAGACGAAGCTCATCGACGTGGAGGTGGACTGGCGGCGGCAGGCGCGTCAGTTCATGCCCAGCTTCACCGAGGATCCGTTGCTCCAGATGTACCTGGGGCCGGAGGTCGTGGTGCAGGAGGTGTCCGCGCCGGTGCTGGAGGACGGCTCCCACCACGCGCGGGCCGCGCTCCGCCGGCTGTGGAAGGCCAGCTTCGGCCGGCGCCACGTGGGCCGGGCCGTCATCGTGCTGGACGTGCGGTGGCTGCTGGACACCTCCCCGGACGAGGTGAAGCGCATCACCCAGCTGTTGCGCGGCAAGGTGAACCTGCTCGCGGAGGTGTGTCAGGCGTCGGTGGAGACGCGGCTGTCCCTGACGCACATGGACGCGCTGGAGGGCTTCGCGGACTTCGCGCAGCTCATGCAGAGGCACGGCGTGCCGCTGGAGCTGCCGGTGCCGCCGCCGGGCAGGGAAGGGGAGCTGGCGCACGCGCTCCAGGCGATGGAGAAGTACCTGGCGCTGGGGCTCACCTCGATGTCGCCGGACGCCTTCGAGCGGCTGGCGTCGTTCTACTCGCGCGGCGGTGATGCCTTCGCGGTGCTCGGGCGCTTCGTGTCCACGCTGGTGGAGAGCGGGTCGCTGGCGTTCCCCCTGAAGCTGGAGCGCGTGTACCTGTCGTCGAGCGCGGCGGATCAGCGGGCGGCGGGCGCGCTGACGGTGTACTCGGCGCAGCCGCCGGATCAGCTCATCGCGCGCTACCGCTGGACGCACCTGCGCCGGTGCGCGGTCATCGTCGCGGTGTGCTGCCTGCCGGTCCTCCTGGCGTACGCGCACTTCTACCGGCTGCTCCTGCGCGCGCAGGACAGGCTGGACGCGTTCCAGGTCACGGTGATGCGGCTGGAGGAGCGCAACCAGAACGTCGCCGGCTCCGTGGTGCAGGCGCAGACCACCGAAGCGGTGAAGGCGATGGAGGACCTGTGGGGCGCCACGCGCTACTGGCCGCCCCTGGCCCACAGCTTCACCGACGAGTGGGAGGACCTGCGGTCCCGGCTCGCGCGCAGCATCCGGATGTCCTACTTCAAGCCGCTGCTGGAGAAGTGCCAGGACCAGTGCCGGCGCTGCCCCGGACGCATCCCCGGCTGCCAGCCCGCGCCGGTGTTCAACGCCCGCGCCACGCGCGCCGTGCCGCTGCAGGTCACCCCGGAGCACGAGAGCTGCCACCAGGAGACGCTGTGCCGTCCGGAGCAGGCGCTCCACACGCTCGGCATCCTGTACGCCTCCCGCAACGAGGACCTGGGCCGGTTCGTGCTGCAGAGCGTGCACGGGGAGAGCAAGAAGGAGCTGAGCTGGACGGCGGAGGCCTTCGGGTTGAGCCTGGCCGGCGAGGGCAAGGATGACAACTGGCTGGAAGCCATGGGGCTCGCGGAGCCGATGGTCGCCAACTACGTCATCGCCAGCGACAAGCCCTTCGACGAGAACGTGACGTGGACGCGCTGGCCCTTCGTGTGGCTGTCCATGGAGGGCCTGCTGGGCCCGTGGCGCGAACACTTCATGCAGCTGCAGGCCGTGCTGGACGCGAAGGAGCTGGACCTGCCCCGGTGGCGGGCGCTGCGCGACGAACGCGAAGAGCTGCGGGCCACGCTGGAGCAGAGCATCCCGTTCAGCTCCGCGCGCCAGGTGATGGACCTCATCAACGCGTCCGACGCGGAGCCGGACGCAAGCCAGCTCAAGGGCGTGGGCAGCCTGCTGGACGGGCTGGACTGGCTGCGGCTGAACCGCGCGCAGCTGGAGGCCATCCTGCGCATGGAGGACGAGGCGGACACCGCGCTGCGCGCCGCCGAGCGGATGACCGCCGCGGAGCTGCTCACCCGCGCGGACGGCCTCTTCGCCCCCAGCGACGGCGACGCGCGCTACTCCGTGGAGGTGCTCAAGCGCGACTACGAGTTCCGTCCGGTGGACGTGTCGCGGCAGCTCCTGGAGAAGATCCTCCGGCACCTGAAGGAGACGGGGCGCTCGCCGTTCGACGGCCAGTCGCTCAACCCGCGCACGGGTGAGACGACGTCGGAGGTCGCCAGCGAAGGGGCAGGGGACGACGACACGGAGTTCGCGAGCGCGCAGGCGCCGGTGGTGGGTCGCGTGCTCGGCCGGGCCGCGTTCGACGCGCAGCTGAGCCCCCTGGTGGACGAATTCACCGAGCGGCTCGCCAAGTCGCGGCTGTCGCGCGAGGAGGCCGTGGAGCGCGCCACCTTCGTGCAGAACAAGGTCCAGACGTTCGCCAAGCGCTACGGCCAGGACCTCTACGCCAGCTACCGGGGCTACCGCTTCCGCACCACGCGGGGCGCGCTGACGAGCGACCTGGCGGCGCTGCTCCAGCCGTCGTCCGCGCTGGAGGCGATGCTGCGCGACGTGGCGAGCCGCGCGAGCGTGGGCCCGCTGGAGAGCGAGTACTACGCCCCGATGCGCGACGCGGTGGCGCCGTTCAAGCCGGTGGTGGCGCTGATGACGCCGGACAAGAGCGGCAGCCTCGCGGAGCTGGCGGCCTACACCACGCTGGTGTCGCAGCTCCAGCAGGAGCTGTCCGGCGTGAAGCCCGCGTCGGCGAAGCCCGCCGCGCCCAAGGACGCCGCGGCGCCCGTGGCCGCTGGCGCGACGACGGCGGCGGGAGGCTCGCAGCTGGCGGAGATGCTGTCGCCGGTGGGGCGCGTGGCGCTGAGCATGCTGCTGGAGGAGGAGGACTCGTACCTGCGCCGGGTGGACGCGTGGCTGGATGCGCACGGAGTCGTGGGCGAGTTCCGGCTGCCGTTCCGCCAGCCCTTCGTCGTCGTGCGCAACCGGGGCCGCGCGGAGCTGGAGCGCGTCATCGCGGAGCAGTGGGCCTACCAGTCCCGGCGCACGCTGGAGCCGATCGTCAAGCGCTACCCCTTCAACCCCAGCGCGTCGCAGGAAGTGGACCCGGTGGAGCTGGAGGTGCTGCGCCGCAAGGACGGGGCCTTCTGGCAGTTCGTCACGCAGGTGCTGTCGCCGGTGGTGGAGGAGCGCGGGACGGACTGGTCCCTGCGCTGGCCGCTGAAGTCGCGCCTGCTGCTGCCGCCGCGGATGCTGACGGTGCTGGGCCAGCTGGGCCGCCTGTCGCGGCTGCTCTGGGACGACGAAGGCAAGCCCCGCCCCATCACCATGCAGGTGCGGCCGCTGCCCCTGCCCACGGCGCCGACGCCGGACAGCTTCGTGACGCTGTCATACCTGAAGTGCGGCGGGGCGGCGTCGTTCGGGTTCAACCAGCGGCCGGCGTGGGGGGACTTCCCGCTGAGCTGGTGGAGCCCGCAGCCGTCGTCCATTGGCGTGGAGCTGCGCTCGCCGTCGCGCGAGGGCAAGCGCTACCGCTCCATGGAGATGTCCGAGTCGTCATGGAACTGCTTCCGTCTGCTGGAGTCCGCCACGCTGACGGATCAGCAGAACGTGGTGTGGGTGCTCCCGGGGCGGGGGCTGGCGGCGAACGAGAAGGTGTTGGAGATCAGCTTCGGGCTGCGTGGTGAGCCGTGGGCGCCATTCCGTGGGGTGGTGCCATGAAGAGCAGGGCGGTGCGGTTGGCGGCGGGACTCGTCGCGGCGGTGGTGGGCGGGAGCTGTGCGTCGCCCAGCCTGACGGTGAACATCAAGGCCCCGGCGGGCACCAACCAGGGCCGGCCGCTGTACATGCTCATCCGTACGGTGTCGAAGACGACGATGACGGAGGGCTACGCGGACGTCGCGGCCAGGGTCATCAGCCCGGACGAGTCCGTGTTGCAGACGGTGGTCATCTACCCCAGCCGCACGAAGCAGGTGAAGATCCCCCTGCCGCCGGAGCAGGCGGTGGCGGTGAGCTTCCTCTTCACCACGCCCAATGGTGCGTGGCAGGCCCTGCTGGACGTGCCGGTGCCGAAGACGGTGGACATCGAGCTGCAGGAGAGCCGCATCCGGACGGACCTGCCCCGACAGCTGTCCACCCAGGAGTCCGCGCGCTGCTTGAACGCCGCCAGGGCCTGATCCACCTGGGTGGCGAGCGTCGTCTCCGCGCTGGTGCGGGCCTGCTCCAGGGACTTCAGCCCGGCCGTCACGGACGTGTTCATCGTGCCCAGGTGCGTGTCCAGCTGTCCCTTCGCGGACGTCACCTGACCCTCCGCCGTCGCCCGCGTCGTCTTCATGGCCTGCACGGCCGCGGCGATGCCGGCGCCCACCTGCGCGTCCAGGGCCTTGAGGCGCTCGGGCACCTGCGTGTCCAGCGGCGTCACCTGCGCGGCCACCTGCTGCTGCATGGCTTTTATCTGCTGGACGCCCTGTTCCTTCGCGGTGCCAATCTGCGTCACGCCCGCGGCAATCACCTGCGCCACCTGGGCCGTGGCCTGCTCGATGCCCTGGAGCACGGACTGGGTCAGCGAGCCCATCTGCGTCACGACCTGGTTCGTCGCCGTGTCGATCTGCGTCTGCGCCTGGGTCTGCACCGTCTCCACCTGCGAGACGATGGTCTGCGTCAGCGACTGGAGCTGGCTGCCGACCTGGGACGAGAGGGTGCCCAGCTGCGTGGTGATCTGCCCCACCACCTGGGTGATGCCCTGCACCGCCGGGGTCACCAGGGGCTTGGGCAGGTCCGCGGCGGGGATGGCGTCCAGCAGGCCCATGGCGCGCTCCAGCAGCGCCTCCAGCGAGCCCACGAGCTGCTGGAAGAGGGTCTGCAGCTGCTCCAGCTTCTGGGGTAGCACTTCGAACAGGGCCATCACCTGCTGCTTGAGCGCGCTGATGCTGGCCACCAGCGTGTCCAGCGTGGTGAAGGCCGCGTCGAGCGTCTGCTTCAGCGGCGCCTTGATGCCCTCCACCGCCGTGAGGGTGCCCGTCACCAGCCCGTCGAGGGTGGCGCTCACCTGGGTGATGACGCCCTCGATGCGCTGCTGCACCTGGTCGATGAGCTGCTCCACCGCCACGAGCTGCGCCGTCACGGTGGCCACCTGACCGCCCACCGTCTTGCCCAGCGTCTCCAGCGTCCCCGACGCCTGCGTCTTCCCCATCTTCAGCGACGGGGTCACCTGGGTGTCCACCGGGTCGACGATGCCGGCCGCCGTCGTCGCGGCCGCCTTCACCTGGCCCGCGAGCGTCTTTTTCTGCGTCCCCAGCGCGGACTCCTGCTGCTGGTGGGCCTGCTGCGTCGTCTTGCCCGCGTCCACGATCTCCTGGTGCAGCGCGGCCAGCGCGCGGACGGGGTCGTTGACCGCGCCGTCCACCACGGCCGTGAGCTGCGTGCTCTTCCCCGTGGCCGTGTCGCGTGACGTGGCCAGGCGCACCAGCACCGCGGCGAGCGCCGCCGCGAGCGTGGAGCCCACGCCCTGGAGGTCCTGGGTGAGCTGCGTGCGCGTCTGTTCAATCAGCGCGTAGCCCTGCGCGCGGCGCGCCTCCGTGTCCGCCTGGGAGCCCTTGCGGGCCTTCAGCTTCGCGTCGAAGGACTTCTTGTCCGCGTCGCACTGCTGGCCCACCTGCTGCTGGAGCGCGGTGAGCTGGCCCTGCGACGACTCCGCGGACGTCTTCGCCTGCGCCTCCAGGCCCTGGCTCTTCGCGGTCGCTTCCTTGCCCAGGGACTCCGACGACGCGCGGGCCTTCGTGCCCGACGCGGACAGGGCCTGCTGGTGACCCTGCACCTCCGCGGCGAGCGCCTGGAAGCGGGAGGAGGGGTCCAACACCTTCACGTTCGCCGCGTTGACCTGCGCGAGCAGCTTCCCCAGCGTCCCATCCACCGTGGGGCGCAGCGTGGCGACCATCGTCAGCACGCCCTCCGCCAGCGCCTCCACCTCGCCCTTCGCCGTGGTGAGGCGCGGCGTCACACCCGAGCCGAAGCCCTGCACGGTCGCCTTGTGCTTCGCCACCGCCGCGCGCAGCTCGTTCATCGCAGCCCCGCCAGTGCGGCCTTGGCTTCAGCGGCGGAGCTGTTGAGTGCGCCCGCCTGTCCATCCAGCCCGTTGAGTGCGCCCGTCAGCTTCGCGCGAGACTCGGCGGCCTGTCCCTTCACCTTCGCCTCCGCGGCGGAGAGCGCCGCGCCCGTCTCTTCCGAGGCCGCGTTGAGCTTGGCGTTCACCGTCGCCGAGGAGGCCTTGTAGGCCGCCGTCGCTTCACCCACCGCGCCCTCCACGCCCGCGGTGAGGTCGCCCTTCGCCGTCTCCACCTGCGGCGTCACGTCATACGTGGGCGTCGTCGCCGCGCCGCCGGGCTCCTCCTTCGTCTGGATGAGGAGCCGGCCCTCGGAGATGCGGATGATCTCCGTGTCGTTCGAGTTCACGCGACCCAGGTTCCAGACGGGCTTGGCGTCCAGGTAGTCGTGCGTCATCGCCGTCTGGTTCGTGCCGTTCTTGCCGAAGAGGATCTGGTCGCCCTGGCTGTCCTGGGGCATGCGCACGCCCTCGCCCCAGTCCAGGTAGCGGTGCAGCGCCGCGTGGTCGAAGTGCAGCGCCACGAGCGCGCGCTCGTTCTTGTACGGCGGGAAGTAGAAGGTGCCCGGGAACAGGCCGGGCTCCGCCGGCACGCTCACCGTCTTGTTCCACAGCGGCACCGTCACGCGCCAGCTCGTCACCGACGTCTTCGGATCATCCACCTGGAGGTAGATGCGGTCCGTGGCCTCACCGCCGGGGCTGTGCACCTTGCCCTCGACGTAGATGGGGTAGTGGGGCGGCCGGTACGCGGGCAGCTCCGGCGCCGGATCCGACTTCTGCTCCAGGAGCACGGACAGCGTGACTTCGTAGCCCTCCGTCGCCTCCTGCTGACCGTCGTGCGGGCCGGCCTGGAGGCCCACGCCGTCGAAGGACAGCTCCGCCACGCGCAGGTCCTCGCCCAGGCCGGTGAGGTCCGGGCTCCAGAGCGGCCCGTCCAGCTTGATCAACGCGCCCGGGTGCAGCGCGAGCGGGGGCACGTCATGGAACGTCAGCCGCAAGCGCCGCTTGCGCAGCCGCAGGCGCTCCTTCTCCAGCGACTGGCGCTGCTCGGCCTCCGCCGCGATGGGCGTGCGCACGAGCATGTCGTGCCGGATGCCCGCCACGGCCTGGGCCTGATCCAACGCCACCGTGGTCGGCGCGGCCCCGAAGCCGTTGAGCACCCGCGTGCCGTGACGGATGACGGGGGGCAGCTCCACGTCCACGCGCTCCACGTGCTTGCGGCTGAGCGCCGCGACCGTCCCCGTGGCGGGCTTCTTCGCGGAGAACGTGTACGTGTCCGTGGGGCTGGCGTAGGTGAGCACGCCGCCGCGCGTGTCCACGTACCAGAGGACGAAGTCGTAGAAGCTCGCGGACGGGTGGTCGTCGCCGATGCCCAGGCACACCAGGGCCTGCTTCGCGTCCAGCGCGTCCCAGTCGTACGTGAGCAGCAGGCCGCCCGGCTTGTGGAGATCCAACAGCTCCGACAGCTTCTTGCCGGTGTGCAGCTCCACCGGGCGGTGCTGCTTCCAGAGCACCCGCGCGGGGTCCGCGAACTCCACGGTGTACTTGCGGAAGGCCAGCGCCACGCCGGCCTTGAGGCCGTGCTCCGAACCGGAGACGCGCTTCTCCGTCACGATGCCCTGCACGAGCAGCGGCGCGGCGGGCGGGTCGTACACCCCGGACAGGGCCAGCTTCACGCGCACCAGGTCCGGCTTGCTGAACGCGGTGAACAGCGGCGCGTCCGCCTTCTCCAGCGACGTCCAGAACGTCAGCGAGCCCGTGAAGCCAGAGGGCGTCATCCGCAGCGAGAAGGCCTGCACCTGGCCGCCGGGGATGACGAACGGCTGCTCCGCCGCGGTGACGGTGAGCTCCAGCTTCAGCTTTTCATCGAAGGGGAACGCCATGCCGTCGTTACCGGGCCTTCGCCTGGACCTCCTCGCGCGTCAGCGCGCCTCGGGCCTCCAGCGCTTCCATCATCCCGCGCATCACCCGGGCCTGCTGCGCCACCATGCGCTCCAGGTCCGCCACCTGCTGCGTGAGCGCGTCCACCCTCGACAGCAGCTCCGTGTCGCGTGGCGCCGGGCCCTGCGCGCGAGGGGGCGGGGTAGGGGCCACGGCCTCCGCCTGCTGCGGCGGGGCCAGCTCGAAGGTGACCTCCTCCATGCCGAAGCTCAGCGGCGTGGCGGCCGTGGAGGTGACCTCCCCGTGGTAGTGGTGCCGGATGGCGCGCTCGATGGAGGACGCGCTCGCGACCACCACCTGGAGCCGCTGGGCGGCGTGGAAGGCCAGCTCCTGCAGCGACTCCACGTTGGTGGGATCCGACGTGGCCACCGTGAGCACCTTGGTCGCGAGGTCCACGGCGATGGGGAACACGGTGTAGCGCTCGGCGATGTCCACGCGCAGCGCCTGGATGGCGGGCGGGGAGGGGACGTGCCGGTCCAGGTCCACCGTGGGGATGGCGAGCTGGCGCGACAGCGCGTGGACCATGGAGTTCTCGTCCACGTAGCCCATCTGCACCAGGGTGAGGCCCAGGCGTCCGCCCCACTTGCGCTGCTCGGCGAGCGCGGCGCGCAGCTGGGTTTCGGTCAGCAGGCCGGCGTCACTCAGGATCTCCCCGAGCCGCCGCTTGCGGTTGGGGCCTGGGCC
>NZ_RAWG01000130.1 GCF_003611735.1 Corallococcus sicarius | reverse complement strand
CGCGCGGTGACGAGACGCCCATCGTCATCAAGCGCATCCGCCCGCACCTGTCCAGGCACGCGGCCTTCGTGAAGATGTTCCTCAACGAAGCGCGGCTCGCGTCCCAGCTCAACCACCCCAACATCGTGCAGATCTTCGACCTGGGGAAGATCGTCGACAGCTACTTCATCGCCATGGAGTACGTGTCCGGCCGCGACATGCGCCGCGTCGTGCCCAAGGCGGAGTCGCTGGGGATCCCCTTCCCGCTCGTCTACGCGCTGAAGATCGCCTCCTGCGTCTGCGCGGGCCTGCACTACGCGCACCAGAAGAAGGATCTGCACGGCCAACCGCTCAACATCGTCCACCGCGACGTGACGCCGGAGAACATCGTCGTCGCGTTCGACGGCTCGGTGAAGGTGCTGGACTTCGGCATCGCCAAGGCGGCCAACCAGGTGGAGGAGACGCGCTCGGGGGAGATCAAGGGCAAGCTCAGCTACATGAGCCCGGAGCAGTGCCTGGGCCGGCCGCTGGACTGCCGCAGCGACATCTTCTCGCTGGGCACCGTCCTCTACGAGTGGCTCACCGGCTTCAAGCTCTTCACCGGCGAGTCCGACGTGGCCGTGATGCGCAGCATCACCGAGGCCAAAATCTATGCGCCCTCGTACTTCCGCGAGGACCTGCCGGAGCGCGTGGAGGCCATCCTGATGCGCGCGCTGGCCCGCGACCGCGAGCGCCGCTACGCCACGGCCCTGGAGATGCAGCGCGACCTGGACGCCTTCCTGGACGCGTACGACTTCACGCCCACGCCGCTGCACCTGGCCAACTTCGTCAAGCAGCTCTTCGAGGACGAGCGCTCGCAGGAGCTGCGCCGCCTCTCCACCCGCCAGTCCTCCGCCCCCACGTCCGAGGAGGCGCTGGAATTGGCGGAGGTGGTGGCGTCCGTGGACGGCCCGGACACGGAGGCCATGCGCCTGGACGACAGCGCCAGCACGGAGCCACGCCTGCTGGCCCTGCCGTTGGACCCCGCGCTGTACGAGAAGCTGGAGGCGCAGGCGCGCAAGGCGAACGTCACCACCGCGAAGCTGGTGGCGGACCTGCTGGAGGGCTGGCTGAAGACGCGCTGAAGCCGCGCCCCGTCGCCACCACGCCATGCCCCGGCTGAAGCTGACGCTCGAATACGAAGGGACCCGCTACGTGGGCTGGCAGATGCAGCCCAACGGCCCGTCCATCCAGTCCACGCTCCAGGACGCGCTCGACACGCTCCTGGGCGAACGCGTGTTCGTGGCCTCGGCGGGGCGCACCGACTCCGGCGTGCACGCCACGGGGCAGGTGGCCTGCTTCGACACCGGGCGCGTGCTGCCCTTGAAGGCCTACACGATGGGCCTCAATGGCATCCTCCCGCCGGACATCGCCATCGTGCGCGCGGAGGAGGTGTCCCAGGACTTCGACCCGCGCCGCTGGTCGCGCGGCAAGCGCTACCGCTACCGGCTGAGCAACCGGCGCATGCGCTCGCCGCTGTTGCGCGCCACGCACTGGGAGGTGTTCGCCCCGCTGGACGTGGAGGCCATGCGCCGCGCGTCCCAGGCCCTGCTGGGCCGGCACGACTTCTCCGCCTTCCGCGCCGCGGACTGCCAGGCGAAGCACGCGGTGCGCGAGGTGCGGCAGGTGCGGGTGGAGGGCGTGTCCGGCGACTCCCTGGCCGTCGTGGTGGAGGGCACCGCGTTCCTCAAGCACATGGTGCGCAACCTGGTGGGCACGCTGGTGGAGGTGGGGAAGGGGCGCCGCCCCGAGGCCTGGGTGGCGGAGGTGCTGGCGTCGCGCAACCGGAAGCTGGCGGGCGCCACCGCGCCGCCGCAGGGGCTGGTGCTGGAGGAGGTCTTCTACGGCGACGGCCCGCCTCCCCGCTCGTCGGGGGACGCGGCCGCCGTGGAAGAGGACGAAGGGTGAGAGTGCGCTAGGCTTTGGCCCCGTGAGCCCCAAACCCGGTGTCCTCGAGCCGTTGCGCGTCCGCATCCGTCGCTTCCAGTTCATCGTCGGACTGGGATTCATGTCGCTGGTGCTGGGGGCAATGCTCAGCGTGTCGCTGGTGATGCGCCTGCACGAACGGGTGAGCGCGCTGCCCTTCGACGTGCTGCGGCTGTGCGTGGCGGTGGTGCTGGAGAACCTGTGGGTGATCGCCGTCCTGCCGGTGCTCTGCTACGGCGCCTCGCGCATCGTCGCCCTGCGCCCGTGGAGCACGGCCCTGGGGGCCGCGGCCACCGGAGGGGTGTTCGTCGTCGCGCTCAACTACGTGCGCGACGGCTCGGAAGGGCTGACAGAGTGGAACCTGGGCTCGGTGCTGCGCCTGGGGGCCTTCGCCGGGGGCATCGTGCTGAGCGCCCGCGCCATCCGCTCCGGCCGGGCCTCCGCCGAGCGCGGCTCCACGGCCGCCCAGGTGAAGGCCGAGGCGCGCAAGTCGGAGTACGACGAGTTCCTCAAGGCCGCCGAGGCGGACGGCGCGCGCATCGAGCAGCGCGAGCAGGCGGCCGCGCCCGTGGCTCCGGAGGCTCCGGCTCCGGCTCCGGCTCCGGCTGCTGCCGCTGACGCCCCGCCCGAGGGGACTGACTCCCCCCCGGGCGAGGTGCCGAAGACGCCCGCGGCCTGAAGCGGGCCGCGGGCGAGCTACGGGCACTACGGGTAGCAGGCCGCCTGGCGCAGGCCGGTGTCCTCGGGGAAGCCGAGCGCGACGTTGAAGTTCTGCAACGCCTGCCCCGCCATGCCCTTCACCAGGTTGTCCAGCGCGGCCATCACGGCCACGGAGCGGCCCTTCGTCGCCACGGAGATGTCGCAGAAGTTGCTGCCGGCGACGGCGGCGACGCGCGGCGTGCCCTCCACGATGCGCACGAACTTCGAGCCCTCGTAGTAGCGGCGGTACTTCTCCGTCAGCGACTGCGTCACCACCGCGCCGCCGTGCTCCGGCCACTCGAACTGCACGGTGGCGAAGATGCCGCGCACCATGGGCGCCGAGTGCGGCACGAAGGCCAGCCGGTGCCGGGACGCCCCGTGCGCCACCAGCATCACCTCCACCTCCGCCTCGTGCTGGTGCTCCAGCGGCTTGTACGCGCGGAAGTCGTGCGCGCGCGTCGGGTGGTGCGTGCCCTCGCCCGGCAGCGAGCCGGAGCCGGACGATCCCGTCACGCCCGACACGGCCAGCAGCCCCAGCCCCGGCGTGGCCGCGATGGGCAGCAGCGCCAGCTGCACCGCCGTCGCGAAGCAGCCCGGGTTGGCGATGCGCTTCGCCGTCTTCACCTGCTCGCGCTTCCACTCCGTCAGGCCGTAGGTGAACGTGCCCAGCAGCTCCGGCGCGGGGTGCGGCCGGCCGTAGGCGCCCGCGTAGCGCCCCGGGTGGTCCAGGCGGAAGTCGGACGACAGGTCCACGAGGAGCAGCCGCTCCGTGAGCCCGGCGTCCGCCCACTGCTTCTCCAGCCCGGAGAACTGCTTCGCCAGCTCGCCGTGGCCCAGCGCGCTGAACACGACGGGGTTGGGCGAGTCCTGAAGCCAGCGCCAGTCCGGCTCCGGCTCGAAGCGGCCCTCCACCAGCCCACGCAGGTGCGGGTGCACCTTGTGGATGGGCTCCCCGGCGTGGTGCCGCGACACCACGCGGATGCCGGCCACGCCCGGGTGTCCGGACAACAGCCGCAGCAGCTCACCGCCGCCGAAACCGGAGGCTCCCAGGATGTAGATGTGCGCCGGCGTCGTCATGACTTCCTCCCCGCGCCCAGCTTCGGCGCGAGCTTCTCCAGGATGAGGGTGCCCAGGGCGTTGGGGTCCGCTCTCGCGTTGCGAGCCGGCAGCCCCACCACCTGCTCCACGAAGCGCACGCCCACCGCGTTGTCCGTCGCGGGGCCTGCCACCATGTCCATCTCGATGCCGTACACCTCGCGCAGGTGCCGCACGCCGCCCGCCGCGCCGACAGGGTCGTTGGCGCAGAGGATGAACGCGCCGCCCAGCGCCTTGAGCTCCGGGTCCGCGAGGATGGCCTGCACGCCGTACTCGCCCATGATGCCGTCGCCCGTCTCCGCGACGATGACGTCCACGTCGTGGGCCATCATCTCCGAGAAGACGGTGCGCGCGACCCTGGAGGCCGTGCGCGCGCCGGTGCAGACGATGCCCGCGTCCGTGAAGTCCATCACCACGTCCGCGCCGCTGTCCTGCATGGCCAGGGTGTCGCGCATCAGCGACACGCCGGTGAGCTTGGCGCCGCCCACGCGGTAGCCCGCCTGGGCGAGCTTCCGCACCACGACGCTGGCCGCGTACGTCTTGCCCGCGTTCATGCAGGTGCCGACGACGTAGACCACCGGCACGGTCACCGCCTTCGACGTGCCCTTGAGCGCGCCGGTGGAGATGTGCGCGTGCTGGCCCTCGCGCGACTGGAACTCCGGGAACGTCAGCACCTGGCCCAGCACCTCGGCCTCGAAGGGCAGGCCCACGCCCGGGTTGTGCGACGTGCACTGCCCGATGACGCCGCCCATGTTGAGGACATGGAGCTTGTCGCCCACCTTCACGGAGGCCGGCACCACGCCCTCGTAGCCGTGCAGGGCGTTGCGGTGGCCCAGCGCGCCCACGACGATGTCGCCCGCGTGCAGCGTGACGAGCCGCCCGTTCACGTCCTCCAGCTGGTTGTAGACGCTCTTCTCCCCATGGATGCGCACCGCGATGACGGCGCCCTCTTCGCACTTCACGTCCTCCGTGAGGTGCGCCGTGCGGCCCACCTGGAGGTTGCGCGTGACACTGCCTACCTTGTCGACGTGGATCTTCATGTCACTTCGCTTTCTGCGAGAGCATCTGCGCGACGCCGTAGAGCTTGGCGAACCCCGCCGCTTCCGTCCCCGTCCACAACACGTTGGCCTCTCCGTACGTCGCCACCTTCGCGTCCATCAGCGAGTGCGGCGAACGCACGCCTTCCACGACGTGGGCGCGCGGGGTGAGCACCAGCTTCACCTCGCCCGTCACGCGGTCCTGCGAGGAGGCGAGGAACGCCTCCAGGTCCTTCACCACCGGGTCGAAGAAGTGCCCCTCGTGCAGGAGCGACCCGTACAGGTTGCCCACCGTCTCCTTCCAGAAGAGCTGCTTGCCCGACAGCACCAGCTTCTCCAGCTCCCGGTGCGACGCGATGAGCAGGTGCGCCGCGGGCGCCTCGAAGCCCACGCGGCCCTTGATGCCCAGGATGGTGTCACCCAGGTGCACGCCCCGGCCGATGCCGTACGGACGCCCCAGCGCGTTCAACGCCTCCACCACCGCGACGGGCGTCATCGCCTTGCCGTCCAGCGCCACCGGCACGCCCTTCTCGTACGCCACCACCAGCGGGCGGGGCTTCAGGTCGGTGGGGATCTCGCCACCGGGGAACGCCGCCTCGGGCAGGGTGCTCCACGAGTCCAGCGTCTCGCGGCCCCCCACGGACGTGCCCCACATGCCTTCATTCACGGAGTACGCGCCCAGCTTCGCGGGCAGGTGCACGCCGCGCTCCGCGAGGAACGACAGCTCCTGCTGACGCGACAGCGCCAGGTCGCGGATGGGGGTGATGAGCTGCAATTGCGGCGCGAGCGTGCGGAAGGCCACGTCGAAGCGGACCTGATCATTGCCCGCGCCGGTGCTGCCGTGGGCCACGGCCTGCACGCCCAGCTTCTCCGCCATGCGCACGGCCTCCACGGCCTGGCAGGCGCGCTCGGCGGAGACGCTCAGCGGGTAGACCTGACCGCGCAGCACGTTGCCGGCGATGAGGAAGCGCAGGTAGCCCTGGAACAGGGTGTCGCGCGCGTCGACGGTGTGGTGCGCCACCGCGCCCAGCTTCAGCGCCAGGGCCTGGATGCGCTCCAGCTGTTCGGGCGGGAAGCCGCCCGTGTCCACGGTGACGGTGGTGACGTCCCAGCCCTGCTCGCGCAGGTACACCGTGCAGAAGGCGGTATCGAGTCCACCGGAGAACGCCAGCACCACGGACTTCTTGCTCATGCTCAGGACTCCTGTTGCTTCAAAAAGGGGTGGGGAAGGGAAGGGGACTTCAGACGTCCCAGACGCGCCCGGCGCTCTGGAGCTGCTCGGCATGGGCGCGCGTGAGCCAGTCCCGCGCGTCCGCCAGCTCCTCGCGCACGGCGGGCAGGCCCAGGTTGCCGGCGCCACCCAGGTGGGTGGCCGTCAGCGCGCCGCGGTCCGGCTGGAAGGTGCCGTCGTTCAACTGGCGGCCCACCTCGCGGTACGCGTCGCGGAAGGGCAGGCCCTTGGCCACGAGCGCGTAGGCGTGGTGCGCGGCGTAGAGCGTGTCGTCGCACGCTGCACGCGCGTTGTCCGCGTTGACCTTCAGCGCCGGCACCAGCTTCGCGAGCACCTCCAGGAGCGCCTTCGCGCTGGTGACGGCCTGGAAGGTGGGGCGCTTCAGCAGCTGGAAGTCACGGTGGTAGCTGGAGGGCAGGCCGCCAGCGACCGCCTCCACCTGGTGCAGGAGCCCCCGCAGTTCGCGGCAGCGGCCTCGCGCCAGCTCCACGACGTCCGGGTTCTTCTTCTGGGGCATGATGGACGAGCCCGTCGTGAAGGCATCCGGCAGGGCCAGGAAGCCGAACTCGTCCATGCTGTAGAGCTGCACGTCCCAAAGCCACTTCTCCAGAGTGCCCGCCACCGAGCACGCCCAGGTGAGCAGCGCCGTCTCATGCCGCCCCCGACTGTCCTGCGCGTCGATGGGGCTGCGTTGAACACGCGTAAAACCGAGCAACCGCGCGACATATTCACGGTCAATCGGAAGCGGCACGCCGAAGCCCGCCGCCGCGCCCAGCGGACAGCGATCAATCCGGCCCCACACGCCCTTGAGCGCCTCCAGCTCCTCCAGGAGCCCTTCGGCGAACGCCACGCCCCACAGCCCGAAGGTGGACGGCATGGCGCGGCGCAGGTGCGTGTAGCCGGGCAGGGGCAGGGTCGCGTGCGCCTCCGCGAAGTCGAGGAACGTGCCGGCCAGCTCCGCCGTGCGCGCACCCAGCGCGAGCAGCTCCTCGCGCAGGTACAGGCGCAGGGCGAGCAGCACCTGATCATTGCGCGAGCGCGCCAGGTGGATGCGCTTGCCCGCCTCGCCGGTGCGCTCCACGAGCGCCGCCTCCAGCGCGGTGTGGCCGTCCTCCTGCTCCGGGCGGATGACGAAGCGGCCCGCGCGCGCCTCGTCGTGCAGCGCGTGCAGCGCGGTGACGAGCGACCGGCTGGCCTCTGGCGTCAAGAGCCCCACGTGCGCGAGCATGCGGGCGTGCGCGGCGCTGCCCAGCGCGTCGTGCGCCACGAGCGACAGGTCCACCACGGGGTCGTCGCCCACGGTGAAGGCGTGGATGGCCGCGTCCAGCGGCTGGCCCTTGCCCCACAATGTCTCAGCCACGCGCCACCTCCTCGGCATAGCCGTGCAGCAGTCGTCGGTAGAACGCGAGCCCTGCCTCCAGCTCCGCGCGCGTGAGGTACTCGTTCGCCTGATGGCTTCGCAGCGTGTCGCCCGGCCCCACCTTCACGGCCGGCACCTCTCCCAAAAATGCCCAGTCGGACGTGGTGCTGGAGCCCACCGTCGCCTCGCCCGACGCCGCCACCGCCGCCTTCACCAGGGGGTGGTCCGCGTCCGTGCCCTTGGGCAGGTAGCGCGCCGAATGCACCACCACCTCGCTCTCCAGCGCCGCGCCCACGGCTTGCGCCACCTTCGCGTGGTCCATGCCCGGCGTGGTGCGCAGGTCCACGAAGAACTCGCACCGGTCCGGCACCTGGTTGCGCGCCAGGCCCCCGGACACCTGCGTCACCTGCGCCCGCGCCTCACCCAGCAGCGCGTGCGCGGGAAAGCGCAGCGCGGACACGGCCTGGATGTCCCGGGCCGCCTTGAGGATGGCGTTGTCCAGGCCGTGCGCGTGCGCGTGCGCCACGTGGCCGGACGTCCCGTGCGCCACGCAGCGCAGCAGCAGCATGCCCCGCTGCGCCGTGCAGGGCTTGAGCGAGGTGGGCTCGCCCACGATGGCGGCGTCCAGCGGCCCCAGCGTGGACAACAGCGGCCCCAGCCCCTGGCCGCCCGTCTCCTCCTCCGCGGTGAGCGCGAAGACGTACTCCACGCCCTTCGGCGCCCCTTCGGTGAGGAGCGCCTTCGCGGAGAGGAGCATGGCGGTGACGCAGCCCTTGGCGTCGTTGGCGCCCAGGCCGTAGAGCGTGTCGTCCTTCCACACGGCTTCGTGCGGTTCGGTGTTCCACCCGGCGCACGGCTTCACCGTGTCCAGGTGCGAGTTGACGAGCACGCGCTTCGGGCCGCTGCCCACACTGAACCAGACGTTGTGGCCCTGGCGGTGCACGCGGGCACCCCAGGACTCGGCCTGGCTCGCGACGAGGTCCGCGATGCGGGCCTCGTCTCCGGAGACGCTGGGCGTGGCGACCAGCCGGGTGAGCAGCTCGGAGGGGGTCAACCCTTGGCTCCGCCGTGCTTCACCGGGTGCTCGCGCACGACCATGGTGCCGCTGCCCTCGTTGGTGAACACCTCCTCCAGGAGCGCGTCGGACTGCTTGCCGCTGACCAGGTGCACGCTGCCCACGCCGCCCACGAGCGCGTGCCGCATGGCGTGCGCCTTGGGACGCATGCCGCCGGTGAGCTTGCCTTCGGCCTCCAGCGAGGCCAGGTCCGACAGCGTGGCGAGCGAGATGACGGACGACGGGTCGGAGACGTCCTTCAGGAGCCCCGGCACCTCCACCAGGAAGAAGAGCTTCTCCGCATGGAGCGCCGCCGCGATGGCCGCCGCCACGGTGTCCGCGTTGGTGTTGTAGACGGCGCCGTCCTGGCCTCCGGACAGCGGGGCGATGACGGGCACGTAGTCCGCGGAGCGCAGGTGCTCCACGACGCGCGTGTCCACCGACTCGATGTCGCCCACGAGGCCGTAGTCCACCATGCGCCCCTGCGTCTCACCGGGCTCGGTGACCATGACGGGCGGGCGGCGGCGCGCCTTGATGAGGCCCGCGTCCACGCCGGACAGGCCCACGGCGGGCACGCCCGCGGCCTGGAGGTCCGCGAGCAGGTCCGTGTGCAGCTTGCCCGCGAGCACCATCTTCGCCGCGTCCAGCACGGGCGCGGAGGTGATGCGGCGGCCGGCCACCTTTTCAATCGGCAGGTGCAGCGCGTCGCAGAGCGCGTCCAGCTCCGGGCCGCCGCCGTGCACCACGACGGGGCGGATGGAGAAGGCCCAGAGCAGGGCGATCTGCTCGCACGCCGTCTTGCGCGTGCGCGGGTCGCTCAGCACGGCGCCGCCCAGCTTCACCACGAACGTCTTGCTGCGGAACTGCTTCACGTACTTCGCCGCGTTGCGGAGTGCGGCGTACGGATCAGGAGAAAGGGGCAAGGCGGACCTCTGGAAAATCGAAGAAGGGAGTGGAAGGGGAGGGCGGTCGGGCGTGAGACTTCAGCCGCCGCGCATCCAGGCCAGGAGGGCGCGCTGCACGTGGTAGCGGTTGCCCGCCTCGTCCACGACGCGGCTGCTCGCGTGGTCCAGCACCTCGTCGGACACCTCCACGTTGCGCCGCACCGGCAGGCAGTGGAGGAACGCCGCGTCCTTGGAGGCCTTCGCCATGTGCCGCCGCGTGGGCATCCAGCCCGAGTACGACGCGAGCAGCGCCGCCACGTCCGCCGGGGAGCTCAGCGTCTCCGCGGTGGGGCCCCACGACTTCGCGTACACGGCGCGGCTGCCGACGAGCGCCTCGTCCTGGTCGTGCGTGTAGGTGATGCTGCCGCCGGTGGCCTTGGCGTACGCCTCCGCCTCCGCGCGCACGGCCGGGTGCAGATCAAACCCCGGGGGATGCGCCACGCGCACCTCGCAGCCCGCGGCCGCCGCGGACAGGAGGAAGGAGTTGGGCACCGCCTTGGGCAGCGGCTTGATGTGCGGCGCCCAGGTGAGCGTCACCGGCAGCTTCTTCGTGGTGCCGAACGTCTCGCGCAGGGTGAGCGCGTCCGCCAGCCCCTGGCAGGGGTGCTCGCGCGCGGACTCCATGCTCACCACCGGCACGGTGGCCCACTTGCGGAAGGCGTTGATGACGGGGTCCGCCTCGTCCTCCTCGTCACCGCCGCCCTGGGAGAAGGTGCGGATGCCCAGCATGTCCACGAAGCGCGACAGCACTGGAGAGGCTTCCTTGATGTGCTCCGCGCGGTCCGCGTTCATCACCGCGCCCGGGCGGTCCTCCAGCTTCCACACGCCAGAGCCCACGTCGAGCACGATGGCGTGCCCACCCGCGCGCAGCATCACCGCCTCGAACGAGGTGCGCGTGCGCAGCGACGGGTTGAAGAACACCATGCCCAGGATCTTCCCCGGGAAGAGCGCGCCAGGATCCTTCTGCTTCCACGCGGCCGCCTGCGAGAGGACGGCCTCGACGCCTTCCGGCCCGAGGTCCTGGATGCGGGTGACATGCTTCATGGGCTTCGTGCTCCCCCGGCCGCGCCGGATGGGTGGGACTGCTGAATATGCACTGAAATTCGTGCATATTCAGTGAAGAGGCGCGGATATTATGCAGAACGGCGCAGCGCGCAAGAACATTCATGGGGATTTTCATGCGCCTTGCGTGCGTATTCAGCCGCATGCAAGGTGAAGGTGAATGAACCTGGACGAGGCCATCCTGCAGCTCATCTCCCGGCAGGAGATCACTGATCAGTCCGTGCTCCAGGAGCTGCTGGAGGAGGCGGGGCACGCGCCCAGCCAGTCCACGCTGTCGCGGCGGCTCAAGCGGTTGAGCGTGCAGAAGGTGAACGGGCGCTACCAGCGGGTGGAGCCGCTCCCGGTGGTGAAGCCCGTGGCGCCGCGCGTGTCCATCATCGAGGCGCCGCCCAACATGCTGGTGCTGAAGACGGCGCCCGGCTACGCGCAGATCTTCGGGCTGGCGTTGGACCGGGAGGAAGTGGAGGGGCTGGCGGGCACGGTGGCGGGCGACGACACCATCTTCATCGCGGTGAGAGACCCGTCGCTGCTCCAGGACGTGCGCGCGGCGGTGCAGCAGCTCATCCAGCGAGGCCCGTGAAGGGGAAGCGCTGGACGAGCTCCCACGGGCCGCCGAGGTAGCGCCAGAGGAGCAGCGCGGGGGCGTGCCCCTCGAAGCTGTCCCAACCCGCGCCCAGCTCCGCGAAGGCCGCTGCCGCCTCTTCGAGCGAGGCCTTGTTCATCAGCGTGACGTGGGGCCGGAAGGGCTGACGGTCCTGCGGCGTGAGCCACTCCGCGAAGGCGCGGGACAGCTCGCGGTGGACGGCGTTGAGGCCCGGGGCGTCCACGTCCACCGCCATGCCGCGTCCCAGCCGGCGCAGCCTTCCGAAATGGAGCGCGGGGGCCGCGCGTCCGGCGGCGGCCTCCAGTGCTGCTTCCACGCTGCCGTGTTCACGCGGCGGCAGGTGGTGGAAGAGGGAGACGTGCGCGGGGATGAGGTTGCGCTCGGGCGGGAAGTAGCGCCTGCGCAGACCGTCCAGGCGCGCGAAGCTCTCTGGATCCGCTTCGGCGGTGATGAGCAGCGGGGCTTCGGCGGACGGGGGCATGGAGGAGGCTCACGGTCGCCGAAGCCCGGCGTGATCAGCTCTTCTGCAGCGATGCCAGGTA
This sequence comes from Corallococcus sicarius, assembly GCF_003611735.1. GTDB lineage: Bacteria > Myxococcota > Myxococcia > Myxococcales > Myxococcaceae > Corallococcus > Corallococcus sicarius. Next base: position 13,351 of record NZ_RAWG01000130.1, on the reverse strand, counting down.
CTGCTTCAGCCCTGAGTCCGCCGCCTCGCGGTACTGGGGGATCTTGCTGCGATCCGCTTCAGCGAGCGCCTGCTTCAAGCGCGCCGCATCGAAGTCCTGGCCGTAGCAGGGGGTCCCGGGTTGCTGGCGCCAGGACTCCGCGGTGCCACCGGCGTCGACGGCATCGAAGCCGAGCGCGTCCACGAGCTGGAGCACCTTCGCCCGCGCCGCGGGGGGATCGCCCGCGACCGGCAGCGCGATCCGGCCCGGGGTGCCCCTGGGCGCGGTCTTCTCCCGCAGGCTGACGAAGGAGATGTTGTTGAAGACCTTGATGACCGGTCGTCCGAGCAGCGTCGCGACCCACTCGCTCTCCGGCATGCCTGCCTCGAGCTCCGGGATGCTTCCATCGCGGACGGGGTAGTAGTTGCCCGTGTCGATGACGACGACGTCCTTCGGCACGTTCGCGAACAGGTCCTTCGGCAGGTCCCGGATCGCCTTCTGGGGGATGGACACGACGACGACGTCGACCCCCTTCACCGCGTCGGTGAAGGTGACGGCCTTCGAGCCCGTCTCCGCCGCGAGCTCACGCAAGGTCTCCGGCCCGCGCGAGTTCGCGATCAACACCTCGTGCCCGAGCTTGACCCAGTGCCGGGCGAGGCTGCCACCAATCAATCCAGCGCCAATGATTCCAATCTTCATGCCGTGGTTCCTCCTGCGGGCACTGCCTAACGCCCTCGCCGGCGCGGGACCACGCCTTCCCTCATGATTCCTGAGGCCCCCGACGGATTTCTGAGCACCGGCGCGTCCTCGCCCTTCGGCCTTCCGAGCAAATCCAACGGTTTCCCCGCTGGTACGCGCCGTGCTCAGCGCCCCGGGCGCGGTAGGAATCTCCGACGGAAGGAACTGTCATGTGGAAACCAGGGGTGGTGCTGCTCATGGCCAGTGCGTGCGTGAGCGCTTGTGGGGGCGGGGATGGGGAGCGGACGCAGAAGCGCGTCGGGCAGGAGCTGGCGACGCTCACGCGCGCGAAGAGCTGTGACGACCTGCGCACCACGCTGCGGCAACAGGCCATCGACCGGATGAACGAGCAGCTGGACGCGAAGCTCGCCATCGCGCTGGAGCGGCGGAGCGGGTACTGCGAGTACCCGACGATGGAAGACGCGTCGCCGCCTCCCAGCGGGAGCTCGTCCGGAGGTGCCAGAAGCACGTCGTCCACCAACAACCAGGTGGAGGGCGTGGACGAGCCGGACTTCATCAAGAACGACTCCCGCTACCTCTACGTGCTCGCGGACGGAACGCTCAAGGTGGTGCAGGCGTGGCCCGCCGCCAGCTCCCAGGTCGTGGGCTCGCTGCCCATCCCGGGGACGCCCCGCAGGCTCGTGCTCGAAGGGGACCGTGCGCTCGTCTTCTCCCACCTGCCGTCGTCCCAGGGCGACCAGGTGGGGGCTCCGGGCTGGCGTCCGCCGGAGTGCACCTATGGCTATGACTGCGACTTCGTGGGGGACGGCACGCTCCTGCAGCTCACCTGGGTGGACCTGAAGGACCGGGCCCATCCGCGCGCCCTGCGGTCGGTGCGCTTCCAGGGCACGTACATCACCGCGCGCCGCGTGGGCTCCGCCGTGCACACCGTCGTCACGTTCCCCGGTCCGAAGGTCCCCACGGTCGCGTCCTGGCCCGAGGACATCGCCTCCTGTGACAGCGACAAGGTGTACACCGAGAAGGAGATCCGCGCTGGCTTCAAGCGCCTGCGCGAGGAGAACACGCGCATCCTCAAGGAGGCGGACTTCACGCTGCCGCTGCCCCGCTTCGTCGAGCAGCCCGTCGGCGATGGAGGGAACATCGCCCCCCTGCCGTACGCGCTCGCGGAGTGCGACAGCTTCTACGTGTCACACGCGGGCGATTCCGCCTCGTTCCTGACGCTGGTCTCCACCGACCTGGGCGCGCTGGAGACGCTGAAGGCCACGGTCGTGGTGGGCCGCCCGGGCGCCGTCTACTCCAACGGGGAGTCGCTCTATGTCTCCGCCCGGCACTCCCAGGCGTCGACGTCGGGCGGCTGGTTCTTCCCTCCGGAGAGCGGCATCCCAGAGGCCAGCACCGTGCACCGCTTCTCCCTGTCCGCGCAGCCGCCCGCGTCCGAGTACCGGGGCAGCGTCGCGGTGAAGGGCCGCGTGCTCAACCAGTTCGCCATGGACGAGCACGCGGGCCACTTCCGCATCGCCACCACCACGGGCCACCTGCCGTCACCGGACGTGCACAGCACGCTCACGGTGCTGAAGCCCCGGGACAGCGGGTTTCAGCAGGTGGGGCAGTTGGATCACCTGGCCCCCAGCGAGGACATCCGCTCCGCGCGCTTCGACGGTGAGCGCGGCTTCGTCGTCACGTTCAAGAAGACGGATCCGCTGTTCGTCCTGGACCTGAAGGACCCCGCCGAGCCGAAGGTCGCGGGCGATCTGAAGATCCCCGGCTTCTCCACGTACATGCACCTGCTCGACGAAAACCACCTGCTCAGCATCGGCTACGACGCGCAGGACATGGGCGACTTCGCCTTCTTCCAGGGCGTGCTGCTCCAGGTGTTCGACATCGGTACGCCGTCCACGCCGACGCTCAAGCACAAGACGGTCATCGGCACGCGCGGCTCCTCCTCCGAGGCCCTCACCCAGCACCTGGCGTTCACCTACTTCCGGGAGAAGCAGCTGCTCGCGCTCCCCATGGCGGTGTGCGAGGCGAGCGCTGGCGGCGGCAGCTTCGGCGAGCAGCTCACCTTCAACGGGCTGATGGTGTACCGCGTGGCCGCCGACACCGGCTTCAACTACCTGGGAGGTGTGGCGCACACGCCCGCGAGCACGCCCGCCTTCCCGTCCCAGGGCGCGTGCTCGAACTGGTGGACGCAGGCGAGCACGTCCGTGAAGCGCAGCGTCTTCATGGAGGACTTCGTCTACTCCGTGGCCGAGGACAGCATCCACGTCGCGAACGTGGCGGCCCCGGGCACCGACGTCGCCGTGGTGCCGCTGCGCTGAGCGTGTCCGCGAGGGAAGGGGGGGCCTTCCGCCTGGGCCGCCCCTTTCGCTAACGTGCCAGCGCGGTCGGGCACTGGGGCCGGCCGCGCTGCCATGGCGAACGTTCCTTCCGAGCTGGTCGCGGCCTTCCGTGGGGGCGCCGCGAGGCCCCTCGCCTCCGACGAGGAAGCCGGGCTCGCGCCCGTGCTGGCGGAGGTCCTGACGCGCTGTGAGCGGGCCTGGCCCGGGGCGTGGCTTGTGCCCGGGGACTTCGCCGCGCACCTGGGGCGCCACACGCCCGCCGACGCGCCTCCCGCGCAGACACTGGCCACGCTCTGCTGCGAGGACCTGTACCTGGCGCTGGCGGCGGTGGAGGGCCACCGGGCCGCGGTGGAGGCGTTGGATGCGACCGCGCTGGTGCCCGCGGGCCGCGCGGTGCGCCGCGTGGAGGACTCGACCGCGTTCGTGGACGAGGTGCTCCAGCTCACCCGCCTGCGGCTGTTGGTGGAGGAGGGCGTCCGCGCGCCGCGCCTCAAGGAGTACGCGGGCCGGGGCCCGCTGCGCCGGTGGACGGAGGCCGTGGCCCTGGGCGTGGCGCTGTCGCTGAAGCGCAAGCCGGACCGGACGACGCCGCTGGATGACGCGGTGATCGCCGCGGACCTGGGGGCCGCGGATCCGGAGCTGGAGCACATCCGCCACCGCTACCGTCCGGCCTTCCGCGCGGCCTTCGCGGAGAGCCTGGCGGCGCTGTCCCCGCGCGACCGCAACCTGCTGCGCCTGGGGCTCGTGCAGGGGCTGGGCGTGGAGTCGCTGGGCGCGCTGCACCAGGTGCATGCCTCCACGGTGTCGCGGTGGATGGCGAAGGCCCGGAGCACGCTGCTGGAGCAGACCCGCGAGGGGCTGGCGCGGCGGCTCGCGTTGAACACCTCGCAGCTGGACAGCCTGCTGCGCGTGCTGGACGGCAACCTGGACGTCAGCCTCGCGTCCCTCCTGAAGGAAGGCTGAGCCCGCCCATGTCCGAGTCCCCCTCCGCCTCCCACCTGGACGAGGTCGAGCTGCTGGACCTGGCGGACGGCGTCCCGTCCCAGGCCCTGCGCGAGCGCGCGGAGGTGCACCTGGATGCGTGCGCGACCTGCCGCGAGGCCCTGGCGGACTTCCTGCGCATCCGCGCCGCCCCCGCGCCGGACGTGCACGCCGCGCGCACGGAGGTGGTGTTGACGGAGGCTCCGGCGGCGCGCGTGTCGCCCCTGGGGATGCCGCTGCTCGCCCAGGGCACGCTGCTGGGGCGCTACGTGTTGCTGGAGCGGTTGGGTGCGGGCGGCATGGGCGTGGTGCACGCGGCCTATGATCCAAGCCTCGACCGGCGCATCGGACTCAAGCTGCTGCGCACGCTGCCGTCCGGGGGGGGGAGCCAGGGGATGACGGAGCGGCTGTTGCGGGAGGCGCAGGCCGCCGCGCGCACCCGCCACCCGCATGTCGTCACCGTGCACGACGTGGGGACGGTCGGGCAGTTCGTCTTCATCGCGATGGAGCTGGTGGACGGCGCCAACCTGCGCCAGCACCTGCGGGCCCAGGCCCGGCCGTGGCGCGAAGTCGTGCGGCTGTACCTCCAGGCGGGCCGGGGGCTCGCGGCGGCGCACGCGGCGGGCGTCGTGCACCGGGACTTCAAGCCGGACAACGTCCTCGTGGACAAGGAGGGGCGCGCCCGCGTGACGGACTTCGGGCTGGCGCGCGTGGCGTCCGAGACGGGAGAACCGGACCGTGCGGGTGCGTCCGCTTCGCCAGGGACAGGCGACGTGACTCCGGGCCCGCAGGGGGTGGTCACCGCTGGTGCCGGCACGTCTGACTCCAGCGCACCGCAGGGGCTCGGCACTGCCGCAACTGCTGGCACGCCTGGACACAATGCGCCGAAGGTGTTCGGCACTGCTGGCACGCTTGGCCACAATGCGCCGCAGGTGCCCGGCACAGCCATCCCTGTCTCGCCCGGCCCCCTCGCGCCGCAAGGACTCGGCACCGCGGTCGCCGGCACTCCCGGCTACATCGCGCCCGAGGTGCTCGCGGGCGCTGCCGCCGACGTGCGCTCGGATCAGTACGCCTTCTGCGTGTCGCTGTACGAAGGGCTGCACGGTCAGAAGCCTCCGTCCGCCGAAAAGGGAGGACCGACGAACCGGGCCGCCGTGCCGCGCGCCGTGCACGCGCTGGTCGTACGGGGCCTGTCGCCGGATCCGGCAGCGCGCCATCCGTCCATGCCGGCCCTGCTCGACGCGCTGGAGCGGGCGGCCTTCCCCGTCCTCAGCAAGAAGGTGGCGGTCGCCGGGGTGGGGGCAGGGCTGCTCGCGGTCGCGGCCACGGTGTTCGCCGTGATGAGCACCCCGCCGTGCGCGGCGGATCCGCTCCGGCTCGTGGGCGTCTGGGACGCGGAGCGCAAGGCGGCCCTGCTCAAGGCCTTCCAGGCCACGGGCGCGCCCGGTGCCGTCGCGGCGCACGAGGCCGCGGCCCGCGCGCTGGATGCGTACGCCTCCGCGTGGCACGACAGCCACCGTCAGGCCTGCGAGGCCACCCGGGGACGTGGCAACCAGTCCGAGGCGGTGATGGACCTGCGCATGGGCTGCCTCGAGCGCCGCCGCCGTGAGCTGGGCGCGCTCACGGACGTGCTGCTCACCGCGGACCGGGACGGCGTCGCGAGCGCCCCGGAGACGGCGCAGGCCCTGCGCCCGCTGTCGCGCTGCGCGGACGTGGAGGCGCTGTCGCAGCCGGTGCCTCCGCCCGACCGGCCCGAGGTCGCCGCCCGCGTGAAGGCCGCCTATGCGCGGTTGGACGAGGCCCGCGCCCGGCTGAGCGCGGACCGCTGGCAGGAGGCCGTGGACCGCGCGGCCCCGGTCGTCGCCGAGGCGGAGTCGCTGGGCTACAAGCCGCTCCTGGGCGAGGCCCTGCTCGTCGAGGGCGAGGCCCGCGCCTTCCTGCGGGACGAGGCCGCCACCACGACGCTGCGCCGCGCGATGCTGGCGTCGCTCGCGGGCCGCGATGATCTGCACGCCACCGAAGCCGTGGTGCACCAGGTCTACATCGACGGCGAGGTCGCCCAGCGTCCGGAGCAGGCGAAGCTCCACGCCGAGGAGGCCCGGGCCCTCCTGGAGCGCTCCGGTGGTCACCCGGAGCTGGAGGCCCAGTTGCTGGTGTTCCAGGCCAGCTCGCTCGTGCAACAGGGCCGCCCCGGGGACGCGCTGCCGCTCCTCCAGCAGGCCCTGGCCCTCCAGGAGCGGCTCTACGGCAGGGACTCCCCGCGACTCGCCCGGGGCCTCATGCTCCTGGCCACGTCCCTGCGTCAGTCAGGCCGGAGCGAAGAGGCGCTCGTGCACAACCAGCGGACGCTGGCGCTGCTCGAGGCCGCCTACGGCCCCGACCACCCGAAGGTCGCGATGCTGGTCAACAACCGGGGCTCCACGCTGATGGAGCTGCGCCGCTACACCGAAGCGCGCGACGTCTTCCAGGAGAGCCTCGCCCGCTACGAGCGCATGTACGGCCCGGGGCAGCCGGTGCGCTACGCCACGGGCCTGCGCGCGAACCTGGGCTCGGTGGCCTTCACCCTCGGGAACTACGACGAGTCGGAGCGGCTGCAGCGCGAGGCCCTGGCCCTCTACCAGCAGCACTTCCCCCCGGGCTCGGCCTACCGCGTGCGCACGGGCAACAACCTGACGCTGGTGCTGATCAACCAGGGCCGCATGGAGGAGGCGCTGAAGCTCATCCAGGAGCTGGAGGCGGAGCGGGATGCGGCCACGTTGGATGGCCGCAGGGATCCGGTGTTCGCGCAGCCGCCCATGAACGCCACGGAGGTCCACCTGCGCATGGGCCGGCCCGACCTGGCCGTGGTGTCCGCGAAGCGCGCGGTGACGCTCCTGCGGGAGATGGGCGCGGAGGCGGACCTGGTCTACGCCCTGCGCAACCTGGCGGGCGCGCACTCCCGGGCAGGCCAGCCCTCCGAAGGCTGGCGCACGGCGCAGGATGCCCTCGCCCTGCACCACAAGCTCGCGGGGGCGGAAGCCCCGCCTCCCCCCGAACTGGGACAGGTGCTGGGAGAGCTGGCCCTGGAGCGCGGCGACGCAGAAGGGGCCTGCCAGTGGCTGGGCGCGGCCCTGGCGCAATGGGAGGCCACCGAAGCCCCACCCCTGGAGCTGGCCGTCATCCGCTACTCCCTGGCGCTGGCCCTGCGCCAGGCCCACCGCGAGCCGGAGCGGGCGCGCGCGCTCGTCACCGCCGCCCGCGACGCCGTGCTCCCCACCCCCGAGCCCCGGCTGCTCAAGGTTTCCGAACTGGACGCCTTCCTCCAGGGGCATTGAGGGCTGCTAGGGTGCCGCCCCCTATGCGAACCCTCGTCGGACTGACGGTTTCGGGTTGGACGGAGAAGGCCCGGTGGGCGCTGGATCACCACCGCGTGGCCTACCGCTTCCAGGACTACGTCCCCCTCATCCAGGAGCGCTGGCTGCGCAAGCACGTGGCGCCCGGCGTGAGGACGTCGGTGCCGCTGCTCATCGACCCTCCCGGCGCGTCCACGCAAGGCTCCTACGCCATCGCGAAGCGCGCCGAGGCGCTGGGGCAGGGCAGCCCCCTGTTCCCGCCCGAGCACCTCGCGGCCATCGACCGCTGGGAGGCCACCAGCGAGCAGGTGCTGGACGTGGCGCGCACCTACGCGATGCCGCGCATGCTCGCGAGCCGCGGCGCGCAGGCGGAGTCGCTGCCGAAGTTCCTGCCGGCCGCGCTGCGTCGCCTGTTCGCGCCCACGGCCCGTCTGGGCATGCGCTACATCATGCGCAAGCACCAGGTGCCGGAGAGTACCGAGGCCCTCATCGAGTCCACCGTGGTCCCCGCGCTGGAGAAGCTGCGCGCGGCGCTGGGCGGCCGGCCCTACCTGGAGGGCTCCTTCACGTACGCGGACATCACCGCCGCGATGATGCTCACGCTCCTGGGCCCCCCGGCGGACCGGCACCTGCCCATGGGCCCGGCCATCCGCGAGGTGTGGACCCACGAGGGGCTCGTCGCCCGCTTCCCGGACCTGCTCGCGTGGCGCAACACGCTCTACGATCAGCACCGCCGCAGCTGAGCGGAGACACAAGAACGGGCCGCCCTCCTGGAGTGGAGGACGGCCCGTCCGGTGTTTCAGCGGTGCGGAGTGGCGCGGCTCAGGCCGACTGCTTCGCGGCCTTCGAGTTGTCCACCAGCACCTTGGCGAAGGTGAGCCCGTCGGGGCCCGCATCCGCCTGGATGGTCTCGCCCGGCGCGTACTCGCCGCTCAGGACCTTGAGCGCGAGCGGATCCAACAGGTACTTCTGCACGGCCCGCTTCAAGGGCCGGGCGCCGTACGTCGGGTCGTACCCGCGCTCCGCCAACAGCTCCCGCGCGCCGTCCGTGAGGTCCAGGGCCAGCCGCTTGCCCTGCAGCAGCTTCTGGAGCTTCGCGAGCTGGATGTCGACGATGCGGTAGATGTCCTTGCGCCGCAGCGGCTCGAAGACGACGACCTCGTCCACGCGGTTGAGGAACTCCGGGCGGAAGTGTCCGCGCAGCGCATCCATCACCTCGCCGCGCGTCTTCTCGTTGAGCACCTCCGTGCCCGCCATGCCGTCCTGGATGGCCTGCGAGCCGATGTTGGACGTGAGGATGAGCACCGTGTTGCGGAAGTCCACCGTGCGGCCCTGGCTGTCCGTCACCCGGCCCTCGTCGAGAATCTGGAGCAGGATGTTGAACACGTCGTGGTGCGCCTTCTCGATTTCGTCGAAGAGCACCACCGTGTACGGCCTGCGGCGCACGGCCTCCGTGAGCTGGCCGCCCTCCTCGTAGCCCACGTAGCCCGGGGGCGCGCCCACCAGCCGCGACACCGCGTGCTTCTCCATGTACTCGGACATGTCGATGCGGACCATCGCCGTGTCGTCGTCGAAGAGGAACTCCGCCAGCGCCTTCGCCGTCTCCGTCTTGCCCACGCCCGTGGGGCCCAGGAAGATGAACGAACCGATGGGGCGGTTCGGGTCCTGCAACCCGCTGCGCGCGCGGCGCACGGCGTTGGACACGGCCTCAATCGCGCTGCGCTGACCAATCACCCGCTCGGCCAGCCGGTCCTCCATCTTCACCAGCTTCTGCATCTCGCCTTCCAGCAGCTTGGAGACGGGGATGCCCGTCCACTTGGCCACCACGGAGGCGATGTCCTCGGAGTCCACTTCCTCCTTGAGGAACTTCTGGTGCTTCTGCAGCTCCGCCAGCTTCGCGTTCTGCGCCGCGACCTCCTTCTCCAGCGAGGGGATGACGCCGAACTTCAGCTCCGCGGCGCGGTTCAGGTCGCCCTGGCGCTCGGCCGCCGCCTGGTCGTTGCGCGCCTTCTCCTGCTTCTCCTTGAGCGAGCGCAGCGCGGCGATGGACTTCTTCTCCTCGTCCCAGTGCGCCTTGAGCGTGTTGAACTTCTCGTTCAGGTTCGCGAGCTCCTTCTCGATGGTGGCCAGGCGCTCACGCGAGTGCGGGTCGGTCTCCTTGCGCAGGCCCTCGCGTTCAATCTCCAGCTGCGTCACCTTGCGGCGGATGTCGTCGATCTCCGTGGGCATGGAGTCGATTTCGATGCGCAGGCGGCTGGACGCCTCGTCGACGAGGTCGATGGCCTTGTCCGGCAGGAAGCGGTCGGAGATGTAGCGGTGGCTGAGCGTGGCCGCCGCGACGAGCGCGGTGTCCTGGATGCGCACGCCGTGGTGCACCTCGTAGCGCTCCTTGAGGCCGCGCAGGATGCTGATGGTGTCGTGCACGGACGGCTCGCCCACGAACACCGGCTGGAAGCGGCGCTCCAGCGCGGCGTCCTTCTCGATGTGCTTGCGGTACTCGTCCAGCGTCGTCGCGCCAATGCAGTGCAGCTCTCCGCGCGCGAGCGCCGGCTTGAGCATGTTGCCCGCGTCCATGGCGCCCTCGGCCTTCCCGGCGCCCACGAGCGTGTGCATCTCGTCGATGAAGAGGATGATCTCCCCGGCCGCGTCCGACACCTCCTTGAGCACGGCCTTGAGGCGCTCCTCGAACTCGCCGCGGTACTTCGCGCCGGCCACCATCGCCCCCAGGTCCAGGGTGATGAGGCGCTTGTTCTTCAGGCCTTCGGGCACGTCGCCGTCCACGATGCGGCGGGCGAGCCCCTCCGCGATGGCCGTCTTGCCCACGCCCGGCTCACCGATGAGCACCGGGTTGTTCTTGGTGCGGCGGCTGAGCACCTGGATGCAGCGGCGGATCTCCTCGTCGCGGCCGATGACGGGGTCCAACTTCCCGGAGCGCGCCGCCTCCGTGAGGTCGCGGCCGTATTTCTCCAGCGCCTGGTAGGTGGACTCCGCGTCCGCGCTCGTCACGCGCCCGGAGCCGCGCACTTCCTTGAGGCCCGCCTGCACGCGCTCGCGCGTCACGCCCGAGGACTTCATCGCCTCGCCCACCGCGCCCTTGTCCTGCGTCAGGGCGAGCAGCAGGTGCTCGGACGAGGTGAACTCGTCCTTGAGCGACTTGGCCTCGTCCTCGGCCTTGTCGAACGTCTTCATCAGGCGCTGGCTGAGCATGGCGCTCTCGCCGCCCTGCATCCGCGGAAGCTTCTGGAGCGCGTCGCCCAGCCGCCCCGCGAACAGCTTCACGTCCACGCCAATCTTGCGCAGAAGGGGTTCGACGAGACCGTCCTTCTGCCCCAGCAACGCCGTGGCCAGGTGCTCCGGCTCGTAGTGGGGATTGTCGGCCCGGCGGGCGAGGGACTGACCCTCCTGGATCGCCTCCTGTGCCTTCACCGTATATTTGTCGAGTCTCATGCCCTGAACGTAAGAGCCATGACCCCCTTGGCAAGACGACACGGCGGGTGCGTGTTCCGATTTTCGCGGAATACTTTGAGCCGCTGGAAGCAGCCGGGCTTTCGTGGTGTCAAAGTTGCCAGCGGGTAGGGGGGTCGGCTATAGGCGGCGCCCATCACTGGGGGCTTCACTCTGGACGCGCACGGCGGCTATCTCGTTCGACTCGACACCTTCTCCGGGCTGGCGCTGGTGCGTCTGGCCCGGGAGGCCCTGTCGATGGACAGCGCCCTGGGAGCCACGGCCCTGCGCGTCACCATCAACCGCCGCCGCAAGGTGGTGCGCCTGTCCTTCCTGGGGCCCTTCTCTCAGGGCAGGCCCGGCGCCCACTGGTACGCCGCCCACCACGCCCTGGCGCGGCTCCTGTCTGCCGCCGCCAACGCCACCGTGCACGCCTACGTCTATGACGCGGACGAGGGCGAGGAAGTGATTGCCTACGGCAATGGCCGCCGTGTGGGTGGGGAGAAGGTGGTGTACGAGGACGCCGAGCTGCCGTGCCCGCTGGACGAGCTGGACGACGCGGCCTTCACCCGGCTCCAGTCGCGCTGGCCCATGGGGCACCTGGCGTACGTGTTCGGGCTCACCCGGGACGAACTCTTGCGCATCCCCCGGGCCCCGCTGGCCCGCGTGCTGCCCCTGGAGGGCACCGCCGCCGGCACGGAAGCCGAGGCGATGGCGGGCCTGGAGGCCCTGCTCCTGGGCCCCACGCAGCCCCGCGCGGTGACGGACGCGGGCTGAGGCACCGGACCGCGGGACGCTTCCCCGCCGCGCCGCGTCAGCTCCGCCCGGACACCTGGCAGGCTCCCGGGAGTGCCTTCAGGGGTCTTCGGTGGGCCCGTCGAGCGTGACGATGACCTCGCGCACGCGCTCGCTGCGGAAGTACTGCGCGAGCATGGCGAAGGCGCCGGCCACGAGCACCGTCGGCAGCACGGCGCTGACGGTCATCAGGGACGGGACGAGCGCGCGCAGCTGGTCGGCCGCCAGGGGGTCCTGGAACTCCGGCAGGCCCTTGAGCCCCTCCACCATGGCCTGGCTGGTGTGGCGGGCCACCACGGTCCACTGGGCCCCGTCGATGGTGCGCAGGAGCGCGGCGAAGATGCCCGCGCCACCCAGCAGCTGGCGGAAGCCGTCCCGGTGGATGCCCTCCGGGGAGCGGAGCATGCGGCTGGAGGCGAAGAAGAGCAGGGTGCAGGCCACCGTCAGTCCGCACAGCACCAGCGCGCGCGACTCACGCATGGGGGAGAGCGCGGACAGCTGCGCCTCCATGATGGCCTGGGTGACGGCCGGGTCCTTGCCCAGCAGGGACAAGGTGGTCGGGCGCTCCCGCTGGGCTTCGCGGTGCTGCTCGAAGTTCATCATGACGGAGGCTTCGCTGCAGGACAGCATCCCCGTCAGGGTGGAGAGCACCAGGCACAGCGCGGCGGCGAACCGCACGCCCCGGGGCAGGGCCCCCGGGCGGGTGACTTCAGGGGGCTTCACTTCCGGCTCGCCTCCACGTAGCGCAGGCGCAGGTCCGACAGCAGACCCTCCACCAGCTTCTCCTCGTCCGCGGTGAGGTTGCCGCGCGTCTTCTCACGGAGCATCGCCAGCAGGTCCAGGTTCTGCCGGGCTGACGGAAGGTCCTTCTCCAGACGGCCCGTGTCCGGGTTCGGCGCGCCCCCCAGGTGGATGAGGACGGCGGAACCCAGGCCCACGACGAAGGTGCTGAACGACAGGGACTCCTCGGAGGCGGGGCTCGCTTCCCCCGTCATCACGAAGGTCTCACCCCGCTTCTCCGAAGGGCTCATTCGGCCGCCTTGTCCTCGTCGCTGTCTTCCGCGTCGTCGTCGCCGTCGTCGCCGTCCTCGGTGTCGTCGTCCTCTTCGTCGAGGTCATCGTCCTCGTCGTCGAGGTCGTCCATGATGTCGCCGTCCATCTGCGTCTCGATGGGGACGGCCTTGTCGGCCACGTCCGGCAGGTCGGCGAGGTGCTTCTTGAACGCATCCTCCTCGATCTGGCCACCACGCTGGTAGCGCTCCGCGGTGCGCTTATCCGTGTGCTTCGGGTTGATGCCATCCGCCATGATTCAAATCCTCGGAATTGCTTGGAAAACAGCGCGCCACCTTATAGCAGGAAGGGCGCCTGTCAACGCCGCTGTCCCCGGCACCTGGAACCGATGAACGTCCCGCCCCGTCCCCTGCTTCCCAAAGGCCCGTACCTGCTGTGCGACGACACCGTTCTTCCGGAGCTGTCGCTGGTGGACAAGGCCGAGCGGCTCCTGGCTGGCGGCGCCCGCGTGCTGCAACTGCGCATGAAGCACACGCCGCCCCGGGAGGCCCTGGCCGCGGCGAGGGCGGTGGTGGCCCGCTGCCGGCAGGCGGGCGCGCTGTGCCTGCTCAACGACCGGGTGGACCTGGCGCTCCTGGCGGACGCGCACCCTCCTCGATCTGGCCACCACGCTGGTAGCGCTCCGCGGTGCGCTTATCCGTGTGCTTCGGGTTGATGCCATCCGCCATGATTCAAATCCTCGGAATTGCTTGGAAAACAGCGCGCCACCTT
>NZ_RAWG01000012.1 GCF_003611735.1 Corallococcus sicarius | reverse complement strand
CCTTCTCCACCACCTCGGTCTCCCGGACCCGAGCCTCTTTCACCACCGGATTCATCGTCCCTGCCTGGGTCGCCCTGCACACTAAACTGCTGGGTACGAACTGTCTCACTCACGTTGGCAGAGAGGGTCGCGCGCAGTGGGTCTCTTTCCTACAAGTGGAGGCGCCTATGAAGCCGACATGTCCGCGTGCTCGGAGGAACGCCCCGCTGGTGCATGGCACGTCGTGGGCTGCGTCGTGGCCACAGTGGCAGGTTTGGAAGCCCCCACAGCTTTTGCGTCCGGAAGCCTGAGCACACCGCGGTCGTGCGCCGCGTGCTCGCTGGCGAGCCGCTCGCGCCTTTTGGTGGGCAGGACAACACATTGAACGCGCTGATATCCTGCACCGCCTTGCTCCTGCCCCTGAGCACGTCCGAAGCGGCGGTCGTCGAGCTGTTACGCCCAGTGTTCGCGGCTACGGCCTGGCAGGAGGGAACCGAACACCTCTGCGAGCAAGCGGCGTTGAAACTCCGTCGGCACTAGGAGCAAGCGGAACAGCTACGACCCCGTCGCCGACTTCCTGGGCGGACTCGTCTGGAATGGGAAGTCACGCCTCGGCGAGTCGCACGTCGTCTACTTCGGTGTGCAGGGCGAGCCCGGATACTTGCGTGCCATCGGGGCGAAGTTCGCGATCTCCGCTGTCGCGCGTGCTCTTCTCCGGGTTGAAAGGTCGACACGGTCCTGATTCTTGAGGGGCAGCAGGGGCTCAGGAAGTCGACGGCCTTTCGCATCCTCGGGGGAAGTATTTCAGCGACGCGACGGTCGGCGTGAGCAACAAAGAGAGCGCGATGCTCGCCTCGCAATTTTGGTTCATCGGACTTGCAGAGCTGAGCATTTTCCGAAAGAGCGAGGTTCAGGCGCTGAAGGCGTTTATCAGCCGAACGGAAGACACCTTTCGGCCCCATACGGCCGCGCCAACGCGAAGACGCCACGCCGCTGCGTCTTCGTGGGCTCTACAAACGACGACGACGACTATCTGCGCGACCCGACAGGACATCACAGGCTCTGGCCGGTCAAATGCACGTGCAGTTAGTTGGAGCTTCAAAGTGGCAGTGGTAAACTAAAACTCACCATGCTTGAAGATCTAGTCGAGCTACTTGATAGACAGTGGAAGTTTCTCCATGCGCAAGAAGGCACTGTATTTTACCGTCAACTTCGTCGTTTTGTGAGGTTCGTACAGGAAGAACCCCGCCTCGCAGCATTACTCAGAGACATACAGCGAGACGCAAGCGAGCTGACACATCGACATTTCCAGCACGATCAAGCTTTAACCCAAATGCTAGTGGCGCTAAAGCGGGAGTTCGTCAAGCAAGTCCCTGACGAAGACGACTCCTCAACGCCACCTCCGGCCAACGGATGGCTTACCCCCACCGACGAATTAACCTTCGCCCGCTTTGACGCGATAGCAAGCCATCCACACGCGAGACCAGTCAAAATTGACACGCTAACAGATAACACAAAATCAAAAAAACTACTCGGGATCTTGGCAGCAAAAATCAACAACCCCGACCGAAGGCCAAGTCTATTTTCGGAGTCGACCTCGACCACGCGGACCAAAGATCAGCAATCCAAGATAAATGAATTACAGATCCAGCTCCTTGACTTACAGCAACAACAAGAATACGCGCATCGAAACTTTGTCGACGAAAAGCTGACGTCATCAGGGCTTTTGCTCAATGGAGTTCTCCAGCTTCTGCATGATCTCAATCCAGAACCAACACCTCTTTCCGAAGACGAGGAAGAACGAGATGTGCAAATGCGCGCCCAAGTCAACCAATGGTTTAACGAGGGACTTGAGACACCAAGCAAAAGCAAGATCATAGAGGCTCTTTACGATAACAACACATCATCAAAGGACAGGAACGACGCACTTGAGCATTCCGTGCAGACGCTTAAGCCCTATGTCGAGCGCATATATGAGGATCTCCGCCTCAGGGTCGGCACGCGTCGATCATTGCTTGGGTTAATCAATCGTTTCCAACACCGATGCCAATGGCACGACCGTTTGCGTCTTTTCGAACTGGCACAGGGCGCGCAGGGCAAGGTTGAGGAAACCCTCACCGCAGAGCTTGCCTTGTGGTTTTTCGACCAAGGTTTGTCCCCCGTATCCAAGCCCATGATGGCGGGACTTCAACCAGACCTCACGGATCCGTCATTCAAATTCAATCTCTACGTCGAAGCAAAACAATACAATGACGATGCAAGGAGCTATCTCGTTCACGGATTTCATCAGCTTTGGGACACTGTTAGTGGGCTAAAAGGAACGCCCTATGAGGTGAAGGAAGCTTTCTATGTTGTTTTCCGTTGCGGTGGCCCTCGGTACGTCCTTCCGGATCAAGCGCTCCCCGGAGAGGGTTGGACAGCTCACCTACGGCTCATCGATATTGCACCGGCGAACGAGCGAGGAAGTCAGGGTGCAAAGAAACCTATTGTGATTCCTGTGGACGAATTCATGCCAGCCAGTCCGTAGAAGCATCTTGGCAGACTCAGCTTACACTTCGGGCCAGTCGGCGCTGGCATCCCACAGAAGAACCAGCATCAGAAACCGCACGCATTTAGCGTGCAAAGCAAGCTGTTCACCGACCGAGCGGCACTCTTCCTCGGAGACGCCGCATAACGTGATCAAGACTTCGCGCTCCACCCGGCACAGGTCGACCCGAGGATCTCGCGCTAGATTGTCGCCGCGCTCAAGGCGCTGCGTTTCATGCGCGGTCAGCGGCGCATGCATGACGGAAGCCGGCCACTCGTCTACTACCTGCCCGACGGACTTAAGAACGCCCCGTCGAGAAGCGCGGCGAACGGCGCCCGCACCTAGACGTGATCGCGGGAGGTTCTATAGCCTCAGTAGAGCAGCATCCCGGCACAGGGGAGCAGGTGCCAAAGCGAACGGGAGTTCGGAACCCAATCCCCTGAATAGCGTTAGACAGCGTGGAGGGAAAGCATGTCGAGAAACTCAAAGTTGAAGCGAGCAAAGCGACGCAGGCAAGAAGCCAAAGACGAGAACCGGGAGCGCTTGCAGCCAGACGCGGAGCCCGCGCCGGCGCAAGAAAAACCCTTGGCGACCACCATTTCGCTGGACTCCGCAAAGTTAGGGCCACCGGGCATTCTTCATCAGTTGCATTTAGCGGCCAGCGACTCGCCCGATTCAGAACAGGACAAGCAGCGGTTTCTCGATCCAGAAGAGCGTGATTTTCGGCTACTGGTACACCTAAGCAAGGTCCCCAACTCATCCTCTGGGGATTTTAAGATGTTTCTTGAACCATCAGAAGGTGCGTCACTCATTTACGCACTTCCTGAAGCAGTCGACCTTGCCCTTGAGACTCCCTCTGGGAAGGTCATCATGCATCTCAACTCAGCGCGAGAATGCTCAGCGCTTGAGCTTTGGTGTCGCGCCACAAACTACAACAATGTTTTCGGCCTATACAGCAAGGTAGTCGCCCCCCTGATCGACAACCTTTCATACCAAATAAACATACCAATCCATGTTCGCGAGATCGCAATCTGGGACCCAAAACACAATATATTAACCGCCTCATACGTTGCCCCATTTGTTGGGGTAACGCTGGGGGGCGACCAACGAGTCTATATTGATCTATTGCGGCCATACTACGCCCTCTATCGAGAGGGCATGACAAACCCAAGCGTCTTCTACCAGTTCCTGTGCTACTCAAAAATACTCGAAGGCATATTCAGAAAGACACATCAAAAGATCATTGGCTGGACCAAAGAAAATGGACTGGAAGCCCCGCGATTCACCGCTCGCGTGGAAGAGGACCCAGTAATACAAGGCGATGCGCGAAAATGGATTGGAAAAGGAATCAAGCAAACGTTCGACAACTACCTGGAAAAGAAGTTCCGAAACGCAATAGCTCATTTCTCGAATAACGACGAGGAGCCAATCGTCGTCAGCGATTACATGGCGAGCGCCACCATTTCAGGCAATCTCTTGCTCGCCCGCCAATGTGCGCGCACTGCCATCGGATGTGTCGAGCGCATGATTCATGACGCAGATGCGGCATTTGCGCTTCGCCAGAAGGGTTAGGACTGCACTACTCGCGTCTTGCTGAACCAGCCTCAGAAACCACGCATTTACGGCTCCTAACAAATATCAGGACAGAGGCGACGCAGAAGCATGACGCAGCAGCCGAGGGCGAGGAATCCGAAGTGGACGTCGTCCCTGCGCTCGTCGCGGACGCGAAGACGGCGCAGCTGGTTCTTCCAGGCCAGCGTGCGCTCCACGACCCAGCGGTAGCGGCCCAGACGCTCCTTGGACTCCACACCTGGACGGGCGATGCGCGGAGCGATGCCGCGCAGACGCAGGCCGAGTCGGTTCTTCCTGGAGGCGTAGGCTTTATCTCCGTGGACCTTCGCGGGGCGGAAGCGTCGCTGCCCTGAAGGCAGCCTCACCGCGGGCACGGAGTCGACGAGGGGGAAGAGTTCGTGCGTGTCGTGCACATTGGCCGCCGTCACCGATTCGGTGAGCGGCAGGCCGTGGGCCTCTACGAGAAGAGGATGCTTGCGCCGGCACGCGACCTAGACGCAACACGGCTGGAAGGTGCTGCGAACCAGCCGTGATCACGGCCTGAAAATGTGGAGGCGGAGGGAATCGAACCCGCGGACAAGGCGACAGTAAACCCCAAGCGGGACGTCAATCTGCTCGGACGCGAGCGGCCTGAGTTCCCCGGCGAGGTGGAGCTGGGGAGGGGCAGGTGGAGGAGCGTGGGTGGGCGTACCGGCGCAGGCAGCCGGAGGGGACGGTGCTGTACGAGGTCGTGAGCGAGCGGGCCGGCCCGCACAGACACCGGCCCGCGCAGGACGACTCAGTGCAGGCACTCGCCGCAGGAGCCGGACAGCTTGGTATTGGCGACGAAGGAATCGTAGTCCGCCTTCGAGGTGACAGCCGCTGAGCCGAAGTCGGCGTAGACCGCCCAGATGGAGGGGGTGGCCACGGCTTCCTTGAAGGTTCCGCGATAGTAGTCCACCCCATTGTTCTTCTTGAAGAAGCTCCACCCGGAGCTGCCATTCCAGGGACGGCAGCTCGCATGGGCCGCCATGTAGCTCGCCTGGGGAGCACCTCCACGCCCCTTCCACAGGTAGCACGCATTCGTGGGCGGCTGAGGCTCGAGGGTCCACTCATTGCCAATGCCGGTGCCCCAGCTGGTGACGGCCGGAGGGCTGTCCGGCCGGTGCAGGCTGTCCCCCTTCGACGAGCGCAGCACGAGCTTGCCGGCGGTGGTGAATGCAGGCGTCCACACGGTGCCGGTGCCAGTGGCCGCCGTGGCGACGGTGGCGCCCTGGGCCAGGTCGGTACGGTTCAGGTAGTCCCCCTTCGTCGACTTCAGCTTCACCTTGCCGTCCGTGGTGCACTCGGCGGTCCACTTGTTGCCGGCGGCGCCGGTGGCCGCCGCGGTGATGGGAATGGCCGCGTCGGAACGGTTCAGGTAGTCCCCCTTCCACGACTTGAGCTGGAGCTCCATACCGCAATAGGGGAAGGGCGCCGGGGCGGCCATGGTGCTGGTGGGAGCTTGGCCGAGTGCGTTGGCCAGCAGGACGGTAGCAATGGAAGCGAGCATCGTGAGCAATTCCTCACATCAAGGGTTGGTATCTGAAAGGGTTTCGACTCAGGGACCCACGCCTGCGAGGACTGTATCGCCGGAGTGCTCCGCGGCTGTCTCATAGCAAACGGCAGGCCACCCCCTTGGAGCCCACGTGTCAGTGGAGAGGCGGGGTGACGGAGAAGGGGCTCGAGGCCCTGGACACGCCCGCTGACATGTCAGCGAAGCCGGATGACGTGTCAGCGCATCAGACCGCCTACTCGATGACGTGGGTGGGCCCCGGGCGTCCGAAGTACCAGTTCCCGAACGCCTGCCGCAGGGACACGCCGTTGACGAGGGGGTTGTTGAACGCGGGACTGCGCACGAGCGTGTGCTGCTGGTCGGCCGGGCTGAACACGCCGCTCACCGGCGCCAGGGACTGGCGAACCTTCCACGCATGCGCCACCGCGAAGGCCTGCTCGGAGCTGTCGAGCGGCTCCGTGAGGCCCATCTTCTCGAGCGGCACGGGGTCATACTGGTCCTGGTGCACGAAGAGGGGCGTGCTCAGGTAGGGATAGAGCGTCTGTCCCACGCCGCACCGGCCCGGCTGCTCGGGCTCGGCGGCGGAGCACGAGGTGTCAGCCACGCTGTTCCAGAACTCCGCGAAGATGGCCGCGGCCTCCACGGTGGTCCCGAGCGCGGGGTCATACTGGAGCGTGTCGACCCGCCAGCCCGCGTCGGTGAAGCCCCGGACCCGCTTGCCCGGGAAGGCCGCGCCCAGCCGGTCCAGGTTGAAGAGCACGCCAGCCCCGCCCGCCGAGCCTCCCGCGAGCAGCAGCTCCGTCGCCTGGGCGAGGTTGGGAGCGGGCGTCACCTCGGGATTCACGAGGTCCTCGATGACGGCCTGGACGATGCGGCTCCCCCGGAAGTGGTAGTCGCCCGGCAGTCCGGAGCCACTCTTGTCGCCCGAGTACGCGTCCGAGCTGCAATACGAGAAGAAGACCTGGTTCGCGGTGAAGAAGTCGGGGTTCTCGGCCGGACTGGTCGACAGGAGCCCGCGGTTTGCCTCCATCGTCGGCGGGTCATCGTTCGACGACAGCAGCCGCTGACCCCGGTCCGGGCAGTCCGGGGGGTAGCAGGCGCCACCGCCTTCGAAGAAGAGGACCCAGCGGCTCGCCCCGCAGCCCACGCCGCGCCGCACGTAGTACGAGGGCGCCGAGCCGTCGTTGCACACCGCGCCCCGCGCCGCGGCGTTCCGGATGCTCCTGCGCACCAGGACGTCCGGAGGAGGCGGCGTGGTGACCGGGTCGACGCAGCCGACCGGCGGCTCGGCGACCACGGCGTCGCGCGTCCGGGCGCCGTTGGTGTCGGGCTCCACCGGCGCGGTGGGCCCGCCACAGGCGAGAAGGGACAGCAGGGCGAAGCCGGGGAGCAGGAGGCCTTCGAGGACGTGGGACGGACGGCGCATGAGCAGAAGCTCCGGGATGGGACGCGCGACGTGCGCGGCCCTGCCCTGAACCCCGAGGTTCCGGAAAGGTCTCGCGGCCCTACGTCCGGCCCTCGATGAAGTCCGTGAGGTCGTCGGGCAGCGGCGCCTCGAACGCGACCTCCTGGGGGCCCGGAGCGGATGGCGCAGCGCTATGTTGAATCGCTTTACCTGCCGGCCATGGATGCGCCCGTGTCACTCGCGGCGGTCGGGTAGGGGTTGCCGCAGGCGCCGTAGCCGGCATTCACACAACGTTGGTCGTCGTGGGCTGGCAGGCCGCCGCGAACGCCCGGAGCATCTCTTCATCTGGCTTCGGCGTCTCTTCGAGCAGCGCCTTCACCTGCTCCGCTGATCGCAGGCCAAGCCCGATTTGAGGTCCTTGCCGGGGATCCGGGTCAGGCCCACAGCCGCGCCATCCCGTCAGGGGGGACACTGGGAGATGCAGAACGCCTTGTAGCTGTCGCAGGTGGGCTTCGGCGTGCCGCCACCGCCATAGACGCACTGCATCCACTTGATGTCACAGTCGCTGACGCACTCCCAGCGCGTCACCCCCTGGTGGACCTGCCCCTGCTCCTCGGGACTGACAGTCTCATCCACTTCTTCCGCGCCGCCACAGCCCGCCAGCAGTCCGACTGTCATCAGCCCGGCAATGATTGCCACTCGCATGTGCTTACCCTGGTTGGAAGGTTTGTGCTGCCTTGCCAGGATAGTCCGATTTTTCAACGCCAGACCAGGGAGATCCAGCGCTACCGTGAGAGGCTCTCAATTCCGGCCAAGGTGAACCAAGTCTTTGCGTCGGTGGTCCTTGTTGCTCGTTCCCGTCTGTGCGGTCTGGCTGGGCTGCGCGGGAGGAGACCCCTCGGCTGAGGAAGTGAACCCGCAGGAGGTCGTGCAGGCGGACCCTCGTGAAGGGGCGAGGTTCCACGGAGTCTTCGCTCCAGGCGCCAAACTGCGGCCATTTCTGGTCCCCCAAGCGGAGGAGACGAGCGCGGGGAGTGAGGCAGCGGCCAGGCAGGAGCGGATGAAGCAGAGGACGCCGCGAGTGGATGGGGCAGAGTTGCTGACGAGGACGTTCGACTTCGACGTGTTCGCATGCATGAGGTGTGGAGGCAGGCGGCGGGTCTTGGCGTATGTGAAGGGAGCAGCAGGGGTGAGCGCGATCCTGGAGCACCTGGGGTTGCCCCCGGCGAGTGCGCACCTGGCCCCCGCGCGAGGGCTGGCTCATGGGCTCCCCGTCAGCGTCCCTCACCTCCCGCTCTGCTCCCGCCCGCTACGCCCAAGAGGGCTCTTGTCCTTCCTATGCTCGACGTGTGGCCGCGCATCAAGGACGACATGTCGCGCAGCAAGAAGCTGGAGCTGCTCTTCGCCGCGCACAGCGTCAGTGAGGTGATGGGCCGGGTGTCCTGAGCCACTCCAGCAGCGCGTCGGACTGACGGCGTTCCTCTTCCAGGCGTTCCTGGTCCGGACCCTCGGCCACGCGGCACCTCCGGGCCCAGGCGACCACGCGCCGCGCGGGCGTGTCAAACCCCTGACCCCATCAAGGCCTGGAATCAGCGCTCCCCCAGCTCCCCCACGAGGGGTCGATGAGCGGCTGAATGGAAGCTTGATATCAATGAAAAAGAAGAATTCCATTCTCACCCTGCCTCTTCCTGTTGTATGGGGGCCGCGCTCCATCACAGGAGGGGGAAGACAATGAGACACACCGGGAAGTGGCAGGGCTTGCAGGTGGCCGTGGTCTGGATGGGATTGCTGATGGCGCCCTGGACGGCGAGGGCGCAATCCGTGGACCCGTGCACCGGCGGGCCGGGCTCGGGCGCCGCGGTGGAGATCACCGGCGGCAACCTGGAGATGCCGGTGCCCAACACGGGCAACGACTGGAAGCATACGGCGGGCTCCACGGCGCATACGGGGCGCGACCTCAATGCGCTGGACCTCAACGAGAACGCCACCGCGCCGAACTTCGACAACCAACTGCCGGTGCTGGCCGTGGGCGCGGGCACGGTCCGCTTCGCGGCCTTGACGCCGGCGTCGTGTGGTTACGGCAACAGCGTCATGGTCGAGCACAACGTTGGCGGGAACATCTTCTACTCGCACTACGCCCACCTGGACGCCTCGATGCTGGTGGCCCTGGGCGACGTCGTCCAGCAGGGACAGGTGCTCGGCTACGTCTCGCAGACCGGCAACGCCTCCACGCCGCATCTGCACTGGAGTGTCCGCCAGGGCACGACCCCCCGGTACACGACCCTCAACGGCTATTCGACCGCGAACGCGAACACCCAGGGCCTGTCGTTCACCTCCGACACGCGGATGATCTGGCTGGAGGACTTCCAGCAATCCAATACCTGGCAGGCCGCCGCGTCCAACGCGGCGACGTTCAGCGTGCAGGCGGGCCAGATGCGCATCGCCGGAGCGTCCGGGCTGGGCCTCGTGCAGCACAAGAACCCCATCTTCGTGCGGCCCGACAACGGGCCCTACCGGCTGAAGTACGCCGCCCGGACGGAGCGCTACCGCGCGAACCAGTCCGCCGTCGCGGGGCTGCGCCTGGAGTGCATGGGCAGCGACCGGACGACGGTCCTGAGCACGGTCATCTTCACCTCGGTGCTGGACACCTACGGCGGCTGGTCCGTGCTCTCCTTCCCCGTCACCTTCGGCTCCGGCTCCGGCCAGTGCCCGACGACCACGCGCTTCGTGCGCCCCATCCTCGTCAGCAGCTCCTCCGTGGGAGCGGCCGTCGTGGTGGACTGGGTGGGCCTGGAGGAGCGGGCCCCGGCCGCGAGCGCCGGCACCGAGCAGTTCAACGCCTATACCTACGGCGGGGTCCGCCGCTTCACCTACAACCTGGGTGATACGGCGGCGTTCAGCCGCGTGGAGGTCCTGGGCGCGGCGTCGCGCGCGGCGCTGTCCAGCGCGCCGCAGATCCTCTGCACCTTCCCTGGCAACGCCAGCTCCAACTTCTGCACGCAGCCGCTGAACTCCCTCCAGTCGATCCCCTTTCATGCCCTGCGGCTGTGGACCAGCGCGGGAGCCTTCCGGGACCTGGGGCCGGTGCAGGTGGACGCCTTCACGCGGGCCTACGTCCCGGGCCTGAACAACGCCCAGCTGATGACCCTGGACTTCCAGAACATCCCCCTGTGGGCCAGCTACCCGTTCGCCACCTTCGACAACTCCATCGACAACTATGGAATCGTCAACTACGCGCCCAACGCCGGGCTGATGATCTTCACCCCCGAGGCGCCCGTGACCGGCTTGAAGACGTTCAGGGCCTACTACGGCGGCAACACGACGCGCGCGACGGTCCGCGCGGTGGACCACGCCACGGGCAACCTGGTCGAGCTGGGCTCGGTGACGAGCACGCCGCTGAACTGGGTGACCCTGACCAACGCGGCGTGGCCGGCCACCACCCGGGCGGTCTGGGTGACGTTCGAGCGCCTGAACTACGACAATTACCTGCACGTCGACGAAGTCCTCTTCTCCCCCTAAGCCACCCGGGCTGAGTTCTGTCAGAGGGGCTTGCGTGGCGCGAGAGCCTGAAGCCGTCCGGTCCGCTGCAACCCATGCAGCAACCGGACGGCGTCGGGATAAGAGGTTTCGCGCTCCTTGGTGAGCATCCGGCTGAAGCAGGTGTCCTTCAGGTGCGCCCAAGAGCCTTCAATCCTGTTGAGGGTCTCGGGGGTGTGGATCTGATCCTGAGCATCGCAGGAGCTAAAGAGCGGGTTGGCGGTCGCAGGCCGAGGCGTAGGAGAAATCCCGGCCATGGTGAAGGTGACGCTGGAAGTGCCCGCGGAGGTGGCCGCGCTGCTCAAGGCCATGGAGGACAAGCTGCAGGCAGAGGCAAAGGCAGCCCGAGACTTCGCGCCGGTGGACCCGGAAGGGACGCTGCGCAGCATCTCGGGAGCGTGACGGCGCCTGGGTTCTCGATGGCGGCGAGCGCAGCGCGCCGCAGGTAGTGCCCCGGGTCCTCGCCGCGAAGGCGTGCCGTCTCGATGAGGGAGTAGAAGAGGCCGCGGCCCATTCCCTTCACCATCAACTCCATGTCATCGCACAGCGTGGAGGCAGGCGGCGGGTCTTGGCGTATGTGAAGGGAGCAGCAGGGGTGAGCGCGATCCTGGAGCACCTGGGGTTGCCCCCGGCGAGTGCGCACCTGGCCCCTGCGCGAGGGCTGGCTCATGGGCTCCCCGTCAGCGTCCCTCACCTCCCGCTCTGCTCCCGCCCGCTACGCCCAAGAGGGCTCCTGTCCTTCCTATGCTCTCCGGGTGGGTGTGAGGCGCGTGCGGTGGGCTCGCCACAGGCGAGAAGGGACAGCAGGGCGAAGCCGGGTCGCAGGAGGCCTTCGAGGACGTGGGACGGACGGCGCATGAGCAGAAGCTCCGGGATGGGACGCGCGACGTGCGCGGCCTGCTCTGAACCCCGAGGTTCCGGAAGAGTCTCGCTGCCATGCGGATGAGCTCCGTGCCCTCGACGATGGGCACGTCCACCACGAAGGAGTCCTCGGGCGGGTGGCGCTCGCAGATGGCGAGGTACTCCGTGTGCACGTCACCTCAAGCCCTGGTGGACGCGCAGATTCCCGGAGGACTGCGCCTCCTGAGCGTCGTCCCACGGACACCGGTCTGCCCTGGGATTGTGTCACCGGGATGGATTATACAGGATTGGCAGCTTGTGCTGGAAGTTCTTGTGTTTGCCATGCCCTCTCACGGAAGGCTCCCCCATGCAACGCTCCCCTGGCGCTGGCGCGATTCTGGCCGGACTCGTAACGCTTGGATTGTTGATGACCGGCTGCGAGGCGCAGGACACCCCGTTGCCTGGGGACGCGCCGCTGGGGGAAGCGCTGGGATCGCTGCTGGGCACGGTGGTGGATTCGGATGACACCTGCCGGCTCGTCAGCACCCTGCGCCCCACGTGTGGAGCCGTGGCCCACAAAGCACCGGGCGTCTCCTACGTCTGGCGGGCTCCGTCCTCGGACACGTTCACCTTCTCCACGTCGGATGCCCGCTTTGCTCCGGTGCTGGAGGTGAGGCGCGAGGAGGGCGCGGCGACGTCCCTGGGCTGTGACGACGGCGCAAGCCGTGGCACGGGTGAGGCATCGGTGAGCCTCGCGCTCGAGGTCGGGCAGGCGGTGCGCATCTTCGTGCAGGGGCAGGGCAGCTCCTGCGGCCTCTTCAACCTCCACATCCGTGCCGGCTCGCAGCCGGAAGCTCCGGACCTCAAGGACGCGCCGCTTCCCGATGCGACCGCGGACCGCGAGGAGCCCGCCAAGGGGCCCACGCAACTGCTGGCGGTGGACGTGGCACTCGGCAAGCCCGCGTCCTCCATCACCGAGTACGACGCGAGCTCCACGGCGGCCCTCGTGACGGACGGCGACCCCGCCACCGGCTGGAACAGCGGCACGGTCCGCCCGCACGTCTACGTGGAGGTGGACCTCCAGGGGTTCTACGCCATCTCGGAGTTCCAGCTCGCGCTGGGGACGACCACCGGGAGCGCTCCGGCCAACTTCCAGATCCAGCACTACGCGCAGGGCTGCTGGCAGACGGTGCCGGAGACGGTGGTCACCGGAAACACGGCGGGGACCCTCACCCGGACCCTGCCGCTCTCCACGCCGCTGGTCACCCGCAAGGTGCGCTTTGTCTGCACGGACAAGGTCTCCTGCCGGCTGCGGACGTTCTCCGTCATGGGCGAGCCCTCCACCGAGGCCCAGGCTCCGGCGCCCACGTGCACCGCGGGCACGCAGTCCGTGAAGCGCTCGCCGTCCTATGACTTCCTGCAGTTCCTGCCCGCCACCTACAACCAGGACCCCCAGGCGAAGTTCCCCCTCGTCATCGCCCTGCATGGGATTGGCGGGACGCAGCTCACCCCGGACCGCACGGGCATGTCGACCTCGCCGGAGGGCCTGTCGCGCCGGCTGAAGAATGACGCGACGTTCGCCTCCACCTTCCCGGCCATCGTGGTGTCTCCGCACTGCCGGGAGATTGGCGCCACGACCGGCGACTGCTGGTTCACCCAGGACCGGCTCGACCGGCTGTGGAAGGACGTGCTGGCCAGCTACCGCATCGACCCGGAGCGCATCTACCTCACGGGGCTGAGCGGCGGTGGCATCCGGGGACACCAGTTCGCGGTCAACCATTCCACGGAGCTGGCGGCCTTCGTTCCCATCTGCGCGAACACGAGCTCCGTGCCGTCGACGCAGAAGGCGTTCGATACCGCCGGCAATCCCATCCCTGACACCAACGGTCGCCACATCTGCGACCTCCAGGGCCTGCCCGTCTGGCTGCGGCACGGCACCAGCGACCCCACGGTCAACTACAGCGGCTCATTGGCCTTCAAGGACTACATGGACGTGAAGTGCGGGGCCGGTCCGAGGAAGGCCGTCATGACCCTCTACGCGGGCGCCACGCACAATGTCTGGGATACGACCTACAATGACAACCGGCTCTACACCTGGTTGTTCGCCCAGCACCGCGGCAGCGCGAGCGAGCCCGCGACGTTCCTGGAGCCGACCGCGAAGACGGGCACGACGGTGACCATCACCCAGCCGGCCTCGACCGCGACGGTGACGGGCAGCGGAACGGACCCGGATGGCACCCTCGCGAAGTGGAACTGGATCGAGCTGAGCCGCCCCGCCGGCGCCGCCGCCCCCACCCTGACGAACGCCAACACCCCCACGCTGACCGCGAGCGGCCTGACGACCGCCGGGACCTACAAGTTCCGCTTCATCGTGACGGACAACCACGGCGTGACCGACTTCGCCGACCAGTCCGTGTTCGTCCGGGCCCCCTGAGCTGCGTCCCCCCAGGTGTGCCCTGGAGGGCCCTGGTCCCGAGGGCGGTGCGGGTTTCGGGGGCTTGCGCAGCCAGGAGGTCCGGGGGAAAGCGTATTCCTCCTGCTGACTCCGCTTGCCCCACCTGCCCCCTCTGGATCCGCCCATGAAGCCACTGTGCATCCTGGTCCTGCTGGCCTTGGTCTCGCTGTCGGGATGTGGGGGAGGGGGGCCGGCGCCGGATCCCGGCGTCCCGGACGCGGTCGTCGGCGTGTCCGTGACGGGCACGGACAGGCTGGCCTCCCATGCCAGCACCGTCCTCACGGCGGTCGTGGAGGGGACCGGGACGTTCTCCTCCGAAGTGACCTGGAGCCTCCTGTCCGGCGGCGGCAGCCTCTCCGCCACGACCGGCGCGTCCGTTACCTACACGGCCCCGTTCGCCCGAGCGGACACCGCGGTGACCGTTCAGGCGACGTCCGAAGGGGATCCGTCGAAGCACGGCGTGTTCACCTTCACCGTGGCCCGGGCTCCCGCCGCGAGCTTGTTGGATGGCGCCTATTCAGGGTTTCGCTCCGTGGAGGGCACCTTCATCCCGACCGAGTCTCCTCCTCGCGTGGAGCAGTTCACGCTGGAGCCGGTCAGCGACACCCGGGTCCGGCTCAAGCCCATCACGGGCTTCCCGCAGGGGGTCCTCGTCGACGTCCACGAGGACGGCACGCTGGCCATTCCTCCGCAGGAAGGTCCCGCCAGCCGCTACGACAAGTACTGCTTCCGGCAGCAGTACTTCATGAGGGAGGAGTCCTCCGGGCCCGCGGGAACGGGAACCTGGGATGCCCAGGGGAATCTGTCCCTCACCTGGGTCTCCCAGCGTGAGCTGGAATGCATCGGTCCCGGCGGTCCCTTCCCGGGCACCCACTCCACGTCGACGAGTGAAATCACGTCTGTGTTCACGGGCCGCCGGGATGAGGCGTCCTGGCCTCCGGCGCCCTCGCTCCTCGTGGGTGTCTATGAAGGGACCTACTCCTTCTCGGAGACGACCTCGCCGGACACCGGGCCCGAGACCACCCAGTCCGGCACCAGGGCCTTCACGCTCAGCATTGAGCAGGCTGAAGACGGCCGGTTCCTGCTCAAGATGATCGACGACCACCCGGAGGGAATCCCTGGCACCGTCCAGAACGACGGCCGGGACCTGGGGTTCTCCGCGTTCTCGAAGCCCCCGACCGAGTCGGGCGAGGGCTGCCAGCGTCAACTCTTCATCGGCTGGTTTCCTCCCCCCGCAGGGGCGGGATGGGGGAGTTGGGGCAACCGGGGAGAATTGTCCCTGCTCTGGGTCAGCCGCAGCGAGACCGTCTGCACGGGGCCCGACGGCGCCACCCATCGGACCTTCTCGAGTACCTTCAACACCTTCACGGGCCGGAAGCGGTAGGCGTCGGGTAGCGTGGGCACCTCCTCCGGACCGGATCCTCAAGGAGAAGCCCATGTCGTCAGCGAAGCACCAGCCCATCGTCTCGCCCGCGCTGCCCAAGCCCGCGGGCCCGTACTCCCCCGGCATGCAGCTGGGCCAGTTGCTCTTCATCTCCGGACAGGCCGCCAGGGACCCCGCCACCGGCCTCCAGGCGGAGGGCATTGAAGCGCAGACGGAGCAGGTGCTGCGCAACCTGGAGCGCATCCTCGTGGCCGGCGGCTCCAGCCTCCAGCACGTCCTGCGCTGCGGCGTCTTCCTCATGGACATGAAGGAGTTCGCCCGGATGAACGCTGTCTACGAGCGCGTCTTCGGCGGCCACCGGCCCGCGCGCACCACCGTGCAGGTGGCCGGATTGCCTGACGACGGGCTGCGCGTGGAGATTGATTGTATCGCCTACGTGCCTTGAAGGTGGTTCAAGCCGCCCCGAACTCCGGACTGCTGAACGACCCCGGCGGCGTCACCTCCTGAGCGCGACGCGCCGGGGCTCCGCGCCCACCGTCCAGCGCGGAACTCCGGCGTTGAAGCGAAGGTGCCCTAGAACGGCGGCGGGTAGGGGCAGATCAGCGCGCCGGTGATGGGATGCCGATAGCAGCCCGACGGCAGCTCCGCGGCCTGGGCCGTGCCCGGCACCAGGGTGAGGCCCGCGATGCCAACACCCGCGAACGCGGAGAGAAGGGCAACGATGCGAAGGGTCTTCTTGGACATTCACGCACTCCTGAGAATGGGTCGATACAGCGAGACAAGACTACCAGCTCCCCCTGACTGACAGCAGGGACTGGGAATTCGTCTGGCGTTCACGCACGGTCCGGGAATGCGATAGTCCGGAGCAATCATCACCCCAGGAGCGCGACGCATGGGAATCACGATGTCGCCACATGAGTACGCCACGGCGTTCCGCCTGCTCGCGGCCACCGCCCGGCACCCCGAGAACATCGGACAGCTCGTCGAAACGAAGCTCCTCCCCCGACTGCCGGCGCACCCTTCGCTGCTGGATGTGGGCGCGGGGTCGGGCAGGGTGGCCGAGCGGCTCGCGAAACACTTCGGCTCGCTCACCCTGCTGGAACCCAATCCCGAGCAGATCACCGGGCTCGCGCTGGAGAAGGCGAAGGTCCACCTCCAGCCGCTGGAGCGCTACGACTCACCCGACAGGTACGAACTCGTCGTGTGCTCGCACGTCCTGTACCACGTGCCCTTCTCCGACTGGGGAGGGTTCATCGACAGGCTGCTGTCGCTCGTCCGCCCCGGGGGCTCCTGCCTGATTGCCATGGCGGCCGCCCGGGGACCGACCTACGAGCTGTGTCGCGACTTCGTGGAGCACCTGCTCTTCAGCGAACAGGTGGTGGCGACCATCCAAGAGAAGGGGCTGCCGCACGAAGTGATTCCCACGATGAGCGGGTTCCACGCGAAGACCTTCGAGGAGATGTACACGCTCTGCCGCTTCTTCGTGTTCGAGGGCTGCTTCACGGCGGCGCAGCTCGCGGCCCTGACCGAAGCAGAGGCGCGCGAACTGGATGCGAAGATTCGCGTACACGCCGAGCGCTGCCGCGGCGCGGACGGGGAATACCACCTGGAGCAGGACGAGGACCTCATCCTCCTCCCCCTCAGGGACGAACCCCTGCGTTCCATCGCGTGAAGTCGAATGTCGTGACGAATTAGGTCAAGTGACCTATATCATCCCCCCATGGGGCGCGGAAAGGGCCGTGCCCGTGCGTGGGAGTCGTCATGGGTGCCGAGGGCCGTGTCGTGCTGGTGGGGGGCTATGGCGTGGTGGGCGTCCAGCTCGCGGAGCTGCTGCGGGCGCGTCATCCGGACCTGCCGCTGCTCATCGCCGGGCGCAGGGAGGCGCCGGCCCGGGAGCTGGCCGCGCGTCTGGGTGGGGCGGAAGGGGTCGCGCTGGATGTCACCTCGCGCGAACCGTTGGCGGCGCTGGGGGGCAGGCCCCGGGCGGTGCTGGCCCTGGTCAATGATCCGGACGATGGCCTGCTGCTGGCGGCGACGCGTGACGGGGTGCCCGTGCTGGACATCACCCGGTGGACGTCCCGGATGATGGCCACGGTGCTGCGCCTCTCCGGCACGACGCCGCGCGCGCCGGTGCTGCTGGGCTCCGCGTGGATGGCGGGGCTCGTGCCGCGGCTCGTCGCCATGGCCGCGCAGCGGGTGGGGCCCCTGGCGCGCGTGGATGTGTCCATCCGCTTCGCGCTGGCGGACACGGCCGGTCCGGACTCGCTGGAGTACATGGACCGGCTGGGCCTGTCCTTCGAGGTGACGGAGGAGGGGCAGGCGCGTCAGGTGCTGCCGCTGACGGACGGTCGGCGGGTGACGTTCCCCGACGGCCGGGACACCCGGGTCTTCCGGCTCGACACGCCCGAGCAGGCGACGCTGCCTCGCGTGCTGGGCGCGCGCACGGTGACGACGCGGCTGGGCTTCGACTCGGGCTCCGCGACGTGGACGCTCGTGGTGCTCCAGCGGCTGGGCATCCTCCGGCTGCTCCAACACCCCCGCTGGACGTCGCTGCGCCGGACGCTGCTCACCGGCAGCAACACGGGGGGCGAGGCCGCGTGGGTGGCGGACGTGGAGGGCGCGCGGGGCCAGGTCCGCATCGAGGTGGTGGATCCCCGGGGACAGGCCCACCTCACCGCCGTCGGAGCGCTGCTGGGCGCCGAGCGGCTCCTGGGGCTGGATGGCGCGCCGCCGCCGCCCGCCGGTGTGTGGTTCCCGGAGCACGAGCCCCGGCCCGAGGAGACGCTGGCCACGCTGCACGCCTGCGGCGTCGAGGTCCGGATGCAAGAGCGACCCGCGAGCGAGGCGGCGTGATGCCCCGACGCGCGAGCAGGAAGGCTCCGGCGACACTCCCCTCGGCGAGCCCGCGCGAGGGGACCGCGGTGCACGCGAAGGGCACCGAGCGCGTGGGGAGCATCCTCGACGCGGCCATGGATGTGCTGGTCCAGGACGGCTACGCGGGCCTCAGCCTGCGGGGCGTGGCCCAGCGCGCGGGCGTGAGCCTGGGCAACCTCCAGTACTACTTCCCCACGAAGCAGGACGTGGTGCGCGCGCTGCTGGCGCGCTACCTGGAGCAGGCCCTGAAGCGGGTCCGCGAGCGGGTGGAGGGCGGAGGACGTGAGCCCGTGCAGCGGCTCCGCAAGGCCCTGGACGCCATCCTGGAGGATCAGGACTCGCCCCAGGCCTGTCAGCTCTTCGCGGAGCTGTGGGCGCTGGCCGCGCGGGACGCCATGGTGGCGGACGCGCTCGCGGTCTTCTACGCCGGCTATCGGGCGGGCGTCGCGGAGCTGCTGCGGGAGCTCTCCCCCGAACTCACCCCGGCGCGTCGGGAGCGGCGCGCGGCGCTGCTGGTCGCCTTCCTCGAAGGACTGTCCCTCTTCCGGGGGGGCGGGAATCTGCGCGCCGCCTCGGTGCCGGGACTGGAGCAGGAGCTGCGCGTGCTGCTGGAGCAGGTGCTGCTTCCCCCGGCGGCCACCTGATCCTGCCGAGACGGGACGGCTACACGACGTCCGTGCCCGACGACTTCTTCCCGCCGCCGCCCTTCACCGAAGCGTTCAGGTAGAGGTCGCCCAGGCCCGCGCCAATGCCTTCCCACGCGAAGGACTCCGCCATGCGGCGCGCGTTGTGCGCGAGCTTCCGGCAGAGTTCCGGATCATTGCGCAGCCGGCGCAGCGCGTTCGCGAACTCCTGGGGGGACTCCGCGAGGAGCACGTTCTGTCCCTCCACCACGGGGAGCCCCTCCACCGCGAGGCGCGTGGCCACCACGGGCACGCCCGCCGCGGCGGCTTCCAGCACCTTGAGGCGCGTCCCGCTGCCCGCGCGCAGGGGGATGGCCGTCGCCAGCGCGCGCGCCAGGTGCGGCGCCACGGAGGGGACCGCGCCCGTCACCGTCAGCCGGCCGTCCTCGCTCTCCAGCGCGCGCACGGAGGCGGACGGATTGCGGCCCACCACCATGAGCCGGCCGGGCGCCAGCTCCGACGACACCAGCGGCCACACCTCGCGGGCAAGCCTCAGCACCGCGTCCTCGTTGGGCCACCAGTCCATGGAGCCCACGAAGACCAGGTCGTTGCCCGCCTTCTCCTGCGGGATGAAGTCCGGCAGCTTCACGCCGTTGGGCACCACGTGCACCTGCTTCGCGCCCAGCTCGCGCAGCTGCGCGGCGTCCACCTCCGAGCACGCGAGCACGGAGTCCGCCTGGCTCACGCACGCGCGCTCCAGCTCCTCCACGCGGCGGAACTGCCAGTTCAGGAAGGGGCGCAGGGGCAGCGCGCTCAGGGGCGCCATGCGCGCGAGCAGCTGGCTCTCCACGTTGTGCTCGTCGATGACCAGGTGCGCGGACGGGTTCAGCTCCCGGGCCAGCGGCAGCAGCTGCGCCATGTGCAGGTGATCGAAGTGGATGATGTCGAAGGGGCCCTGCTCCCTCATCACCCGGCGGAAGGCCGCCTGCAGGCACTGGCGCGTGTAGCGGATGTAGGTGAGTGGCGTGCCCCGCAGGAGCGCCCGGGTGCTGCTCAGCGTCTCCCCGGGCGCGATGCGCGGCATGTCCACCAGGTGGAGGCGGGAGGCGGGGACGCCCAGCTCACCCAGCCACCGCGTGAACCCCGCCGCGTCGTTGCCCGGGCGGTGCAGCGCGAGCACGTCGATGGAGAAGCGGGAGGCGAGCGCGCGCACCAGCTCCAGCGTGCGCAGGGTGCCGCCCGTATCCGAGGGAAACGGGACGTAGGGAAGGATGGCAAGGACGCGTCGCACGGTGGAGGTCAGGCCCGGTTCAGGAGACAGGTGGAAGTGGCCTCGTGCTCCTCACCGAGGCCACTGGCTTGGTAAGCACCCCGAAGGGGACCGCCCAGGGGCACAAGGCGCCTTCTCTTCAGTGGCCAACACAATCCAACCTCCCGGCGGCGACCGCGCCGCGTCGCGTCGTCCGCCCGGGCACCGCGCGTACGGGCTCCCGGGTTCGGGAGCCCTCGAAAAGCGCCCCTGATTCCGGCATGACGGTGGGAGGCGGTACGACGGAGGAAGCCATGAGCCTTCAAGAGAGCCAGGGCGCCCAGACGCGAGAGCGCATCGCGCGGCTGCGGCAGGTGATGCGGGCCCACGACGTGGCGGCGGTGTGGGTGCCGTCGAACGACCCCCACCTGTCCCAATACCCGCCGCGCCGTTGGAAGGGGCGCGAGTGGCTGTCAGGGTTCACCGGCTCCCTGGGGACGCTGGTGGTGACGGAGGACTTCGCCGGCCTGTGGGTGGACAGTCGCTACTGGGATCAAGCGGACACCCAGCTGGCGGGCAGCGGCATCGTCACGGTGCGCATGACGAGCGCGCCCGGGCAGTCGCACCTGGACTGGCTCGGGGCCAACGTGACGGCGGGGCAGACGGTGGCGGTGGACGGCATGGTGCTGTCCCTGGGGCAGGGGCGGGCGGTGTCCTCGCTGTTCAAGGCGAAGGGCGTGAAGCTGCGCACGGACCTGGACCTGGTGGCGGAGGCCTGGCCCGACCGTCCGGGGATGCCGGGTGCGCCGGTGTATGCCCATGCGCTGTCACCGGGCCCGCGCGCGGAGAAGCTCCAGGCGCTGCGCGCGGAGATGAACCGGCTGGGGGCGACGCACCACCTCATCTCCACACTGGACGACATCGCGTGGCTGACGAACCTGCGCGGCGCCGACGTGGACTACATCCCGGTGTTCCTCGCACACCTGCTGGTAGCACCGGAAGGCGCCCGCCTGTTCATCACCGAGGGCAAGGTGCCGGACGCCCTGCGCGCGGCACTGGAGCAGGACGGCATCACGCTGGCGCCCTATGCGCAGGCGGCCCCGGTGTTGGGTGCGTTGCCGGACGGAGCGAAGCTGCTCGTGGATCCCCGGAGCGTCACGCACGGCCTGCGGCAGGCCGTGGCGCAGGGGGTGACGGTGGTGGAAGCGCTCAACCCGTCCACCGTGGCCAAGTCCCGCAAGACGCCCGGGGAGCTGGCGCACATCCGCGAGGCGATGGAGCAGGACGGCGCGGCGCTGTGTGACTTCTTCGCCTGGTTCGAGTCCGCGCTCGGCCGCGAGCCCATCACCGAGCTGACCGTCGACGAGCGGCTGTCCGCGGCGAGGGCCCGTCGTCCGGGCTTCGTGTCGCTGAGCTTCAGCACCATCGCCGCGTTCAACGGCAACGGCGCGATGCCGCACTACCGCGCGACGAAGGACTCGCACGCGACGGTGTGCATGCCGGGCACGCCCGCGCGGGGCCTGCTGCTCATCGACTCCGGTGGGCAGTACACGATGGGCACCACGGACATCACCCGCGTCGTCCCCGTGGGAGAGCCCACGGCGGAGCAGCGGCGCGACTTCACGCTCGTGCTGCGAGGCAACATGAACCTGGCCAGCGCCCGGTTCCCCCGGGGCACGCGCTCGCCGGCCCTGGACGCGCTGGCGCGAGCGCCGCTGTGGGCGGAGGGGCTGGACTACGGCCACGGCACGGGCCACGGCGTGGGCTACTTCCTCAACGTGCACGAGGGGCCGCACGGCATCTCGCCGACGATGCCCAACGAGCCGCACACGGCGCTGGAGCCGGGCATGGTCACCTCCAACGAGCCCGGCCTCTACCGCCCGGGCCACTGGGGCATCCGCATCGAGAACATCCTCGCCGTCGTCCCCGCGGAGACGACTGCCTTTGGCGAGTTCCTCCGCTTCGAGACGCTGAGCCTGTGCCCCATCGACACGCGGCTCGTGGAGCGCGGCCTGCTGTCCAGGGCGGAGACGGACTGGCTCAATGCCTATCACGCCACGGTGCGCGAGCGGCTGCTGCCCCATGTCGACGGTCCCGCGCGTGACTGGTTGCTGCAACGGACCGAAGCCCTCTGACGGACGCCGGACGCGCCCGGGCAGAAGCGCTGGACGGCCCCCTCCCGCCTGGACATGCTGGGCGCGCGGGGGGCCGGCCCTGCATGTTCCTGACGTGGATGCACATGCGCTCGACCTGGATGCTCCTGGCTTCTCTCGTGGTCCTTCCCCTGATGGCCTGTGGCGGCGCTACCGCGGGCGACTCCTGCGACGAAGACTCCTGCCCCGACGAGCAGGTGTGCCGTCAGGAGTTCCCCGGCGGCTTCTGCGCCCAGACGTGTACCCAGGAAGGCGTGCAGGGCGGGTGCCCGGAGGACACCGTCTGCGCCACCCAGTTGGGGTCGCTGCTGTGCTCGCCCGTCTGTGAAGAGCAGGACGACTGCCGCGAGAACTACGCCTGCAATGGCGTCAGCGGCTCCGACGTGAAGGCCTGTCAGGTCAAGCTCTGACCCAGGCCGCCCTGGAGCCGTGACGCATCCGGCCAGACGTTGCGGCGCGCGCGGCCGCTTCCATTTCGCCCGCAATGTCTTGCCGCGTCATCCTGGACGTCACCGGGGGATGTAACCCGCGGAGGGGCCATTTCGTAATGCAGCTGTCGGGGGGGACGGGCTTGTGGGTGTTCCCCCGCTAGCAACATTTGCCACGAAATGTAGAGAACCCCTGGAGCCGTTCCCGGCTCCTGAAAGCCAGGAGAGCTCCCATGTCCAGCCCCATTGAGGGTGGCGCGTCCGCTGCCGCCGCTGCTGCTGCCGCCGCCGCCCGCGCTGCCGCCGAGGCCGCTGCCCGTGCCGCCGCCGCGAAGGCCGCCGCCGAGGCCGCTGCCCGTGCCGCCGCCGCGAAGGCCGCCCAGGAGCAGGCGAAGAAGCCCCAGGTCCAGCTCTTCAAGCGCGACGAGTTCTCCGCGGGCACCAACCCCCGCGCCCAGAACCGGCTGACGGGGGAGTCCACGCCGCCGTTCGCCGCGCCCGTCGCCGCGAAGCCCGCGCAGGATGTGAAGGCTCCCGCGCCCCACGCTGACGCGCTGCCGGACAAGCCGGAGGACCTGCCCAAGCTCTTCCCG
Organism: Corallococcus sicarius; assembly: GCF_003611735.1. Lineage (GTDB taxonomy): Bacteria > Myxococcota > Myxococcia > Myxococcales > Myxococcaceae > Corallococcus > Corallococcus sicarius. Next base: position 40,040 of record NZ_RAWG01000012.1, on the reverse strand, counting down.
GAGCTGAAGGACCGGAAGAAGGAGGACCTGCAGAAGGCCTACGACTCGCTCAACAAGCTGGGCACCGGCAGCTTCTCCGAGAAGGCCACGGCGCTGGGCGAGCTGGCCTCGCAGTTCCCGGAGACGGTCCCCAACGCGCTGGAGCGCCTGGGCGTCCAGGACAGCAAGCTCGCGCAGCTGGCGACGAACTCCGACGCGCTGACGTCGCTGGGCACGCTGAGCGACCCGAAGAAGGGCGTGCTCGAGAAGGCCCAGGCCAGCCTCACCCTGGCGAAGTCCGTGGGCGACATCTTCAAGCCGGAGGACCTCAAGGGCGTGCTGGACACGACGCTCAAGGGCCTGCCGTCGGCGGAGAAGCTCATTGGCGCCATCGGCAAGTGGACGGACCCCAACGCCTCCGCCACGGACAAGGCGAAGGCCACGCTGGAGCTGGGCTCGGCGCTCAAGGGCTTCGCCGGGGACAAGTTCCCGGACCTGGCCAATGACTTGCGCAAGCTGGACGGTCCGCTGCGCGCCGCGGGCGCCGCCATCACCCTGTTGGATCCGAACGCGAAGCCGCAGGACAAGGCGCTCGCCGCCGCGCAATTGCTCGCGGAGGTGCCCGACCTCAAGAAGAACCTCACCGGCTTCGCCGACCTGCTGAAGGGCGCGGGCGTCACCAACGCCACGGACGTCGCCCAGCAGGGTGGACGGCTGGCGGACGTGAAGGTGAAGGGGTTGGATCCGTCGCTCGCGTCGAAGCTGACGCCGCAGCAATTGCAGAAGCTGGACGCCACCGCCACGAAGCTGGGCGGCGCCACGTCGCTGGAGTCCGTCCTCAAGGGCGTCACCGACCCGAAGGCGCTGGACACGCTGGTGGGCCAGCTGGACACGCTGGACGCCGCCGCGGGCAAGCGGCTGGTGAGCACCCTGGGCGGCCTGGAGCACAAGGTCCTCAACGAGGCGCTCTCCGACCCGAAGACGGCCGAGCAGCTCACGAAGCTCGCGGGCAAGCTGGATGACGACGCGGGCAAGGTGCTGGCCAAGGCCGTGACGGAGATGGACTCCGGCGCGCTCAAGGCGCTCCTGAAGTTCACCGACGGCGTGGGCGCGGACGAACTCAACAGGACGATGAAGGGCCTGGGGCCGCTCCTGGACAAGGCGGGCAGCAAGCTCGTGGGCCAGGGCCTCAAGGTGATGGAGAAGGTGCTGGGCAAGGTTGGCCTGGAGATCACCGCCGACGTGTCCAGCAAGGTCTTCAAGAACCTGGCGAAGGTCGTCCCGGTGGCGGGCGCGCTGCCCAACGCCATCGACGCGGTGAAGTACGAGAAGGAAGCCGCGGAGCTGCACGGCAAGAACAAGGACCTGGGCTACTTCGCGCACACCATCGCGACCCTGAACGTCGCGGACGCGGGCCTGGGCATCGCGTTGGACCTCACGGGCGTGGGCGTCGCCGCGGACGTGGGCGCCAGCGTGCTCCTGGGCGCGGCCGAGCTGGCGTTGGACATCGGCTTCAGCCAGGAGAAGGCGAAGTTCGAGGCGGATCCGGAGGGTTACGAGGCCCCGGGCTGGATGAAGGCCATCAACCTGGCCGGCGCCGCGGTGCAGGGCCCGGCGGGGCTGGTGCAGCTGGCCGCGTACTACGGCCCGGAGGGCGCCGCGGACCTGGCGAAGTGGGGCGTGGAGACCGCCGCCAAGGGCGCCGTGAAGCTCGCCGAGTTCGCGGGCGTGTCGACGGCGGAGGCGGCGGGCGAGGGCCTGAAGACGACCGCGGCCTTCATCCACAAGATGGCGGACGTGGTGCGCAATCCCTCCAAGTATGGCGAGGCCATCGCGAAGCAGGCGGCGGAGACGTTCAACGACGCGCTCGCCAAGGGTGGGGAGATTGCCAAGGAGGCCAAGAAGGTCCTGGGCAACGTCGTCGACGAGGCGAAGAAGCTGGGCGAGAAGGGCCTGGAGACGCTGAAGTTCATCGCCCAGAACCCGGGCGAGGCCGCGAAGGTGGCGCTCGATGGCATCAAGAGCGTCGTCAACGCGGGCGTGGACCTGGCCACCGACGCCGGCAAGGCGCTCTACAAGTCGGCCGTCTCCACGCTCAATGACTTGCAGGCGGGCTGGGAGAACCTGACGGGCGCCGCGAAGGAGAAGGCGAAGGAGCTCCTCGACGGCGCGAAGAACCTCGTCTCCAACACCGTCAACAAGGCGAAGGCGCTGGGCGAGAAGGGCCTGGAGCTGCTCGCGTGGACGGCCGCGAACCCGGGCGAGGCGGCCACCAAGGCGAAGGAGGCCCTCACCGACGTCATGGCCAAGGGCGGTGAGCTGGCGAAGAAGGCGTGGGACTCCGTGCAGGCGCTCGGCGCGAAGGGCGCCGAGGTGGCGGAGAGCGTCGTGCGCGGGCTGGCCAACGCGGGCGAGAAGGCCGTGGAGACGCTGCGCTACGTGGCGGCGAACCCGGGCGAGGCCGCGGAGAAGGTGCTCGAGTGGACCGGCAAGACGCTGTCGGACCTGGCGAAGAAGGGCGGCGCGGCGGCCAAGGCGGCGGCCACCGCCGTGAAGGACTTCGTCGAGGGCGGCGCGGCCTGGGCGAAGGACCTGGCCACGGACCTGCTCAAGGACGGCGTGGAGGCCTTCAAGGAGGTCGCCAAGGCCTGGAAGGACAACCTCACCGAGGGCGGCAAGGCGGTCCTCGTCGCGCTCGCGGACCTCAACGACGCGGGCGTGGACGCGCTCAAGGACCTGGCCAGCGCGGGCGGACAGCTCGCGGAGGCCGCGGTGGGCCACCTGGACGACCTGGCGCGCAAGGGCGTGGAGACGGCGAAGGACGCGCTCGAGGGCCTGGCGAACCTCCCCGGAGAGGTGGGCGAGCTCGCGGGCGACGCCTTCAACTCGGTGAAGGACTTCCTCGACGACCTCATCCCGGACATCGACATCCCGCTCATCGGCTAGGCGCCCGCTGCGTCCTTCGCCGCGAGGAGGTCCGCGCCCCGCCTCCTCGCCGCGTCCAGGAGCTCGTCACCCAGCTTCGTGCCGCGCACGGCCCGTGACAGCGACAGGGCGCCATACATGAGCGCGATGGCCGCGAGCGCCTTCTCGCGGTTGCGAGCGCCCGGGCCGAGCAGCTCCGCGAACGACTGGACGAACCCCTCCAGCTCCGCCTCCAGCGCGCTCCGGTAGGGCTCCCCCGCGCGGGAGACGTCCGCGGTGATGCTGGGCAGGGGGCACGCGAGCGTGACGGCGTCGCGGTGCTTGCGCGACAGGTAGCGCTCCAGCACCTTCAGCGCGGGTGCCTGGGGCGCGTCCTCCTTCGCCTTGCCCAGCAGCTTGTTCCACGCGGAGCGCGCGGTGCCCCGGAGCGTCTCCGTGAAGAGGTGCTCTTTTGATTCGAAGTGGCCGTAGAAGCCGCCCACCGTGAGCCCGGCGCCCTTCATCACATCCATGATGGAGCTGGCCTGGATGCCCCGCTCCAGGAGCAACCCGGCGGCGGACGCGAGGATGGCGTCGTGCGACTTCTGCTTCTGCTCCGTCTTCTGGGTCATGATGGATGATGGTCGTAATGTTCCGACCCTCATCCGTCAAGGTGACCCAGGGCGACCTGACGGGCTCCCGGGTTGGATGGACGGCTTCTGCGCGGGAAGCATAGTCTTGCCTGGAGCGGTGTGCGGAGGAAGCAGGCGCCTGGGTGCCTCTGTCCATCCAAGTCCCGCGGGGGGAGTTCCATGGCGATCATCCAGCGGCAATCCGGCATCCAGATCGAGGTGCCTGGCGACGCGAGCGTCTCCGATATTCCTTCCGCGGATGTCTTCACAACGCCGAAGTCCTCTGCCCGTCGCGGAAGACCTGACCTGCCCAGGGGCCCCATCCCCCTGGACGGTGGTGGGACGGTGGCGGGGGCCGATCCTGTGGCGGCGAGCATGCAGGGACAGGACTTCGTCCAGGTGGATGCCTTTGACGTCTCCCTGCCGGCCCGAGCCGTCCGGGTCCGTGGGGAGCCCGGCAGTGTCCGGGTGTCGCTGGAACTGCCGGAAGAAGACCGCGCCGTGGTCCTCCTCGAATCGGGGGGCGTCTATGCGTGGCGCTGGCCTGAGGCCTCCGAGGCCCCAGTGGTCTCCACCCGCCGAAGCAGTCCCCTCCTGGAGCCCGCGCGGCGCCGATGGGTGTTCGACCTGTCGACGGACACCGCGGGAGGTGGCGTCGCGGAGGTGCGGAAGACCCGCGGGCCCCTCACCGAGTTCATCGGCGGCAGGGTGCGTGCATTCGTCCTCAAGTTCGTGGCGCGTTTCGCCGTTCAGCAGGCGGTGACGTTCCTGGAGCGCGACACGCGCCGGGGCCTGGTGCTCATGGAGGGGGCTGACCCGAGCCGCTGGCGTTTCGTCGCGGACCTGGGGGACGTGAGGCTACCCAGGGGACGGCCCACGCGCATCCTGCTCTGGGTCCACGGCACGTTCAGCACCACGAAGGGAAGTTTTGGTGCGCTGGGGGCCTCGGAGGGCGGGCGCGCCTTCCTTGCCGCAGCGCTCCGCTCGTATGACCTGGTCATCGGCTACGACCACTCCACCCTGGCCGAGGATCCCTATGAGAACGCCGTGGATCTACTGGCGCGGCTGGAGTGTGGCGGCTTCGACGTTGCACCCCGCATTGACGCGGTGGCCTTCAGCCGGGGGGCGCTGGTCCTCCGCAGCTTGATGGAGTACCTGCTGCCAGCGTCCCGGTTGGGGGCTCGGGTGCGCCGAGCGGTGTTCGTTGGCGGGACGAACGGGGGCACCCGGCTCGCGTCGCCCGCGAACTGGGAGAAGTTCGTGGACCTCTCCACGAATCTCGCGGTGGCGGCGGGACGCGCGGTGTCATTCCTGGGGGCGCCGGTCGCGGGACTTGTCCTGAGCGAGTCCATCAGCACGCTCGGGTCGCTCGTGAAGTACCTGGTGGTCGCGGCCACCCAGGAGCGGCGGGTCCCCGGGCTGAATGCAATGGATCCGGACGGTCTCTTCATCCAACAGCTCAACACGGAGCAGCCGGGTCAGCCCAAGGCATCGGAATCGCTCTGCTTCGTCGTGTCCTCCGACTTCGAGGTCGTGCTTGGAGGGGCCGGCGCCCCAGAGCTTCCGGAGCGATTGAAGCAGTGGATGCTGGATACCCTGGCGGACAGCCTGTTCCAGGAGCCCAATGACCTCGTCGTCCATACGAAGGCGATGTATGGGATTGATGCGTCCGTGGGTGATTTCGTGAAGGATCGGCTCGACATTCCACGCAATCCGCACGTCTACCACACGATCTATTTCACGCGCCCGGAGGTGGTAGGCGCGCTGGCCCGCTGGTTTGAACTGGGGTCGCCGGACTTCGTGACGGGAGCGGTGAGACACCTCGCGCCGCCAGAGCCCATGACTGCGGGCGCGGATCCCTCCGTGCTGTTCACGGATGGGGGCGTGAAATACGGGGAGCTGTTGAAGGACATCCACCGCCAGCAGCCGGACTATGTCGTCGTTGAGCGGCACAAAGGGCCTACCACCTATCACCATGCCTTCCGTTCCGACGAACTCTTGTCGTTGGACAGGCCGCAAGCGGCGACTGTCAGAGCGAAGTTGGCGGGACTCCCCCTCCACGAGGCACTGGGCACGACGACGATGGCCCTGCATGAAGAGTCTGCTTCGGGACGGTTGGACACCGGAGGACCCATTCCGCCCCCAGCGCCGGTGGATGCACCGGTGACGCAGCGCCGCGTCATCCTCTTCGACGAGGGCACTCCCTGGGCCGTGGTCGAGCCCGCGAGTGCACTGCCATCCAGTCTGCAACTGGGGAACATGGAGCGCCGGGTCGTGCGTGGCGCGCTGCCTGAATCCCCGGGCGGGCTGCCCGGTAACGTGCGCCTCCCTCTTGCTACCGCGGAGTTGCCTCTCACTTATCAAGTATTGACTGAAAATTTGATGGCGAGTCCCCCTCCGGAGTGGCCCACGCCGGCCCCGGCTGTGGCTGCCTTCTTCGTCTCTGCCTCCATGCCCAAGGCGGTGCAGGTGGGGCACACAGCGCATGTCTTCGTCACCGTGTCGCGAGATGCGATTGAAAGCGCGGTCGAGGCGCTGACGGCTGAGGCCGCGGCGGAGGTCGCGCTGGACCAGAAGCTGACCGTGCAGCTCGTGGCCAAGACGAATCTCACCCTCGAAGGAGAAGTACGCGTCACCCTCGACCCGGCGAAGCGTCGTCGCTTCGACCTTGTCTTCGATCTCCAGGGGACGCACGAGGGGATGGGCGAGCTGTGGATCCTCATCCGCCAGGGCGCGGAGGCGCTCGCAAGGCTCGTGTTGCAGCCAATCATCTCTGCCACCTCAACAACCGGGCAGGGCTCCATCGCGAAGGTCGCGGAGGTGCTGCCTTCCAGAGGAGGTCGCTTCCCCGTGCTCCAGATCTTCGAGACGAGCAGTGGGGATGTGTCGGGCTATCATTTCGCGCTCGACCTGGGAGACGGCGGGTTCGTCACGGGCGACTCCAAACCCTTCAAGGGCGACCGGGGTGCGTACGTGGCGGGCATCTACACGGCCATCGAGGATGCCTGGATCAGCCACAAGGACGATGTCGAGGCCTTCGAAGAGTCGCTCCGAGCGTATGGCGGGGTCCTCTTCGACGAACTGGTGCCCGCCCCGCTCCAGCAGGCACTCTGGCGCGTGCGGGACACCCTGGGGGCCATCCAGGTGGTGTCCGAGGAGCCGTTCATCCCGTGGGAGATCGTCCATTTGAAGCCGCCCACTGAGGGAACAGGCGGGCCAGGTCCCCTGCCGCCGGAGGTGCACTTCCTCGCGCAGAAGGGATTGGTGCGCTGGCTCCACGACCGTGGCCCCGCCGCGAGAGAGTTGCTCGTGCGCGAGGGCCGCGCTCATCATGTCGTGCCGGTCTATCCGGCCGGGCAGTACGAATTGCCCGAGGCGCAGCGAGAGGTCCCCTTCCTGGAGAAGCGGCTGGGCGCGCGTCCCGTCGAGGCGGAGGTGAGTACCCTTCGCAAGCTCCTGTCCTCAGCGGGGACCGTGGACCTGTTCCACTTCGCGGGGCATGGCGTGGCGGAGGCCCAGTCGAGGGGAACGGAAGCGCCGCGCACCCAGCTCATGTTGCAGGGCCGTGTCGAGCAGGGCCAGTACGTTCCGCTCTATCTGGATGCCATGCTGGTTCAACAATATGCGCGGCTCATTGGGCCCGACGGGCACCAGCCCCTCATCGTCCTCAATGCCTGTCAGGTCGGGCGGGCGAACTGGCAATTGACGAGCATGGGTGGGTTCGCGGAAGCCTTCATTCGCGCGGGCGCCGGCGCCTTCGTGGGTCCCCTCTGGTCAGTCGGCGATGGGCTGGCGCGCACCTTCATGACGGCCTTCTATGAAGCCCTGCTCCAGGGGGAGCCGCTTGCCCGGGCGGCTGGCCTGGGCCGCGAAGCGGCGCGGAAGGCCGGGGATGCGACGTGGCTCGCCTACGCCGTGTACGGCCACCCCGAGGCGAACCTCCGCCGGGAAACCGAAGCCGTGAGGAAGGGGAAGGCGGGGGCCGCCAAGAAGACGGCCACGAAGCGCGGGGGCGTGCGCCCTTAGGCAGGGGCTGGCTCGGGCGGGCTCAGGGCTTCTTCTTGCGGGAGCCGTCCTCGTGGAACTCGGCGTCCTCCGTGAGGCCGCCATCCGGGTTCCAGCGCTTGCGCGCGGTGACGCGGCCCTTCTTCCACTGCGAGTCCTCCACGAGGACGCCGTTGTCGGCCCACACCTGGCGCTGGCCGTCGGCGTCGCCCTCGACGAAGTGCTGGCGCTGTTCGGGGCCTCCGTCGGGGAGGAAGGACTCGGTCAGGCCGTCGGGCACCCAGCCGCCGTAGCCATGGCCCTGGCGCAGGTGCCGCCGCTCGCTCAGCGAGCCGTCGTCGTTGAAGGTGGATTCCACCGCGCGGCCGTCCTTCACGGCGAAGTCCCGCTTGCGCTCCCCGTTCTGGAAGTACTCCACGCGGTGGAGTTCCTCGCGGCCCCTGCGGGTGATGACCTGCTTCTTCGAGCCGTCGTCGAAGAACTCCGTCTCGTCACCCTCCGCCTTGCCCTGCGCGTAGGTCGTGGTGCGGCGGACCTTCCCCGCGCGGTACTCCGTGGTGACGCCGTCGCGGACTCCGGCGACGAACGCGGTGGAGACGGTGCGCTCGCCCTGGGCGTCGAACGCCTCCGTCAGGCCTTCACGCAGGCCGTTCTTCAGGGGGATGACGGCGCGCTTCTGGCCCGTCGGGTGGAAGAACACGAGCGGCGAGGGGCCCTTCCAGACGCAGTCCTTGAGGCCCGCCTCGCGCGAGGACCGGAGGCCGCACCCGGCCTCGGTCAGCCGCCCGCTCTCGTCGTAGTTCGCGTAGGTGCTCTTCGCGTCCTCCGGCTGTTCGTCCGTGCGCCGGGAGACCTTGCCATTGGGGTGGTAGCGCAGCGATTCGCCCCGGGTGTTGTCGTCGGCGTACTGCGTGCTCTCCACCAGCCGGCCCTCCTCGAAGCGCTTGAAGCCGCCGTGCCGCTGGCCGGCGCGGTACTCCTGCTCCACGGACCGGCCGTCGGACCAGCGGCGGATCTCCCAGCCGTCACGCTTGCCGTCGCGGAACGAGACCGTGTGCGTCTCCTTCTGCGTGTCCTCGTCCACGCAGCGCACGGTGCCGGTGAGCTTCGCGGTGGAGTTACCGTTGTCCAGGTTGATGGGCTTGCCCTTGAACTGACAGCGCTCCACGGCCTGGGACGCGGCGGGCAGCAGGGACAGGGACAGCAGGAGGAGACGCATCATGGAGGGCGTACGCATGGAGCCCCCGAGGATAGCCGGCTTCCGGGCCTGACCCGCTACGTGCGCGGCGGGAATCCGGAAGGTGCTTCAGACGGACTGCATCACTCCGGTGCGAGGCCGCGCGACGCCGCCGTTGGCTTCCAGTGTGGTGCGCTGCTCGCGGCCGATAGACATGCGTCCGGTTCCGAGGAGCCTCATTGCTTGTAGAGTCGACGCTCGCGACTGCCGGAGATCCTTCATGTGTGAGCACGTGTCATTCATTGAGCGCCAGATGCGATGGGCGGTGCTTTCGCTCGTGGCGGTGTTGCTGGGCGGCACCGTGCTCATCCCCCGAGGGGTGCGGGCAGAGGCGCAGCAGGGGATGGTCCAGATGTACGTGCGCTCCGCGCGCCAGCTCTACGACAACCTCGAATATGAGCGCGCGCTGGAGCAACTTTCCCGCGCCCGGGCCCATTCGACGGGTGAAGCGGACGACGTGCTCTTGTCGCTCTACGAGGGCGTCCTCCTGGCGGACCTGGGCAAGAACGAGGCGTCCACCACGGCCTTCAAGGCGGCCCTCCTGCTCCAGCCGGAGGCGAAGCTGCCGGTGAAGGTGTCGCCCAAGGTGGAGCGCAGGTTCGAGGACGTGCGACGACAGGTGCGGCGCAAGCTGGCGAATCAGGCAGCGAGGGGCGTGGACCCTGGAGCACCCCCGGGGCTGGAGCCCGGTGCGCAGGCACGGCCCGTGGAGGAGACGCCGGCCGTGGTCGCGTCCCAGTCAATGCCTGTCGCCCAGGCCGAGCCTTCCCCTGCCAGCGCGGAGGTGTCCGGACGCAGGGGCCTGCGGGAGCGCGCCTGGATTCCCGCGGCCGTGGGTGGAGCGTTGCTGGTGGGCGGTGGTGTTTCCTATCTGCAGTCCCGGCATGAGCGGTCCCGGCTCCGGAACGACGATGAAAGCATCGAGACCGTCCAGGACCTGGACCGAAGCGTGTCGCGAGGACGGACCTCCCAGACCGTGGGCCTGGTGCTCGCGGGGGCGGGCGTGGTGGGGCTGGGTGTGTCCGCGGGCATGTACCTGCTGGGGGCGCCCTCCGCGCCAGCGAAGGTGGGTTGGAGCCTGGGCACGGATGGAACGTCTGCCCTGGTGTTCGGGAGGTGGCCGTGAACGCGGCCCTGGGGCGCGCGTTGTGGGTGGGCTGCCTGCTGGCGGTGCTCCCAGGCTGCACCGACTTCACGCACGAGCGAAGCGAGTTCTGCCTGCGCAACCCGGACATCTGTGACGCGCAGGCCGTCGATGCGGGAGACGGCGGGGACGCGGGTGATGATTTCGATGCGGGCACTCCGGATGCGGGCACCGCGGACGCGGGCCCGTTCCTTCCGCCCTTCTTCATCGAGACACCCCCGGCTTCATCCCATGTGGATGCGGGAGGTGCCCTGAGCTTCCGGGCCACCGCGGAGGATCCGCAGGACGGCGGACTCCAGTTCTCCTGGACCGCGAGCACTGGCACGCTGGGCCCCGCGCAGCAGAGCGCCACCACGAGCCAACGCTCCTGGACCGCCCCCGCATGCTTGAATCCGAAGGTCACCGCGTCCTTCACGGTCACCGCGGCCAATGACCGGGACCTGTCGGCCACTGCCCGGTTCTCCGCGGTCGGGATTCCAGACTGCCCCACGTGGTCCCCCACCGGCAGCATGGCCAAACGTCGTCGGGTGCCCGAGGCGACGCTGCTGCTCACGGGCAAGGTGCTGGTGACGGGGGGCCCCAACGGAGGGGAAATCCCCGCCATGGCGGAGCTCTATGATCCGGCGACGGGCCTCTGGACGTCCACCGGCAGCATGGCCAAGGGCCGATATCAGCACACGGCGACGCTGCTGCCCTCGGGCAAGGTGCTGGTGACGGGCGGCGCTGGCGACAGTGGGCTCCTCGCCACGGCGGAGGTGTACGACCCGGGGACGGGCCTCTGGACGTCCGCCGGCAGCATGGCTTCGGGTCGCGAAAACCACACGGCCACGTTGCTGCCCTCGGGCAAGGTGCTGGTGATGGGCGGGATTGTCGGCGGTGTGCCCGCCGCCACGGCGGAGGTGTTCGATCCGGCAACGGGCACCTGGGCCACCACGGGCAGCCTGTCTCCCGGCCGCTACAGCCACACGGCGACGCTGTTGCCCACGGGCAAGGTGCTGGTGACGGGCGGCTATGGCGACGAAAGCGAGCCCCGCGCCACGGCGGGGCTCTACGATCCGGCGACAGGCACCTGGTCCGCCACCGGCAGCATGGGCTCAAGCCGTGGCCACCATGCCGCCACCTTGCTGCCCACGGGCAGGGTGCTGGTGACGGGGGGCAATGGCAGCAGTCTGTCCCTCGCCTTGTCGGAGGTGTATGAGCCGGCGACGGGCCTCTGGTCCTCCATCGCCAGCATGCCCACGGGCCGCAGCCAGCACACGGCGACCCTGTTGGCTTCGGGAAGGGTCCTGGTGACAGGCGGGCAGGGCGGCGGTGGGTTCCTCTCCACCGCCGAGGTGTATGACCCGGCGACGAACACCTGGGCCTCCACCGCCAGCATGGTCACGGGCCGCGGCTCCCTCTCCGCCACGTTGTTGCCCACGGGCAGGGTGCTGGTGACGGGGGGCATGGGTGACGGCGGAGCCACCCTCACGGCGGAGGTCTACGACCCGGGAACGGGGACCTGGGCCCCTACGGGAAGCATGACCTCCGACCGCACCGAGCACACCGCGACGTTGCTGCCCTCCGGCAAGGTGTTGGTGACGGGAGGGCGGAGCGGCACCAACACCTACCTGGCCACCACGGAGGTCCATGACCCGGGAACGGGCGTCTGGCTTTCCACCGGGAGCATGGTCGCGGGCCGTAGCGCGCATACGGCCACGCTGCTGCCTTCCGGCAAGGTGTTGGTGACGGGAGGGCGGAACGCCACCGTGGCCTCCCTGGCCACCACGGAGGTGTACGAACCGGTGACGGGCACCTGGGCTTCCACGGGCAGCATGGCCACGGGCCGCAGACAGCACACGGCGACGTTGCTGCCCTCGGGCAAGGTGTTGGTGACAGGCGGGCAGGGCCCGCTCGCCACGGCGGAGGTCCATGACCCGGTGACGGGCCTCTGGACGTCCACTGGCAGCATGGCCACGGGCCGCAGCGCGCATACGGCCACACTGCTGCCGTCAGGCAAGGTGCTGGTGACGGGGGGCTCTGATGGCTCGGTGCCCCTCGCCATCGCGGAGGTCTACGACCCGGGAACGGGCACCTGGAACTCCGTGGCTGGCATGGCCACGGGCCGTAGCGTGCATACGGCCACACTGCTGCCTTCCGGCAAGGTGCTGGTGACGGGAGGCTATGGCAGCACCTTCCTTGCCACCGCGGAGGTCTACGACCCGGGAACCAATGCCTGGGCCTCCGCCGGCAGCCTGGCCTCGGACCGATACCTCCATACGACCACGCTGCTGCCCTCGGGCAAGGTGCTGGTGACGGGCGGCTATGGGAGCAGGGGGCGCCTCGCCACGGCGGAGCTCTACACGCCGGAAAGGCGCACCTGGGCCGTGACGGGCGCCTTGTCCCTGAATCGTGAGTCCCACACGGCGACACTGCTGCCCACGGGCAAGGTCTTGGTGACGGGGGGGGCTGGCAACAGCGGGTTCCTCACACTCTCGGAGCTGTACGTCCCCTGAGTCGAGAGTGCGAGGCTCCACCCTTCAGCGCGTGGCGACGGCCGGCGTCTGCGGCTTCGGCTCCACGGTGGCCTTGGCGGCGTCGATGGCGGCGTTGATGTCCAGCTTGCCGCCGGTGATGACCTTGCCCTTCAGGTCCGTGTCCTGCTCCACGGTCTTGATGAGGAGGTCGCGCACCTGCACGGCCGTGAGGTCCGGGTTCTCCGCGAACATGCGCGCGGCGGTGGCGGCCACCGTCGGCGTCGCCATGGAGGTGCCGCTCATCTCCTCCCACTGGTTGCCCGGCACGGTGCTGAGCACGTCCTCGCCCACCGCGGCCAGGTCCACGACCTTGTCGCCGTGCGACGAGAAGCGCGCCAGCTTGTCGTTGTTGCGGTCCATCGACGCCACGGTGATGACGTTGGGCAGGTCGATGTTCGCCGGCATGTCCGGCACGTTGTTCATGTTGCTGCCATTGCCGTTGGCCGTCGCGGCGACGAGCAGGATGTCCGCGTCCGCCAGCTTCTGCACCGCGGCCGTCCAGCGCTCCTGCGACGCGGCGTCCCGGTAGGAGTTGCCGAAGCTCGCGTTCGCGGCGCGGATGTTCACGCCGTGCTCGGTCTTCATCTTCACCAGGTAGTCCACCGAGCGCTCGAAGTTGGTGAGCAGGTCGGCGCCGTCGTACAGGCCGCCCACGCTCAGCACCTTGGCCTTGCCGGCCGCGATGCCGGTGTTGCCCTTGCCGTTGTCCTCGGCCGCGATGATGCCCGCCACGTGCGTGCCGTGGTCCGTGCCGTCGCCCTTGAACGGGTCGCCGCCGCCGTCGCCCACGTTGAAGCCGTGGACGTCGTCCTTGATGCCATTGGCGTCGTTGTCGATGCCGTCGCCCGCCACCTCACCCGGGTTCGTCCACATCGCGTCGTCCAGGTCGGTGTGCTTGAAGTCCACGCCGCCGTCGATGACCGCGATGATCGGCTCGCCCGTGAGCTTCGGCTTCTCCTTCGACGGGTCCACCTTGTTCGTCGCGCCCGGCTTCACCGCGACGTTGGAGGATCCGTAGGTGAACGCCGACGCCGGCACGCTGGCGCCCGGAGGCGTGGGGCGGCCCGTGGGACGGTCCACGAAGTTGCTGGGGCGCGCACCCTGGGTGTCGAAGCCGTCACGCACCGTCAGGGCCTTGGCCTTCGGCGCCTTCGCGGAGGAGGACTCGCCCGTGCGGGCAGTGGGGCCAACGGACGGGGGCGACTTGCGGTTGATTTCCATGATGATCCTCCGTGGGGGGGCGGAGCGGCGTTCGACTCCCACATTGTCGCAGCGCGCCAGCCAAAGTTTCCTCCCCCTGAAACACATCGAATTCTTCGAGGGCCTGCCCCCAGCCTGTCGATTGGACCTGGAGGGCCGGCGCGGCCAGTCTCCGGCCCCATGACGCCCATGATTCGACGCTGCGCGCGGTGGGGGACCCTGGCGGTCCTGGGTTGGGGACTGGCGTGCACCCGGGCCGTGGGCGTGCCCGCGAGCACCCCGGCGCGACCGTCACTCGTCGTGCTCGTGGTGGTGGACGGGCTGCGCTACGCGGACGTGGAGCGCTGGCGCGAGCACTTCGGGCCGGGCGGCTTCCGGCGCCTGCTGGAAGACGGGGCGGTGTTCGACAACGCCCGCTACCCGTACGCGACGACGCAGACGTGCGTGGGGCACGCGACCGTGGCCACGGGCACGCTGCCGGAGCGCCACGGCATCGTCGCCAACACCTGGTACGACCGGGAGGCCGGCGCGAAGGTGAGCTGCGTGCTCGACGCAGAGAGCCCTGCGCTCGATGGATCCGGCGGCGCCGGCATCTCCCCGAAGCGGTTGGGCCTGCCGACGTTGGGGGATGCGCTGCTCGCCGCGCGCCCGTCGTCGCGGGTGCTGGCGGTGGCGCTCAAGGACCGCGCGGCCGTGATGCTGGCGGGCCACCGGGGCAGCGCGTACTGGTGGGGGAAGGACGGCTTCACGACGAGCCGTCACTACGCCCAGGCCCTGCCGCGGTTCGTGGCCACCTGGAACGCGGGGCGCCCCCAGCTCAACGGCACGTCCTGGGAACTCAGCGCGGATCCCTCGCTCTACGCGCAGCTGGGCCCGGACGACGACGCGCACGAACTGCCGCCGCCGGGCTTCGGGCGCGTCTTCCCGCATCCCATCCCTCCGGGCGATGGCTTCCTCTACACGCCCTCGGGCGTGGATCAGCTCCTGGACTTCAGCCTGTCCGCCGTGCGCGCGGAGCACCTGGGGACGCGGCCCGGCGCGGTGGACCTGCTCGCGGTGGGCCTCTCCACGGTGGACGCGGTGAACCACGCCTATGGACCGGACAGCCACGAGGCGCTGGACACGTTGCTGCGCGTGGACCGCGCGCTCGCGGGCTTCCTCTCCGCGCTGGACCGGGAGGTGGGAAGGGAGCGCGTGCTCGTGGCGCTCACCGCCGACCATGGGATGGGCAGTGCGCCGCAGCCGGGAGGGCGGCTGGATGGCGCGCGGGTGACGCAGACGTTGGAGGCGGCGCTCGATGCGGCGTACGGCGCGGAGACCTGGCTCCAGGCCTTCACCACGCCCTACCTCTACCTGCGCCCCGAGGCCTTCGCGGCGCGAGGCGTGCGGCGCGAGGACGCGCTCGCGGTGGGGGCGAAGGCCATCGCCGCGCTGCCAGGCGTCGCGCAGGTGCTCACCGACACGGAGGCCCAGTCCCAGGATGGCCAGGGCCTGACGGCGGCGGTGCGCGCCTCGTACTTCGCTCCCCGGGCCGGCGACCTCACCGTCCTGCCCGTGTCCGGCGTGCTGCTGGCGCCCGACGCGGACTGCGCCGGGTGGCATGGCGCGCCCTACGACTATGATCAGCACGTGCCGCTGATGGTGGCGGGCCCGGGCCTCAAGCCCGCGCGTCATGCCCGGCCCGTGTCACCCGCGGACGTCGCGCCCACCCTGGCGGCCTGGCTCCAGGTGCCCCTGCCCGAGGCCTCCGGGACGCCGCTCCCGGAAGCGACGCCCCCCGCACGCTGAAAGGCGCACAGGGGGCGTGCCTCCGCTGCACGCGGGCACTACCAGATCTTCACGCGCTTCTCCGGCGGCAGGTAGAGGCCCTGCCCGGGCTTCACGTCGAAGGCCTGGTACCACGCGTCCGCGTTGCGCACGGTGGCGGCACGGAACGGGCCCGGCGAGTGGCCGTCCGTCACCAGCAGCCGGCGCAGGAGCGCGTCGCGGTACTTGTTGCGCCACACCTGGGCGAAGCCCATGTAGAAGCGCTGATCCCCCGTGAAGCCCTCCAGCGTGGGCGCGGGCTTGCCGTTCAGCGACATCACGTACGCGTCCCGCGCGATGGAGATGCCGCCCACGTCGGCGATGTTCTCTCCCAGCGTCAGCTCACCGTTCACCGTCACGTCGGGCAGCGGGCGGTAGGTGTTGAACTGGGCGGCGAGCGCCTTGCCGGCGGTCTTGAACTGCTCCAGGTCCTTCGGCGTCCACCAGTTGGCAAGCTTCCCCTGCGCGTCGAACTGCGCGCCCACGTCGTCGAAGCTGTGGATGATCTCATGGCCGATGACGGAGCCGATGCCGCCGTAGTTCACCGCCGGATCCGCGTTGGGGTCGAAGAAGGGTGCCTGGAGGATGGCGGCCGGGAAGATGATGGAGTTCTGCTGCGGCGAGTTGAGCGCGTTCACCTCCTGCGGCGTCATGAACCATTCCTTGCGGTCCACGGGCTTGCCCAGCTTCGCCACGTTGCGCTGGTACTCGAAGAGGTTCGCGCGCTCGGCGTTGCCGAAGGCGTCCCCCTTCACGACCTCCAGCCCAGCGTAGTCGCGCCACGTGTCCGGGTGCCCGATGCCCACCTGCACCGTGCCCAGCTTCTCCTTGGCGCGGGCCCTGGTCTCCGGCGACATCCACTCCAGCGCGTCGATGTGGCGGCCCAGCGCGGCCAGGATGTTGCGCACCATCACGTCCGCCTCGGCCTTGGCCCGGGGCGGGAAGTGCTTCGCCACGTAGCGCTTGCCCACGGCCTCACCCAGGGCGTGGTTGGTGTGCTCCACGCCGCGCTTCCAGCGCTCGCGCAGCTGCTGCGTGCCGGAGAGCGTCTTGCCGCTGAACTCGAACGCCTCGTCCACGAACGCCTTGGGCAGCACCGGGGTGCCGTGCACGATGGCGTGGAAGGCCAGGTAGTCCTTCCACGTCTGGAGCGGCTCGCTGCCCACGAGCTTCGCGATGCCGGTGAGCGCGCTCGGCTGCCAGACGATGAAGTCCGTCTGCTGGGACAGCCCCGCGCCCGCGAACCACGCCGCCCAGTCCAGGCCGGGCGCCTTCTTCGCGAAGTCCGCCTGCTTCCAGGGGTTGTTCGTCTTCGCCACGTCCTGCGTGTCCTGGGCGGACCAGTGCGCCTGGGCGATCTTCTTCTCCAGGCCGTAGATGGCCTTCGCCTTCGCCTCGGGGTCGGGGATGCCCGCGTTCTTCAGCTGCGCGGCGATGTGCTTCTGGTACTTCTCCCGCACCTCTTTGAAGCGCGGCGTGTCCTTCAGGTAGAAGTCGCGGTCCGGCATCAGCAGGCCGCCCTGGAGCAGGTACGCGACGTAGCGGCTGGGGTCGTTCAGGTCCTCCGCCACCCACAGGCCGAAGAGGCGGTCGGTGGTGGTCTGCCCGGTGTTGAGCGCGTCCACGTCCGCGCGCAGCGTGGTGCCCAGCAGCTGGGCCAGGTCCTTGCGGTTGGCGACGGCCGCGATGCGCTCCAGCTCCGGCTTGAGCGGGGCGGTGCCCTTGGCCTCGATGGCGGCCTCGTCCATGAAGCTGGCGTAGTAGTCACCCAGCTTGCGGTCCTCGCTGCCCGGCGCGGCGTCCGACTTCGCGGCGGCCTCCAGCAAATCGCGCGTCTGCTTCGTGGCCTCCTCCGCCAGCCGCGTGAACATGCCCATGGACGAGCGTTCGGCGGGGATCTCCGTGGTGTCCAGCCACTTGCCGTTGACGTAGCGGTAGAAGTCGTCGCCCGGCTTCACCGACGGGTCCATCCCGGGCGTGTCGATCCCGAAGCTGCCGTAGACGGGCTTGGGCGGGGCAGGGGGCGCGGGCGGCGGCGTGGTCGCGGCGGCCGGCGCGGAGGCCGGCGTGGAGCCCTTCTCGGCGGGCGCGGAGGACGCACAGGCGGTGATGAGCGCGGACGCATAGACGCCGAGCGTCATGCGCGCGACGCCAAACGGCGGTCTGGAACGGGACGTCATGGAAGCTCCTGGATGGACCCCAACGGGGTGGCGCACTCTGGCGCAGGGGGTCGCGCCGCCAACAGCGCAAACGCCGCTTTCATCCCAGGAAGCGCGTGAAAGGTGGGGCGCGGCCTCACCGCCCCGGGACGGCGGCCCCCCGGGGCGTGGCGTCCTCGCGACCCGCCCGCACCACTGGCAGCTACTTGCCGATGGTGGCGTAGTCGCCCTTGAGCGCGACGCCCGCGACCATGGTGCCCGCGTGGCACTCAATCTCGGTGGCGCTCTTGAACTCCACCTTCTTGTAATAGCTCACGACGTTGACCACCGCGTTGGCGCCGTTCTTCTTCGCGCCCTCCTGCAGGGCGATGAGCGCGGAGAGCGTGGCCCACTTGCAGGCGAACTCGTCCGACTTGCCCACGGCGTTGGTCTTCTTGTTCGTCACGTCACTGCCCAGCGTCTTCTTCACCGAGGGCGTCTTCTGGCCGTCCAGGTAGATCTTCACCGTGCCGTCCAGCTTCTGCTTCGCCTCGGGCAGTTCGAACACATCCGCCAGCTTGATCTTCACCACGGTGTCGCGCGCGAGCGCGGGGCTCGCGGCCGTCAGCGCCAGCAACAGGAGGGTTTTCTTCATCGCGGGTTCTCCAGGGGTCAGGGCCAGCGGCGGAAGATCAACGACGTGTTGATGCCACCGAAGGCGAAGTTGTTGCTCATCACCAGGTCCGTCTGAAGGGGACGGCCCTCGCCCATGACATAGTCCAGGGGCGCGCACTTGGGATCCACCGAGTCCGCGTCCAGGTGCAGCGTGGGGGCGAACCAGTCCGAGCGCATCATCTGGATGCTCATCCACGCCTCCAGCGCGCCGCAGGCCCCCAGCGTGTGGCCCATGTAGCTCTTGAGGGAGGAGAGGGCGACCTTCTCCCCGAACACCGCGAGCGTGGCCGCGCTCTCCGCGGCGTCGCCCGTGTCCGTGGCCGTGCCGTGCGCGTTGACGTACGGGATGGCGGAGGCCGGGACGCCCGCGTCCTCCAGGGCCAGCCGCATCGCCTGCGCCATGGTGTCCGCGTTGGGCTGGGTGACGTGACGGCCGTCGCTGTTGGTGCCGTAGCCCAGCAGCTCCGCGTGGATGGTCGCGCCGCGCGCCTTGGCGTGCTCCAGCTCCTCCAGCACCAGCGTGCACGCGCCCTCTCCCAGCACCAGCCCGTCGCGCTGGGCATGGAAGGGCCGGGGCGACTCGTGCGGCGCCTCGTTGTGCTTCGTGCTGGTGGCGAAGAGGGTGTCGAAGACGGCGGCGCCGGTGGCGTCCAGCTCCTCCGCGCCGCCCGCGAGCATCGCCACCTGCCGGCCCAGCTTGATGGCCTCGTACGCGTAGCCGATGCCCTGGCTGCCGGAGGTGCACGCGCTGGACGTGGTGATGATGCGCCCGGTGATGCCGAAGAAGACGCCGATGTTCACCGCCGCCGTATGGGACATCATCCGCAGGTACGTCGTCGCGGTGATGCCCTCCGTCGTCTTCTCGGTGATCATCTTCCCGAAGTCGCCCATGTTCTCCGGCGTCCCCGCGGACGAACCGTAGGCGATGCCCAGCTTCCCGCCCTTCACCAGCGGGTCCCCCAGGAGGCCCGCGTCCTGGAGCGCCAGCTCGCTGGCCCGCGTCGCCATCAGCGCCACGCGGCCCATGGTGCGCGTCGTCTTGCGCGAGTACGTGGACGACGGCAGTTCGAACGGCGCGGCGGGCGCACCCAGCCGCGTGTGCAGGCCCTGGTACTGCTTCCAGTTCTCCATCACCCGGACGGCGTTCTGGCGCCCGCGCAGCCGCGCCTCCACCGTCCGCCAGTCGTGCCCCAGCGGACTCAGGGCCCCCACTCCGGTGACGACCACGCGCCTCATCCGACCATCCCCCCGTTCACGGAAATCACCTGACGCGTGATGTAGCCGGCGTCCTCGGCCATGAGGAAGCTCACCGCGGCGGCGACCTCCTCGGGCTTCCCCACCCGGCGGGCGGGGATGATCTTCAGCGCCTCTTCCAGGACCTCCGGCGGCAGCATCTCCGTGTCGATGAGGCCCGGGGCCACGCAGTTGACGGTGATGTTGCGCTTGGCCAGCTCCACCGCGAGCGCCTTCGTCGCGCCGATGATGCCCGCCTTGGCGGCGCTGTAGTTCACCTGGCCCCGGTTGCCCATCAGGCCGGACACCGACGCGAGCGTGACGATGCGGCCCGGCTTCTTGCGGCGCACGAGCGGCATCGTGAGCGGGTTGAGCACGTTGTAGAAGGCGTCCAGGTTGGTGTGGATGACGCTGTCCCATTCGTCGGGCGTCATCGACGGGAAGGCGTTGTCGCGCGCGATGCCCGCGTTGCACACCACCCCGTAGTAGCAGCCGTGGGCCTCCACGTCGGCCAGCAGCGCCGCCTGCGTCCCCGCGCGGTCCGCCACGTCGAACTGGAGCACGCGCGCCTCACGCCCCGCGTCGCGCACGAGCGCCGCCACGGCGTCCGCTTCCTCGCGCCGGCTGCGGCAGTGCACCACGACGTCGAAGCCGTCCCGCGCCAGGCGCAGCGCGATGGCGCGGCCGATGCCCCGGCTGGAGCCCGTCACCAGCACCGTCTTGTCACCCATCTGTGTTGCCCCTCCTCACGTCCTGCCCGGCGGGCGGCTCGAACACCGTCAGCGCCGCCGTGGCCACCGTCTGCGTCCCGATGGTGATGGTGCAGTCGAACTGGCCCAGCCCGTTGTCCGCGAAGAACTGGCGGTGCACTTCGACGCGCAGGCACTCCCCCGGCCGGAAGACGGGGCGGCTGCACTCATAGCGCCGGGTGCCCAGGAGGAAGCCCACCTTCGGCGCCTCCCCGCGAAGCCGCGCATGCCAGCCGGCCCAGGCCGCCACGGCCTGGGCCATGTACTCGATGCCCACCCAGCCGCCCACGGCGCCGTCGGCGAAGAACAGGCTGTCCTCGCGCACCGTCACCTCCGCGAGCAGCGTCTCCGCGTCGCCTTCCAGCACGCGGTCGAGCAGCCGCATCCGCCCGCCATGGGGCACGAGGTCCGCGATGGGCAGGTCGATGGGGGTGCGCATCAGGCGTTCTCCAGCACGAGGGCCGCGTTGCTGCCCCCGAAGGCGAACGAATTGCTCAGCACGGAGCGCACCGGCCGCCCCAGCGCCTCGCCCGGCTTCACCAGCGACAGCGCCGGCAGGGTGGGGTCCGCTTCGCCGTCCCAGAAGTGCGCGGGCAGCTTGCCCTGCGGGTTGTCCACCAGCGTGAGCCACGCGAACGCGGCCTCCAGCGCTCCGGCGGCGCCCAGCGTGTGGCCGGTGAGCGGCTTGGTGGAGCTGGCCTTCACGTCCGGGCCCAGGAGCGCGTGCACCGCGCGGCTCTCCATGGCGTCGTTCTGCACCGTCGCGGTGCCGTGCAGGTTCACGTAGTCCACGCGCTCCGGGGACAGCCCCGCGCGCGTCAGCGCCTCGCGGATGGCGGTGAGGGCGCCCCGGCCGCCGGGCTCCGGCGCGGAGATGTGGTGCGCGTCGGAGGACTCGCCCCAGCCGGAGAGGCGCACCGGCCCCGGCTCGCGCGTCATCAGGAACAGCGCCGCGGCCTCGCCAATGTTGATGCCGTGGCGGCGGACGCTCATCGGGTTGCAGCGCTCCTCGCTCACCGAGTCCAACGAGCGGAAGCCCGCCACGGTGAAGCGGCACAGCGAATCCACGCCGCCCGTCAGCACCGCGTCCACCGTACCCGCGCGCAACAGCCGCGCCGCGCTGGCGAGCGCCTTGGCGCTGGAGGAGCACGCGGTGGAGATGACGTAGGACGGCCCCGCGAGCCCCAGCACGTGCGTGAGCGCCTGCGCCGGGGCGCCCAGCTCCTGCTGGCACAGGTGGAAGGATGCGGGCAGCTGGCCCGTGGCGTGGTGGCCCGCGATGGCGGCCTCGCCCTCGCCGATGCCGGAGGTGCTGGTGCCCAGCACCACCGCCACGCGCTCCGGACCGAACCGGGCGATGGCGGCGTCCACGGCGGGACGCACCTGGGCGAGCGCCGTGAGCAGCAGCGCGTTGTTGCGGCTGTGCAGGGCCTTGGGCAGCGCGTCCTGGGCCACAAGCCCAGCGGTGACGACGCCCAGGTGCAGGGGGCGATCCGCGAACCCGGCGTGGGAGGCCACGCCGGTGGGGGCGGTCGCGAACAGGGCCTGGGCCACCGCGTGCTTCCCGGAGCCCAGGGCGCAGACGAGGCCGAGCTGGTTGAGGAAGACGGGAGGCATCATGGAGACAGTCACTCGTCCGCGAGGCGCGAGTCGATGGTGAGCTGGTAGTGCTCGGAGAGGTTGGTGAGCAGGGTGCGCCCTTCCCAGCGCGGGCTCCCATCGTAGCGCACCGTCACCCATTCCCTGCCGTCCTTCGACAGGGTGCGTTGTCCCGGCCCGTCCTCCAGCGTCCAGCCGGCGGGCAGGGCAGCCCGCACGGCTTCGGCCGGCCAGTAGACGAGCTGCACGTCCCGGAGCACGGGCCCGGACTGGAACTGGGCGGGCAGGCGGGGGTCGCGCTCCTCCTCCAGGGCGGCGCCGTTCCACCGCAGGGTGAGGATGCGCTGCCCCAGGGCGAAGCCGGCCAGCTGCATCAAGCCGGCGTCCACCTCCAGCAGGGCCTCCAGCGAGCGGGGGCCGCCCGGGTCCGCTTCATGGGCGAACACCAGGCGCTGGGTGAGGCTCACCGTGGCGCCCAGGGCCGCGGGGGCGAGCCGAAGCTCCGGCAGGGTTTCACCGGGCTTCGACTCGGGCGGCCTTGGGCGCGGGGTGGCGCAGGCGACGAGGCCCGCGAGCGCGAGGAGGACGCTCAGGCGGCGCACAGTTCCTCGAGCACGCCCAGGCGCCGCTTGCTGTCCGCGACGTAGGGGTTGTTCTTGTCCCAGGCGTAGCCCGCGAGGATGGCGGAGATCATCTTCCGCACGTCCGGGGACGCGTTGGGGTGGAAGATGACGTTCTGGAAGCCGCCCTCGTACCAGGACTCCACGAAGGTGCGGAAGGTGTCCACGCCCGCCTTGAGCGGCTTCGCGTAGTCGCGCTCCCAGTCCACCTTCTCCCCGGCGAACTGGCGCGCGAGGCAGGCCGACGCGAGGCTCGCGGACTTGAAGGCGATGGTGACACCGGAGGAGAAGACCGGATCCAGGAACTCGCCCGCGTTGCCCAGGAGCGCGAAGCCCGGACCCCACAGCGACTTCACGTTGGCCGCGTAGCCGGTGAGCTTGCGCGCGGGCGTGTCCCAGACGGCGTCCTTGAGCAGGTCCTGGAGCGCGGGCGCCTCCCGGACGATGGCCTGGAGCCGCTCCGTGTCCGTGCCCTGGTACTGCTCCAGGAACTCCGTCTTCGCGACGACGCCCAGCGAGCAGCGGCCGTCGGAGAAGGGGATGGTCCAGTACCAGACGTGCACGTGCTCCGGGTGCACCGTCACGCGGATCTTGTTGCGGTCGAAGCTGCCCGGCGGCGTGCGATCCAACACGTGGGTGAAGATGGCGCCGCGCTTGGGGAAGTTCGACGGCGTCTCCAGGTTCAACAGGCGCGGCAGCACGCGGCCGAAGCCACTGGCGTCCAGGAGGAAGCGGGCGCGGACGCGGTACGTCTCACCCTCGGGGGAGCGCGCCGTCACCTCCGGCTGCTCGCCGCTGACGTCCACGGAGAGGACCTCGTGGCGGAAGCGCACGGTGGCGCCCTTGCGCTCGGCGCCCTTGGCGAGGACGTGGTCGAAGTGGGCGCGCTGCACCTGGAAGGTGGTGCCCCAGCCGGGGCTGAACTTTTCGCGGAAGTCGAAGTCCGTGTACCGGTCACCGCGCTGGAAGGCCGCGCCGTTCTTGTACTGGAAGCCCGCCTCCACCACGTCCTGGAGCAGGCCGGCCTCCTCGATGTACTCCATGCTCTGGGGCAGCAGGCTCTCGCCGATGGAGAAGCGCGGGAACTGCTCGCGCTCCAGCACGAGGACATCACGGCCCTGCTTGCGAAGGAGGCCCGCCGCGACGGAGCCCGCGGGGCCCGCGCCAATGATGAGGATGTCCGCCGATTCAGTTTTCAAGGTGTGGCTTTCCTGGTTGGGAGTCGGAAACAAGGGGTGAGGATCCAGATGGTGACCTCGCCCAGCAGCATGGCGAGACCGAACGAGCGAAGGGCCGGCGTGGCCGACAGCGCCAGCAGGCCGAAGGACAGGAGCGTGCTCACGCCGGCCAGCGCCACCGCGAGCCACGCGGAGCCGTCACCGGGGTGCTCCAGAAGGAAGATGCCGTAGTCCACGCCCATGCCCAGCAGCAGCACCAATCCCAGCACGGTGAAGAGCTGCAGGGGCGCGCCCACCCAGCCGAAGAGGGCGAGCGTGAGGAGCGTGCCCAGCACGGACGGCAGCCACGCGCGCCACGCCTGGCGCCCGAAGCGGGCCATGAGCGTGAGCAGCACCGCGATGTAGCCCGCGGCGATGAGCCCGCCCATGATGCGCCGGTAGCGTCCGAGCAGGCCGGAGATCTCCGCCGTCTTGTCCACCCAGCGGATGCCCTCCAGCCCCTGCGCGACGGCCTCCAGCCGGGGCAGCACCTTCGGGTCGTTGAGGCCGCGCAGCATGAGGACGCTGTACTGCCGGGCGCCCAGCGTCCCCAGCCACTGCTGCCGGATGGCGGAGGCGGCGGGCCCGGCGAGGAAGCGAGAGGGGGTGAGCGGCGTTTGCGCGAACGCGGCGCGCGTGGGGGCCTCGCCCGTGGAGGCGGCGACGGCGGCCACGGCCTGCGCCTCCGCGCGAGCGCTCAGGGCCGCGTCCTCGCGCTGCTGGGCTTCGGAGGGAAGCCAGTCGGACACGGCGCGGTAGCCCGCGAACACCTTCTGGGTAACGAGCGGATCCAACCGCTGCTTCAGCGCCGCCTCGCGCGCCAGCACCTGTTCGTCGCTGTCCCCCTCCACGAGGAAGAACTGCGCGGGGCTGGGCAGTCCCAAGAGGCGCCCCAGCTCGCGCTGGTCGGCGATGAGGTTCGGGGGCGCGCCCTGCAACTGGCGCAGGTCGTCCTGGGGCTTCAGCCGGAAGAGTCCCACGGCCACGAGCACCGCGAGCCCCGCGCCCGTCAGCCACCAGCCCCGGGTGGACGTGACGCGCGGCCAGCGGGTGATGGAAGCGGAGAAGCGCTCGGAGAAGGCGGTGACGGGCAGGGCGCCCCGGTCCAGGGACGGGAACCAGCACACCACCGTGAGGAACGCGGCGGTGAGGCCCGCGGCGGAGAACACCGCCATCTGCCTCAAGCCGGGGAAGGGCGCGACGCCCAGCGCGAGGTACGCCACCACGCTGGTGATGAGCGCCAGCGCCATGCCGGGCAGGAGCGAGCGCATCACCGGGCCGCGCTCCGAAGGGGCCTTGCCCTGGCGCGCGGCGAAGTAGTGGAAGCCGTAGTCCTCCGCCACGCCCACGAGGCTGGAGCCGAACACCAGCGTGAGCAGGTGCACGCGGTCGAAGAGGAGCGCGGTGACCGTGAGCGCCACCGCGCAGCCCAACAGCAGCGACACGCCCACGAGCAGGATGGGGCGCAGCGACCGGAACGTCAGCCACACCAGCAGCAGCACCGCCGCGAGCGAGCCGAAGCCGATGGTGGACATCTCCCAGCTCGCCTGGGCGGCGGCGGCCTCCGCGTACAGCGGCACGCCCGCGGCCACCAGCCGTCCACCGGGCACCGCCGTCTCCACGCGCGAGCGCGCCCGCTCCACCGCGGCGGTGACGCGCGCGCCGTCTCCCAGCGCGAAGGCGGACACCTTGCTCTTCCAGGTGAGCAGCACCCACTCGCGCCCCTCGCCCGACAGCCACAGGCGCCCGTCGCGAGGCCGCGCGGACGTCTCCGCCGCGCGGGCCTGCCACCAGTCCGGCCACAGCCCCAGCGGATCCACGTTCCAGTCCGTCAGCTGCGCGCCCGCGGGCTGGTACAGCTTCATCAGCGCCGTGCCGCCCAACTCGTCCGGCGTCGCCCGCGTGAGCCATTGCCGCTGCGAGGGCGTGAGCAGCCGGTCTCTGTAAGGCCGGTAGAAGTCCACCGCCTGGTCGAGCGCGGACGTGTCCACCACGGCGGGCTCCAGCACATCGCCGGACTGTCCCAGCGCCTGGGTGGCCGCGTCCGCCGCCTGCTGCGCGGCCGTCCAGTCCTTCGCGCCCACCAGCAGCACCACCTGCCGGCCGGCCTCGTCCGCGAGCCTGCGCGTGGCGGCGTCCACCTCCGGCGCCTGCTCATCCTCCGGCAGGAGCGCGAGCACGTCGGTGTCCAGGTGGGCCCCGCGCCAGAAGGACACCTGGTGCACGCCCACCGCGAGGACGACCAGCGCCCAGAGGATGGCCAGCCTATTTGCCAAGGCGCCCGGCTTCCGTGGCATCCGGTGGCGGCGTCTGGGCCAGCGCGTCGAACAGGATGACGCTGGAATCCCCGCGGGTCTCCTCCAGGTGCACCTGGCGCACGTACCCGTCGCCCTCCATGCGGATGTGTTTGAAGACGCGCGCGAGCCCCGCGTCCGTGGGCGTCAGCTCCAGCTTCCAACCGGTGGGGCCCACCAGCGCGCCCTCCACCTTGAAGCGCTGCTGGAGCGTGGCCACGTCACCCGCGAGCAGCGCGAAGAGCAGCTCATTCATGGCCGCCAGCGCTGGCTCCTTCGTGGAGTCCAGGTGGTAGGCCGCGCCGCCCGCGCCCTGTTCGGCGCTCAGGGACTTGCGCGTGAGCGTCAGCGTGGAGGCGAAGGGCGTGCGCGTGTTCCAGAGCACGCCCTGGTCGCGGGCGAGGAGGAAGTCCCCCTTCGACACCAGCGGCTTCTTGAAGCCCGCCACCGTCTTCTTCTGTTCGAACTTCCCGCGCACGAGCGGCGCGTCCACCAGCCGCGCGCGCACGTCCTTCACCAGGTCCGCGGCGTGGGCGCTCAGGCCCATCAGCAGGCAGGCCACCAGGACGAGGGGCTTCATTCGGGCCACACTCCCAGCTTCTTCCAGAGGATCTCCGGGCAGACGAACTGCATCTCCCCCGTGGCCAGGGACACCGCCACCTGGAGGGTGTGGGCCTGGTTCACCTTGCGCCCGGTGGCCGCGTCGCGCAGCACGTAGTCGAAGCGCAGCCGGTTCTCCCACTCGGTGATCTCAACGCGCACGATGATCTTCTGCTTGTAGGAGATGGGCGACACGTACTTCAGCCGCATGTCCACCACGGGCCAGCCGTAGCCTGACTCGCGCATCTGCGGGTAGTCGTAGTCGAAGCGGCGCATCAGCGCGCAGCGCGCCAGCTCCAGGTACTTCACGTAGTGGCCGTGCCAGACGATCTCCATCATGTCGAAGTCGTGGAACGGCGGTTCGATTTCGATTTCGCAGCTCAGGTCAGGCTTCATGCAGGCTCCACTCCCGACGGCGGATGGCGACGAGCAGCGCCTGCAGCTCCCCATCCAGCGCGCGGTCCTCCACCAGCAGCGGGATGCGCGCTTCCAGGTCCGCCTGCATCCGGGCCAGCGCGGGGCCGGGCTTCGCGTCCGGGTCCAACCGCTGGCGCAGGGTGACGCCCTGCCGGGCGGCGATGAGCATCGCGGCCACCACCTGCTCGGTCAGCTCCAGCACGCGCAGGCAGTCGCGCGCGGCGATGGTGCCCATGCTGACCTTGTCCTGGTTGTGGCACTCGGTGGAGCGGGAGAAGACGGACGCGGGCATCGTCTGCTTGAGCGCCTCCGCCGTCCACGCGGAGACGCTGATCTGCGCCGCCTTGAGGCCGTGGTTGATGGCCGCTCTTGGGCCCGTGGACGCGGAGAGGTTGGCGGGCAGCCCGTGGTTGAAGCGCGGGTCCACGAGCAGCGCGAGCTGCCTGTCCAACAGGTCCGCCACGTTGGCCACCGCCGTCTTCAGCCCGTCCATGGCGAAGGCGATGTGCCCGCCGTAGAAGTGGCCGCCGTGCAGCACGCGCTCGCCGTCGGGGTCGATGAGCGGGTTGTCGTTGGCGCTGTTCAGCTCGTTTTCAATCTGCGTGCGGAAGAAGGGCAGCGCGTCCTCCAGCACGCCGATGACGTGCGGCGCGCACCGCAGCGAGTACCGGTCCTGGAGCCGCTGCTCGTTGCGCGACGGCCGGTCCGACACGAGGTCCGCGCGCAGCCGCGCCGCCACGCGCTGCTGGCCCGCGTGGGGCTTGGCCGCGAAGAGCGTCTCGTCGAAGTGGTGCGCGTTGCCGGCGCTCGCCAGCACGTTGAACGCCGTCAGCCGCGTGGCCAGCCGGGACACGTACTCCGCCCGCTCCCACGCCAGGCACGCCAGGGCCGTCATCACGGCGGTGCCGTTCATGATGGCCAGCCCCTCCTTCGGCCGCAGCTTGAGCGGCGCAATCCCCAGCGACGAAAGCACCTGCGCCGCGGGACGCCGCTCGCCCCGGTGCCACACGTCGCGCTCGCCGCACAGCACCGCCGCCACGTAGGACAGGGGCGTGAGGTCGCCGCTCGCGCCCACGGAGCCCTCGGCGGGAATCATGGGCAGCACGTCGTGCTGGAGGAGCAATTCCAGCTGGGTGAGCAGCGGCACGCCCACGCCGGAGAAGCCCTGGCACAGCGAAGCCAGCCGCGTGGCCAGCACCGCGCGCGTCTCCTCGGGCGTGAGGAACCGGCCCGCGCCGATGCCGTGGTACGTGTAGAGGTGGTGCGGCAATTCCGCGACGAGCGCGGGCGGGATGGACACCGTCACGGAGTCGCCGTAGCCGGTGGTGACGCCGTAGATGACGCCGTCCTCCGCCAGGAGCCGGTCCAGGAACGCGGCGCCCTTCGCGATGCGCTGGCGGAAGGCGGGGGCGATGCCCAGCTCGGCGGGGCGCTCACGCCGCGCCAGCGCGCCCACGTCCTCGAGGGTCAGCCGTCCGCCGTCGAACCGCACGGGAAGGTCAGAGAGTGGGGGGCTTCGCGGAGACATTCACCTGATCCCAGAAGGGAAAGAAGTTGAACCAGTCGTAGGGCGCGCGCTTGAGGAGCGCCGTCACCTGGCCGGCGTAGTGGCGCGCGCAGTCGGTGAGCGCGGCCTCGCGCTTGCCCCGGGGAAGGACGACGCGCTCGAAGAGCCGCTCGAAGTGGATGGTGTAGCCGTCCCCCTCGTGGATGCACCCGAGCAGGTACAGCGGACACTTGAGCAGCGACGCCAGCACGTAGGGACCCACGGGGAAGGGCGCGGAGTGGCCCAGGAAGTCGACGCGCACGGTCTGGCTGGCATTCACCGGGATGCGGTCGCCCGCGATGACCACGAACTCGCCGGCCTCCACGCGCTCGTTCAGGGCGACGGCGGTGGCCGGGCCCATGTCCGTGACTTCCATCAGCCGGAAGTCGTTCTCCGGGTTGAGGCGCTTGAGCAGGCGGTTGAACTGCTCCGCGTGCAGCGTGTGCACCAGGATGTTGAGCTTCACCTCGCCGCGCCGCTCCGCCATGGAACGGCACAATTCCAGGCAGCCCATGTGCGCGGTGACGATGACGCCGCCCCGGCCCGCCTTCGCCGCCTCGTAGAACTCCTCGCGCCCTTCGGTGCGCACGCGCTCGAAGCGGTAGCGCCCGCTGACGGCGAGCAGCTTGTCCAGCATCGTCTCCGCGAAGGCCACCACGTGGCGCACGCTGTCGCGCCAGTGGGGCTTGTGGCCCAGCGCCCCCGTCGCGGCCTCCAGCCGGTCCAGGTACTGGAGCGACGCCTGGCGCAAGAGCGGCCGGCTGAGCCAATGCGTCAACACCACCGGGTAGAGGCAGACGCGGAAGGGCCAGCGGCCCAGCAGCCGGTGGACCCAATAGAGGATCCAGATGCCGGCGACGAAGGTCGTCTCCCCCATCTCCGCCCAGTGGCGGGACTTCATCTCGCCACCTTCCGCCACAGGAGCAGGGGCAGCCGCACCAGCATCCCGAAGAAGAGCCGGGCGTGCATGCCGGAGATGCGCACGTTGTCCCAGAGCACGTCGAAGTGGGAGATGCCGTCGGTGGGGTAGCGCACCTTGGTGGGCTGGTTGAGGATGCGCATGCCGCGCCAGAACAGGCGCACCAGCACCTCCACGTCGAAGTCCATCCGCTTGCCGATGCGCACCGAGTCGATGAGCGCCACGGTGGGCGCCAGCGGATAGACGCGGAAGCCGCACATCGAATCGCGGATGGCGAACGACAGCGTGTTGATCCACACCCAGATGTGCGTGGCGTAGCGGCCGTACAGCCGGCCCTTGGGTACCGACTCGTCGTAGACGGGGGTGCCGCACACGAGCGTGTCGGGGCTCGCCTTCGCCAGCTCCAGGAAGCGCGGGATGTCGCTGGCGTCGTGCTGGCCGTCCGCGTCGATTTGAAGCGCGTGGCTGTAGCCGCGCTCCTTCGCCGCGCGCAGGCCCGCCATCATCGCGCCGCCCTTGCCCTCGTTCTGGGGCAGGCGGACCACCTCCACGCCAGCGCTGTCCTCGCGCGCGAGCCCGTCCATCACCGCCGCGCAGCCGGGCTCGCTGCCGTCGTCCACCAGCACGCACGGCAGGCCATGGCCGCGCACGGCCTTCACCACCGCGCCCACGGCCTCGCCGTGGTTGTAGACCGGAATGACCGCGCAGACCTTCATCCCACCCCTCCACCCAACACGATGCGGCCGCTGGCGTGGGCGCCTGCGTCCGACGTCAACTTGAACCCCAGCCGTCCGGACTCCGCCGCCCAGGTGAGCTCCAGCGTCAGCCGCGTGTCGGGCGGGATGACCTGCTGGAACTTCAGCGTCTCCATCCGCAG
Organism: Corallococcus sicarius; assembly: GCF_003611735.1. Taxonomy (GTDB): domain Bacteria; phylum Myxococcota; class Myxococcia; order Myxococcales; family Myxococcaceae; genus Corallococcus; species Corallococcus sicarius. The sequence continues at coordinate 9,733 of NZ_RAWG01000012.1, read as the reverse complement.
GAAGTCCGGCGGCAGCGCGAAGTGCTCCCGCCCCAGCAGCAGCGCCCACTCCAACTGCACGACGCCGGGCAGGATGGGCGTGCCGGGGAAGTGCCCGTCGAAGTAGGGCGAGCCCGCCTGCGCCTCCACGGACAGCAGCACGCGTTCGGCCGTGCGCTCCAGCACGTGGAAGGGAGGACGCCTGGGGTCGAAGAGGGCGGCGAGCGCCGCTTCGGTGGATTTGCCCTGCGGGTTGACCGGCATGGCCTCCAGATATCGGAACCGGCGCGGCAAGGCACTGGACTCGAAATGCGGGGCCAGCTTCTCGCGCAGCGCCTGGCTCAGGGAGCGTCTGCCCCCTGCCTCCTGGAGTCGCCAGCCCTCCGCGTCCGGCACCGCCACCACCGCCAGCGTCACCCGGTGGCCGTCCGCCAGGGGCAGCACCCGCGCCTCGCGCAGAAGCCCCCCGTCCACCAGCGCCCGCTCCATGGCGCTCAGCGACACGCGCTTCTCCTCCAGCTTGAGCAGCCGGTCGCGGCGCCCCAGCAGCTCGAAGCCGCCGGGCACGGCCCGGGCCCGGTCCTCCGTCGTGAACCACGCGCCTTCGGCCAGGTCCAGGTGGGGCGAGCGGACGGCGAGCACGTCGTCGTCAGGGGAGCCAGAGCTGGAACCGGAACCGGAGCCGGCGCGCACCTCCACGCCCGGCATCACCCGCCACGACGCGGCGTCGTCGGTGTCCCGCCTGCGCCACGCGACGCCTCCCGTTTCAGAGCTGCCGTAGACCTCCACCGGCGCCCGACCCAGCAGGTCGCGGCAGGCCTGGAGCGCTTCGGGGCTCAGCGGCCCGCCCGAGGAGAACAGGCCGCGCAGGTTCCCGCGCACCGCGGCCCAGTCCAGCGAGGCCGGCAGCCGCTTGAGGTGCGCGGGGCTCGCCACCAGCAGCGCGGGCCCCGCCGCCTTGAGCGCGGCCACGATGTCCTCCGGGTAGGGCAGCCCGTGCGCATCGAAGGGCCGGCCCGACGCCAGCGGCCACAGCACCCGGAACAGCAGTCCGTAGATGTGCTGGTGCGACACGGTGGCGAGCACGGGCGCGTCCCCGGCTTCGGCGTCGAACAGCGCCCCCAGCGTCGCCACCTCGCGGGACAGCTGCGACAGCCGCTTGGGGATGGCGGTGGGCTCCCCGCTGGAGCCCGACGTGTAGACGACCAGCGCGGCCAGGTCCGGCGACAGGGGACGGAAGTCCGCGACGGCATCCGGCACGGGCGTGAGGGGCGTCAGGCCCGCCGGGCCCCTGCCCGCGAAGCCGTGTACGTGGGCCCTGAGCGCGTCCAGCGTGGCGGGCCGCGCGTCGGCGGGAAGGTAGACGCACACGCCCGCGTGCCACGCGCCCAGGAGCGCGGCGGCGAAGTCGAAGGTGTCCTCCAGGAAGAGGGCGTGCCGCAGGCCTCCGTGCGCGTGGAAGGCGGCGCGCCAGCCCGCGGCCCGGGCCTGGAGCGCGGCGAAGTCCAGCAGCTGCTCGTCGCGGCGGGCCACGGGGTGACCCGGAGGACGGCCGTGGACGAGGAGGTCTTCGAGCGCGAGCGCCTCAGCCATGGACGTGCCGTGCGCGCACCCGCTGCCGCACCACCCATTCGCCGGCGAAGAGCAGGCCCATGAGGCCGTAGGCGACGAGGCCGTTGTAGAGCGCCCAGGTGGCGTCGCTCGCCCAGAGCGCGGTCCCGAGCGCGAGGCCGCCGTTGAGGACGAAGAAGCCGCACCACACCTGCGTCACGCGGCGCGTGTACGCCACGCCCGAGGGCGGCAGGTCCTTCTCCCGCAGCCGGGCCAGTCGCTCAATCACGCTGGGCGGATAGGCGAGGCTGGTGGCGAAGACGGTGAGCAGCACGCTGTTCACCAGCACCGGGTAGAGCTTCAAGGGCAGCGCGTGGTTGCCCAGCATGCTGGACCCCGCCAGCACCAGCGCCCCCACGGCGGCCGCGAGCCACATCTTCTCCCGCGTCGCCACCGCGCGCACCACCGCCATGCCCGCCAGGGGCAGCGCCATCCAGCGGGGCTCGAAGTGGCCCAGGCCCAGATAGACGAGCGGCGGGTACGCGAGGCTCAAGAGCCCCAACAACACCGGACGCAGCCGCTTCACGCGGCGGCGGAGTCGCTGCCGAGCAGGCCGTGCAGCGCGTCCACCACGTCCTGCAGCGTGCGCACGGAGCGGAACACCTCCGGCGGCACGCGCTGGCCGGCGACGGGCTTTAGGCGCACCAGCAGGTCGATGGCGTCGATGCTGTCGATGTCGAGGTCATCGTGCAGCCGCGCCTCCGGGATGATGCGCGACGGTTCGATGTCGAAGGTTTCCTGCAGGATGGCGCTCAGGCGCTCGAACAGCTCGGACTTGGTCATGACGGCTCCGCTTTGGTTCATAGGCATCAGGACTTGGTGCGGTGGGTGCTGACGAAATCCGCGAGGGCCCGCACGCTGGCGAAGTGGCGGCGGTTCTCCTTGGAGTCGCTCGCGAGCACGACGCCATAGGACTTCTGCAGCGCCAGGCCAAGCTCCAGGGCGTCAATGGAGTCGAGCCCCAGCCCCTCCACGAACAACGGCGCGGCGGGGTCGATGTCGTTCGGCGTGAGGTCCTCGAGGTTCAGCGTCTCGATGACCAGACGCTTGATTTCGTGTTCAAGCTCCAGCATGGCCCTGGCTCTCCCGGGAGAAATGGTCGTGCAAACGGGTGGTCAGCTGGCGCGCGGCCTTCGCCGCTTCGCCCGCGTCCGCGTCCTCGGGCGACACGCGGATGTCGTCCTCCACGCGGATGATGAAGTGCATGGGGCGCTCGGGCACCTTCCACCAGGGGACGCCCTTGGTGAGGCCACTCGGAGACACCCGGATGGTGACGGGCGTGATGTCGCAGGGGCCGCGCACCGCGATGTTGGCGGCGCCGCGCTGCAGCTGCATGGGCCCGCGGACGGGCGTGCGCGTGCCCTCCGGGAAGATGATGAGGTTGTTGCCGGCCTTCACGGACGCGATGCAGTCCTGGATGAGCCCGGGCCCGGAGTCGTTGCACAGGTAGCGCGTCGCCCGGATGGGGCCGCGCATGAACGGGTTGTTGGCCAGGCTCGCCTTCACCACGCAGTCCGCGTTGGGCACGAGCGAGATGAGGAACACCACGTCGATGAGCGTCGGGTGGTTGGCCAGGATGAGCAGCCCGGAGCGCGACAGCTTCTCCACCCCCTCCAGCTCGTAGCGCAGCACGCCGAGGAAGCGCATGTAGCCCACGAAGAAGCGGAACGAGTGGTGCACCGCCAGCCGCGCCAGCCGCGTCTGCCGCCCGGGCTCGCGCACGAACAGCTGGAGCAGCGGGAAGTAGATGAGGCGCAGCGCCAGCCCACCCAGCCCGAACGTGGCGAAGGACAGTCCGGTCGCGAAGATGCGCCAGGCGCGCTCGAGCCTCTCAACCATGACGTTCCCACCGCCAGTGTCGAGCGCCCACCGGGTGCTCCCACCGCGACGCCCGCGCGGCGCCCGTCACCAGGAAGCGCAGGGCGCGCAGGTCCGCCGGCAGTCCGCCCGGTTCCGGAGTCTCCGGAGCCTCGGGAGCCGCCACGGCCCGCGCACCGGCATGGCAGCCCAGGTGGATGGCGTCCGCGCCCGTGCTGGCGGCCAGCAGACAGGCCCAGGCGCGCGGGAACTCCAGGGACTCGGAGAAGTGCTGCCAGGGCGCCGGCACGGGCTCGTCGTAGAGGACGACCATCACCCGGGGGACGCCGTCCGCCAGCAGGCCGCACGCCTCCGTGAACGCGGCCTCCACCGTCTCCTCGCCCGCGGCGATGGCGCTGTAGGAGGACGCGTCCCCGCGCGCGATGGAGTAGAGCGCGCCGATGGCGTTGTGCACCGACAGGCTGAAGGACGTGGGCGACAGCGGCTCCGAGCGCGCCAGCTGCGTGAGCAGCTCCACCGAACGGCCCAGGTCCCCGTAGCGCGACGCGAAGAGCACCGGCGCGTCGGGGGCGGCCACGTGGGCCTGATAGGAGGCCTGCAACGCGATGCGCCCCAGCCGGTCCACCCGGCGGCGCATCATCGCGGGCATCTCCGTCAGCGCGGGCGTACCTTCGGCCGGGAGGGCGTGGGGCTTCGTGAGCCAGGCTTCCCAGGCGGCCGGCTCCACGAGGCCAGGGGCCCATGCGGCCCAGCGCTGAATGGTGAATCCCATCATCTTGACGGGGAGGCCCCAAGCGCTCCCAATGGCAACCTTTAGCAAACCATCCACAGGGTGACAATTGGGCGCCCGACCCGAGCCAGCGTGCAGGCGGGGGGTTGTCCTGTGCCCTGCCCGGCGTCCCCAGCAAGGGGCTGCTTTTGCTGGAGAAACGCGCACGCGAGCCTCGGCGTTCAGGGTCTTGCAGGTTTGTCCAGGGGGGTGGCCCATCCCCCGCCCCCCGCAGGTCGGAAGAAACCCTTCCGGATGATTCGGAACGACACGCGAAGACGGGTCGTTGCCGCGGCCTGGGACGTCCAGCACGGCTCCCTATTCACTCCCCGACGTGCGGCCCTCCCCTGGGGGTGACGGGCAACTGGAGTCAGGGCTCGGCGGGGAACAGCGCGCGCAGCTCCCGGAGGGTGCGGGGGCTCGCGCCGCGGGGGCCGGTGACCCAGATGCGCTCCGGCTCCAGCGCCAGCTCGCGCCAGGACACCGCGCCGCCGTCGGGCAGCACCACCTCGCCGTCCAGCCGCACCACCGAGTGGCGGCGCGACACCGCCTCCAGCCCGAAGAGCAGCCGCTCCACGTCGGACCAGTGGGCGGGGGAGAACAGCAGGTCCACGTCCGACATCGGCCGCAGGAAGGACACGCCGGAGCGGTGCTGCCAGGCCAGTGAACCGAACACCCGCACCGTGAGGTCCAGCGCGGCGCCCAGGGCGACGACGTCCTCCATCGCGGAGCGCCACGCCTCGGGCGCCGTGGCGCGCGTCTCATTCAGCGTGGGAGGCGGCATCCAGCGCTCCACCGCCGGCAGGCCCACGTGCAGCGCGAGGTGACGGCGGTCGGGCAGGGTGAGGCCCAGCCGCAGCTCGTCGTCCTGGTCCAGAAGGTCCTGGCGCGCCACGGCGAAGGGACGGCCGTGCTCCCGCCACTCCGTCACCTGCCGCAGGACGTCCGGGCCTGGCGGGGAGCGCAGGTGATGGGCCCAGTCCGTGCCCAGGTACACCCAGTCGTGTCGCGCCGGACGTTCAGCCGGCATCGAGGCCAGTCCCCTCTGTCCGGGGCGAGCCCGGGCGTCCTTCCGCGGCGCGGGACGGGGCGACCTTCGAGGCTCGCGGAGGCGGAAGGAGGGGCAGGAGCACTGGCGACATCCGTGACGGGTTCATTACCCGGATTCACGCCCCGGGTGGGGCCCAACCTGCACACATCGACGTGAGAGAGGTCGGGGAAGCCACTCCTCCACACGTCTCCCCGGAAATCCGGGTGGGAGGTCCTGCGCAGGGCAGGGGAGGCTCCCACGGTGGAGTGAACCCCACCGCGTGAAGCCTGCAACCTCCGGCACCGGACGCTTCATCCCGGCACGCGGCGGTCCGCTGGCGCGCGAGATCAGCGGGGCTGCTGGACGACGGGGCGCGTGGCGTGGACGTGCTGCCTGCGCATGTCGATGAGGATGTCGTACTGACGCGGCTCCGGGGCGATGGGGCCGGCGGCGAAGCGGTAGAGGCCGCTGACGTCCGCTTCGCGGGGAAAGCGCTCCTTCACGAGCGCCTTGAGCATCTCCTTGGCCACCCACTCGGAGTCCACGGACACGGAGCCGAACTCGTCCAGGTAGCGGAACGGAGCGGAGGAGTCCGTCTGCTTCGCGGTGAGGACGAAGACGCGCGGCTTCTGCGCGGGCACGACGAGGCTCGCGCCCTCCTCCATCAGCGCCAGCTCCCGGCCCTGGGGCCGCGCGAACAGCTCCAGGGACTGCTGGTGCGCGAGCAGCGCGCTCACGGCCACGAACGCGGTGAGCAGCAGCGTGGCCAGCCGCGGCCCATGCCGGGGCCAGACGGTGCCCAGGTTCACGAGCGACGCGGCGAAGAAGACGGCCCACACGCCGGTGAGCGCGTTGAGCGTGCGGTAGGTGGGCCAGCGCTCTCCGGCGAGGAAGCTGACCGAGTACGCCGCGGCCGACAGCGTCACCAGCGCCAGCAGCCAGCGCCCCACGCCGGTGAGCCCCGAGCGGCGTCCCTCCACGGCGACGCCCAGGCCCAGGAGCGTCAGCGTCAGCACCACCATGGACCAGTAGCCGTCCATGTCGCCGCCCAGCGTCTCGTTGAGCGCGGACAGGGCGAGCGCGTTGGGGAACACGTGCGTGAGCGCCCAGAGGGTCTTGTCCACCCAGTGCTTCTCGAAGACGATCCGCGTGGAGGGCGTGAAGACGCCCGTGGCGAACATCACCTTCGTGATGAGGTACGCGAGCACCAGCCCCAGGCCCATCACCCACAGGTGCTTCGCCATCCAGCGCGCGGTGTCCTTCAGCGACGTGTCGCGCCGCACCACCAGCGCCGCCGCCAGCAGCACCGCGTAGAACAGCCCGCTCACCTGGTAGATGAGCGTCGCGGCGGCCATGGCCACCACGGCGCCCAACGACCAGCGCCCCGGATGCGACGCGGGCGCCTGCGGACTTCCGATGCCGCGACGGGCGAGCGCGAACGCCGTCAGCCCCAGCATCAGCGCCACCGCCTGCGGCCAGCAGATGCCCCAGTTGGCGATGACCTGCGCGGACGGCGTCAGCGTCAGGAACCCCGCCAGGAGCGCCGCGGAGGTGGGGCGCCAGCCCTCCTTGCGCAGCATCAGGAAGACCGCCGCCGCGAGCACGCCCAGCCCGGCGACCCCCAGCAGGCGCAGCCCCGTCAGCCCGTCAATGCCTCCCGCCGCGCGCGCGGACACCTCCAGCATCCAGCCGTAGAGCGGACGGCCCTGCGCGGCGCAGACGCGTAGAATCTTCCCCGGCTCCTCGCGCGCCTCGCGCAGGATGGCGTAGTCGTCGCGCAGGCCATACCGGTGGATGACCGCGCTCCAGTAGATGGGGAAGGGGAGCAGCAGCAGCAGCGCCACGGTGCTGGGAACCACCAGCGCGCGGGGCGTGGGACGGGTCATCAACGGGAAGGCCATCGAGGTTGACGCACTGTAGCAGAAGCCACCCCGCGACTCTCCCTGGAACCGGGACACGCCAAGGTTCCAATCACGGTGAGAAGCGCGGAGTCCCAACGACTTTCACGGAGCGACGTCGGCGTCCTCGTTCTGCTCGGTGTGCTCGGTGGCCTCTCCGAACTCCGGGCCTGTGGGCTGGCGCACCACGTTGAGCACGGGCCGCGCGTCGGCGAGCGACGCGGTGAAGAGCGAGGGTTGCTCGGGATCCGCGAACACCGTGGCGAAGTCCTCCGCGCCGAGCCCGCGCGCGAGCCGGGCCGCGAAGGAGTCCTTGAGCAGCCGCACGTAGTACTCGACGTCGTAGTCGCGCGGATCCTCGCCGGCCGGGGCGCCATGCGCGGTGCGGGGCGTGGGCTCTGCGTCCTCGGCCTCCGGTTGCGGCAGCAGGCCCGCGCGGCCTCCGGTGGCGCGGTAGATGCGCACGCGCTCGCCCAGGGACCAGTGCTCGCGGCCGTTGGTGAGCAGGGCTTCGTAGGGCAATTCGCGCCGCTGCTTGCGCGTGGACAGGTACTGCGCGGGCGCCTTCGTCAGCCGCACCTGGGCCGTCACCTCGTAGGTGGGCACGCGGCGCCTGCGCAGCGCCATCACCATGTCCACGTAGGTGTCGCGCACGGCGCTGACGTCGCCGTCGAGCAGGTGCTGGACGGCACGGCGCAGGAAGTCTTCTCCGTAGCGCTCCGCGCGGCTGGAGCGGAACGCCACGCCGCGCAGCAGCAGGGGGCCCGCGTAGGGTTGCAGCGCGTAGTTCTTGGGCTCGTGCGACAGCATCGCGGCGTAGCGCCCGTCGAACTCCAGGCGCACGCGGGGCGGCAGCAGGGCCGCGACCTCCGACACCACCCGGCGCTCGTCGACCTCCGTCCACGTCTCCGGCACTGAGAAATAGACGCCGTCCGTGTCGGCCTCCAGCAGCGTCACGCCCCGCGCGGCCAGCTCGCGGCACAGCAGGCCCAGCACCTCGCGTCCATGCCGCGTCACCTCGTTGGCGGCGTGCACGTCCGAGAAGCGCGTGAGGCCCGCCGCGCCCAGGTAGCCGTAGGCGGAGTTGATGACGATCTTCATCGCCGCGGAGAGCGCTTCGTGGGTGTGGCGCTCCGGGGAGCCGGGGGGGGCCTTCTTCGCCTTCGCCTTCGCGTCCAGCCGCTGGTCCACCAGCCGGTCCACCAGCGCGAGCAGCGCGTTCAGCCGGTCGCGCTTCGGCCCGATGCGGTACTGGCGCATCAGCGACGGGTAGAGGCTGGCCACGTCCGCCTTCACCACGTGGCGCGCGACGCCGGTGGCGAACAGGTGCAGCGCCGCGCCGCTGTGGGACGTGCCGTCGCCGGACTCGTGCGCGGGCAGCGCCGCGCCCGCCCTCAAGTACGCGCGCACCAGCAGCGGATCCAGCACGCCGGTGGCCGGGCCCGCGTCGGCCAGCCGCTCGTACCGCCGGGGCGCCATGCGCGCGAGCGCGAACACCGCGCCGCCCAGCAGGTGCGCGAGCCCCGCGGCCTCCTTCACGTCGTCGCACGCGTAGCGGCGCACCCGCTCCGGATCCTTGCTGAAGACTTCGTACACGCGCGCGCCGGGGATGAGCTCGCGCTCCGGCCCCGCGAGCCCCAGGTGCTTCGCCACCGCCTTGAGGCCGTGGCCGGGCAGGTCGCGGGCGGAGAAGTCGTGCCGGCGCACGGCGTCCAGCGTGTCGATGAACTCGCGGCCGGGCACGGTGTAGCGCGCGCGGCGCATGGCGTCCGCCTCGCGGCCTCCAGGGCCCCGTCCGAGCGCGGCGCCCCGGGCGGAGGGCCGGTGGCGCAACCCCGGCAGGCCCGCGCGTCCCAGCGCCAGCGGCACGTTCAGCCGCTTCGCGCGCTGGTCCAGGAAGGGCAGGTCGAAGCCGTGCAGGTTGTGGTTCTCCACCACGTCGGGGTCCGCCTCGCGGATGCGGGCGACGAGCCGGCGCAGGAGGTCCGCCTCGCCCGCGTCGCCGTCCGCCGTCACCTCCAGTGTTTCCGTCCGGCCCTCCGGATCCCTCAGCGCGACGAGGAAGATGCGGTCCTTCGCCGGGTCCAGGCCGGTGGTCTCCAGGTCGAACTGGAGGCGGCGCAGGTCGTCGAACACCAGGTCGCGGAAGTACGTGCGCCCGGTGGCGACCAGGTATTGCTCCTCCGGGGGCAGCACCAGCACCGACTGGGGGCCCAGGTCGCGCAGGTGGCCCACCCGCTGGCCCAGCCGCGCTGACGCGCCCCGGAGCACCGCGGCCCCCAGCGCCCGGCCGTCCTCCGCGCTCACCAGGTAGCGCAGCGCCCCCGGCCCCTCCAGCTCTCGGAACGTCACGACGCCCGCCGCGCCTGCTCCAGCCGACGGGCCCTCCGGCAGGAGCCCCGCGCCCAGGTGCTCCAGGTCCTGGAGCGACGCGAGCAGCAGCCAGGGCCGGTAGCGCGCGTTCTCGCGGAGCCGCACGGTGGTCCCCGGCTGCCGCTTCCACACGAAGGCCCGTCCGTCAGGCTCCGCCCACACGGACACGATGCCGGGCGTGGGGTCCCATCCCCACAACCACTCCTCCTCCATCGGATGGGGGGCCGGATGGGCCGCGGGTGGGGGGACCATGGG
>NZ_RAWG01000129.1 GCF_003611735.1 Corallococcus sicarius | reverse complement strand
CCCCGCCGTCGCGCGGAGGCCCCGATGCTCCGGATCCGCGCCGTGTGGAGGTGGTGGAGCCGCAGGTGGAGTCCTCCTCCGGACGCATCGACGCGGAGGACCTGCGCCTGGCGCTCCAGTCAGTGACTCCGCTCGTGCAGCAATGTTTTGAGGACGCCGCACAGCGCAACCCGGGCACACAGGAAGTGAAGCTGCGCTTCACAGTGGAGGGCGAGGGCGAGGCGGGGAAGATGAACCGGGGCGAGCTGGTCTCCAGCACCCTCCCCGACCCGATGGTGCAGGCGTGCGTGCTGGACTCGCTCCTGGACGCACGGTTCCCGGCGCCCCGGCTGGGGGGGACGGCCCGGGTCGTGTACCCGTTCCGCTTCCGCGCGCCGCCCCAGGGGCCCCCAGGACCTGGGGAGGCTGGCCCGTGAGGTCGGGTTGGGCATAAGGTTCGGGCCCCTTCCCCCGCGCATGCCCGTCACCGTCGAACAGCTCGTGCCTTCCCACACGGACGCCTTGCGCGCGCTGTTGGCGAAGGACCCCGTCCACAACCTCTACCTGCTGGGGTTGCTGGAGGAGTTCGGCATCGCGGCCCCGGCGCGCGAGGCGGCCTTCTCCTTCCACGGCCGCTTCGACAGCGGCGTCCTCACCGCGGCCATCTTCGTGGGCGGCGAGGGCGGGCTCGTGGTGCCCAGCGCCAGCGACGCCAGCGCCACGGGCGTCATCGCGGACGCGCTCGCCACGTCCCTGAAGCTGCGCGCCACCGTGGGGGACAAGTCCGCGGTGGACGCGCTCGTGCGCAGCCTGTGTGAGGGCAAGCCGCGCCTGTCGCGCACCCAGCGGCTGTTCAGCGTCTCCGCGGACGACCTGGGCCCCTTCACCAACCCCACCCTGCGCCTGGCCCGCGAGGAGGACGTGCCCCGCCTCGTGCCCCTGGCCCAGGGCTACGTGCGCGAAATCCTGGAGCGCGATCCGCTCACCGAGGACCCCGCCCACTACGAGGCCCGCATCCTCCAGCGCGTGCGCCAGCGCCGCACCTACGTGCTGGAGGAGAACGGCGCGCTCGTCTTCAAGGTGGACATCGGCTGCCGCTCGCAGTTCGGCGCGGAGCTGGAGGGCATGTACACGCCGCCGGACCGCCGCCGCGCGGGCCACGCCACGCTGTGCCTGGGGCAGATTTCACGGCACCTCTTGTCCTCGCTGCCCCGGCTGGCCCTGCGCATCGACGAGCGCGACGAGAGCATGGCCCGCATCGCGCGCAAGGTGGGCTACCACGCCGGCCGCACCCAGCGGCTCGTGCTGGTGGATTAGCGCGGCCCCTGTTGCCCCCCGGGCCACGCAGGCAACACCGGCCTGTGGCCCCCGGAACAACGGGGATTGCCAAAAAGGCACGTAAGCAACTGAAAACACGCCAGCCCTGAAGAAGGGCATGGCGCTTGCTCCTGGGAGGCGTGGCGCGCGGCATCCGCGAGCCCGGCGGCCCCAATCACCGCCGCATTTCACGGGAGCAGGACGATGAAGGCTTTCCAGACGCTGGCGAAGGTGTGTGCTTTCGGAGTGGTGGCGCTGACCGCGGGCACGGCGAGCGCGTGGCAGTACTACCCGGGCTCGGCGTTCAAGGCGTCCTTCGCGGGCGACGTGAGCTGTCTGAACGTGCAGAGCTACTCGGCGATCCGCAACGACTGCACGACGGCGCGTCTGGTGACCGCCACCGTGCCGATGTGGACGGTCGGCTGGCACCCGACGTCCGTGTACCTCTACGGCAACAACACCTGGTGTGAGACGACCACCGTGAACGGCGTGGGCAACGGCTCGAACCTGGGCGCGACGACGTACACGCTGGCCGGCCCGATGCAGTGGCAGAGCCTCAACACGGGCGACCGCTACGTGTGGGAGGACACCGCCCTCGTCTTCCGCTGCAACCTGCAGCCCGGCGGCGTCATCGGCGGCTTCAGCATCGACTGACGCGCGCTTCTCCCACCTTCCGCCGGAGGACGTCCTCCGGCGGAAGGTGCCGTGTCGAGCCACGGCCCATCCCCTCCACCCGAAGCCTCCCGCGAGCGCCCCGATGTCCTCCCGGCTCCAGACCTTCCTCGCCCTCTTCAACACGGCCGCCGTCGTCGGCGTGCTGCTCGCCTTCCTCGGCCACCAGCGCACGTCCGAACAGGAGCTGGCAGCGCTGAAGGAACAGGTGCGGCAGGCCTCGGCGAGCGCCACCGCGAACCAGGGCGATCGCCGCGCCGCCGCGGAGGCCGCCATGCGCATGTGGGCGAGCACCCATGGCGCGCAGAACCCTACGGCCCGCGGCCCCGGGCCCTCCCAGCCGAAGGCCACCCCGCCCGGCGACGACGCCACAGGCGCGGACGCTCCCCCGGACGAGCTGCCCCCGACGGGGTCGTTCGAGGAGTCGCGCACGCGGGTGTTCACCGCCTTCGCCAACGAGCCGGTGGACAACGACTGGAGCGGCAAGGCCACGCAGACGCTCAACGAGACCCTGCGCCAGCACCTGCCCTCCAACTCCCGCGTGAAGGCGCTGGACTGCCGCGCCACGCTCTGCCGCGTGGAGCTGGTGCACCGGAGCGCGGCCGACAGCGCCCCCTTCATGATGAGCGGCCTGCGCTCGTGGCCGGGCGCCATCTTCGTCGCCAGCGAGGCGCAGGAAGGCGAGGACTACGTCGTGACCCTCATCGCCGCGAAGGAGGGCACCCGCCCCCCGCTGTGAGCCGTAAGCGGCCCCGACCTCCCCTGCGCCGGCCGGCCCGTCGGCGGGGAGGCGGGCCGTGGTTGCCTCGCGACGCGTGCGCACAGGGCCCGGCGGATGCCCTACAGTCGCGCCCCGCATGAGCCGTCCCACGCCCACCCGCCGTCCCCTCTCCGGAGCGGGCCCCGTCATCCTCCACGCGCCCACGGACCCCGGCTGGCTGCCGCTGGCGCTCGCGAACTTCGACGCGGTGCTGGTGGACCACGCCCACTGCGAGAAGAAGGCCGCCGCCAACGCGCTGTCCATGCTCCAGGCCTACCCGGACCTGCCCGGCCTGCCCGCGCAGATGGCCCGGCTGGCCCGCGAGGAGAGCGCCCACCTGGCGCGCGTGCTGGACCTGATGGCCGCGCGCGGCCTCACCCTCACCAAGGACGCGGGCGACCCCTACGCGCAGGGGCTCCAGAAGCACGTGCGCACCCCCGCCCCGGAGCGGCGCGTGGACCGGCTGCTCGTCGCCGCCATCATCGAAGCGCGCTCCTGCGAACGGCTGTCCCTGCTCGCCGAAGGGCTCACCGACCCTGCGCTCGCCCGCTTCTACGGGGAGCTGGCGCAGTCCGAGGACGGCCACCAGTCCCTCTTCCACCGGCTGGCCGTCACCGCGTCGGGCGGGGACGAGGCCAGCGTGGACGCGCGCCTGCAACACCTGCTCGCCCAGGAGTCGAAGGTGCTGGCGGACGTGGGGCTCAGGGCCGCCATCCACTGAGCGCGCTCCGCGTTCAGGGCCCGGCGTGGAAGGGCCACACCAGGGGCACGGCGAAGACGAGGAAGACCACCAGCAGCGCGGTCAGCGGCGTGCCCAGCCGGAAGAAGTCGGTGAAGCGGTAGTGCCCGGGTCCGTAGACGAGCACGCAACTGGGCTCCAGCGGGGTGATGAACGAACAGCTCGCCGCCAGCGTGACGCCCATGGCGAAGGGGCGCAGGTCCACGCCCAGCTGCGCGGCGGCGTTGAGCGCCACCGGCAGCACCACCAGCGCCGCGGCCTGGTTGCTCATGGGCGCGGACAGCACGATGGTCAGCACCATCAGCAGCGCCAGCACCGAGCGCGGGCCGCCATACGCGCCCAGCCGGGCCACGTGGTCCCCGATGAACTTCCCCGCGCCGCTCACCTCCATGGCCAGCCCCAGCGCCATCATGCAGCCGATGAGCAGCACCACCCGCCAGTCCACGCGGAACGCGGTGCGCGCGTCCACGCAGCCGGTGGCGATCATCGCCAGCATGCCGGTGAGCCCCGCCACCGACAGCGGCACCCACCCCACCGACCCCACGACGAGCGCGCCCAGGAAGATGAGGACCGCCAGGAGCGCCTTGGCGTAGCGAGGAGGCTCGTACTCGTGCCCCTCCAGCACCATCAGGGTCGTGCCCGGGGCCAGCTCCGCCACCCGCTGGCGGGGGCCGCGCAACAGCAGCACGTCCCCCACCGACAGGGGCAGCGTGGACAGCGAATGCTCCTCGCGGGTGCGCTTCAAGAGCTGCAGCTTGGTGAGCCGCTGGATGGCGGGCCTGCGGTGCAGCGCCAGCGCCACCAGCCCGAAGCGCTCCACGAACAGCGTCTCCTTCAGGCTGCGCCCCACGAGCGGGCTGCCGGGCGGCACGCTCACCTCCGCGAGCAGTGACTCCGGCCCCTCCACCTCCGCGTCCGACAGCCGCACGTCCGGCCGCAGCTCGATGCCCTGCAGCGCCTTCACCCGCAGGATGTCCTCGCGCTTGCCCTCCACCACCAGCCGCTCGTCGCCCTGCAACACGTAGGAAGGCAGCGCGGAGCGCGTCTCGCCGTCGCGCATGACGCCCAGCACGCGCAGGCCCAGCCCTTCGCTGATCTCCGCCAGCGGCTTGCCCAGGTAGCGCGAGTCCGGCGACAGCACGGCCTCCGTGAGGTAGTCGCGCATCGCCCAGCCTTCCGCCCCCGGCTTCCCTTCGCGCGAGGGCAGCAGCCACCGCCCCAGCAGCACCACCACCGCGATGCCCAGCACCACCACCGGCAGCCCCACCGGCGCCAGCTCCGCCACGCCAATGCCCGGCAGCCCCCGCCGCACCAGCTCCGCGGACACCACCAGGTTCGTGGACGTGCCGTACAGGAGCACCGTGCCGCCCAGCATGGAGGCGTACGCCAGCGGCATCAGCACCTTGCTGCGCGGCACCTTCGCCCGCTGCGCGGCGCCAATCGCCACCGGCAGGAAGGCCGCCGTCGTCACCGTGTTGGAGATGAACGACGAGAACGTCGCCACCACGCCCATCATCGCCAGCACGAACACCTGATGGCCGAAGCGCGCGAAGAACGCCATCCGCTGCCCGATGATCTGCACCACCCCCGTGGCCGCCAGCCCCTGCGTCATCGCCAGCAGCGTGAAGATGAAGATGACCGTGTCGTTGCTGAATCCCTGGAACGCCTGCACCGGCGTCAGCACCCCGCTCAGCGCCAGCAGGCACACCACCGCCAGCGAGCTGAACTCCAGCGGGATGGACTCCATGGAAAACAGGAACAGTGCGACGGCGAGGACGGCCAGGGCGATGAGGATGGACATGGGGGGCCCCCAACCTGGGCACGCCCTGACGCACCGGCAGAGAATGCCGCACCGCGCCGTTTACTGATGGGGGACCGGGCGCTGATAAGTGGAATTAGGCCAGAGCGGGCGAAAGTCCGGTTGACTGCCGGACGTCGGTTGCATTTGGGGCCCCGCTCCAGAAGGTTAAATGTTCTTCCGCTGGTAGGGTCTTCGCCCCTTTTCCGAACCGGTACGCGGGAGATCCGCGCATGAAACACCCCGAGGAGACTTCCATGGCTTCGACGCAAGCGGCCGCCGCCACCGAGCAGGCGCCCACGAAGAACCCCACGCTGCTGGCGTGGGTTGCCAAGATGGCCGCGATGACGCAGCCCGACCGCATCGTCTGGTGCGACGGCTCCGAGGCGGAGAAGCAGCGCCTCACGGAGCAGGCCGTGAAGGACGGCACGCTCATCCCGCTCAACCCGAAGACGCGCCCCGGCTGCTATCTGCACCGCTCCAACCCGAACGACGTGGCGCGCGTCGAGCACCTCACGTTCATCTGTACGCCGAACAAGACGGACGCGGGCCCCACCAACAACTGGATGGACCCGGAGGCCGCGTACACGAAGCTGGGCCACCTGTTCGAAGGCTGCATGAAGGGCCGCACGATGTACGTGGTGCCCTACGCCATGGGCCCGCTGGGCAGCCCCTTCACGAAGATTGGCGTGGAGCTGACGGACAGCGACTACGTGGTCCTCAACATGCGGATCATGACCCGCATGGGGAAGGCCGCGCTGGACATGCTGGGCGACAGCGACGACTTCAACCGCGGCCTGCACTCCACCGGTGACGTGAACCCGGACCGCCGCTACATCTGCCACTTCCCCCAGGACAACACCATCTGGAGCTTCGGCTCCGGCTATGGCGGCAACGTGCTCTTGGGCAAGAAGTGCCTCGCCCTGCGCATCGGCAGCTACCTGGGCCGCGAGGAGGGGTGGCTGGCCGAGCACATGCTCATCCTCGGCGTCACCAGCCCCAAGGGTGAGACGACCTACGTCGCCGCCGCCTTCCCGTCCGCGTGCGGCAAGACCAACTTCGCGATGATGATCCCGCCCAAGGAGTACAAGGGCTGGAAGATCGAAACGGTGGGCGACGACATCGCCTGGATGCGCCCCGGCCCGGACGGCCGGCTGTACGCCATCAACCCGGAGGCCGGCTATTTCGGCGTGGTGCCGGGCACCAACAACAAGACCAACCCCAACGCCATGGAGACCATCTCCAGGGACACCCTCTTCACGAACGTGGCCCTCACGGCCGACGGCGACGTGTGGTGGGAGGGCAAGGACGGCGAGGTCCCCGAGGAGCTCACGGACTGGCAGGGCAAGCCCTGGAAGAAGGGCAGCGCGGAGAAGGCGGCGCACCCGAACAGCCGCTTCACCGCCCCCATGAGCAACAACCCGGTGCTGAGCACCAAGGCGAACGACCCGATGGGCGTCCCCATCAGCGCGCTCATCTTCGGCGGCCGCCGCTCCAACACCGTCCCGCTGGTCATCCAGGCCTTCAACTGGACCCACGGCGTGTTCCTGGGCGCCACCATGGGCTCGGAGACGACGGCCGCGGCCACCGGCAAGGTGGGCGTGGTGCGCCGCGACCCCATGGCCATGCTGCCCTTCTGCGGCTACCACATGGGTGACTACCTCCAGCACTGGCTGGACATGCAGAAGTCCATCCCGCAGCTGCCGAAGATCTTCCAGGTCAACTGGTTCCGGCAGGACAAGAACGGCAAGTTCATCTGGCCGGGCTTCGGGGACAACATGCGCGTCCTCGAGTGGATCGTGAACCGCGTCCACGGCCGCGTCCCCACGCAGGAGACGCTGCTGGGCTGGGTGCCGCGCCAGGACAACGGCCTCAACCTGGAGGGCCTGGACCTGTCCCAGGAGGCCGTCGCCGAGGCCACCTCCATCAAGGAGGACGAGTGGAAGAGCGAGCTCAAGAGCCAGGAGGTCTTCTTCGAGCAGCTGGGCACCAAGGCCCCCGAGGCCCTGATGCTGCAGCGCAAGCTGCTCATCTCCCGCCTGAACGGTTGATCGCCGGCTGAAGCCGGAGGGAAGTCCCGTCGGGGCCGCCTGGCCGCCTCCTGGAGACAGGGGGTGGGGGCGGCCCCGGTGCATTTGGGGGGTCGCCACTTCGACGCCCGGGGGGTTCGGCGCTAGGCTCCCGGCCCCATGAGACTGGTTTTCGTGTTGTCGCTGGCGCTCGCGCTGGCTCCGGGCTCGGCCCTGGCGCAGCGGGGGACCAAGAGCCCCAACGTGCAGTCGCTGCTGAAGGAAGGCAAGCGCCTGTACGACGCGGGCAAGTACCGCGAGGCCGCGGAGACGCTGAAGCAGGCGCACGAGCAGCAGCCGCACCCGCGCCTCATCTACAACATCGCCGTGGCGCTGGAGTACGCGGGCGAGCCTCGCGAGGCCATGACCTGGTACCGCCAGTACGTCACCAGCTCCAGCGACGAGACGGACCCCGCGCTCCTGAAGAACAGCAACCGCGCCATCGACCGGCTGCGGGTGCAGCTGGACCGCGAGGACCAGGCGCAGGCGGTGGCGGACGCGGACCGCAAGCGGCTGGAGGCGGAAGCGGACGCGGCGCGGCGGCAGGCGGAGGAGGAGCAGCAGGCGGCCCGGCGCGCGGAGGAGGACAGCCAGCGCCAGCGGCAGGCGGAGTACGACCGCGCGCTGAAGTCCTACCAGCGCCAGCGCATTGGCGCCTTCGCGGTGGGCGGCGTGGCGGTGCTGGGCGTGGGCGCGGGCGTGCTGTTCGGCATGCAGGCCCGGGACGCGCGCGATCAGTTCGACAAGGCGGCCACGCTGGAGGCCAAGGAGACGAACGCGGACAGCACGCGCAGCAAGGCGCTGCTCGCGGACATCGGCTTCGGCGTGGGCATCGCGGGCGCCATCACCGCCATCATCCTGTATCCCAAAGAGGGCCCTCCCACGCAGGGCGAGGTCCGCGTGACGCTCGCGCCGCGCGGGGTCGGGGCTGGCATGGAGGTCCACTTCTGATGCGCGCGCTGGGAATGATGACGTTGGGCATGGCCTTGTTGACCTCCGGGTGCAGCTTCACCACGGCGGGGGGCCTGTCCGAATGCGACACGAGCGGTGACTGCGGCACCAACAGCATCTGCACCGCCGGCTTCTGCCTGCCGCAGCCGGCCGGGTGCGGGCAGGTGTTTGGCGCCACGTCGGCGGCGAACGCGATTCCCCTGGGCGCGCTGGTGCCGCTCACCAACCGCAGCGGCTCCGCGGAGATTGAGCAGCAGCGCCTCAACGGGCTGAAGCTGGCGCTGGACGAGGTGAACTCGCTGGAGGGCGTGGGCGGCCGGCAGTTCGTCCTCTACGTCTGCGACACGCAGGCGGACGTGGAGAACGCCAAGACGCAGGCGCGCTGGCTGGTGGATGACAAGAAGACGGTGGCGGTGTTCAGCGCGGGCAGCGCGCAGACCATCGGCATCAGCTCCATCACCATCCCGAAGAACGTGCTGTTGATGAGCCACACGGCCACCAGCGCGGCCTTCACCTCGCTGGAGGACAAGAACGGCGGCACGGTGGGCCTGGTGTGGCGCACCACGCCCTCGGACGCGCTCCAGGGCCGCGTCATCGCGGACGTGCTCCGGGGCACCACGGTCATCAATGATCCGGGCGCGACGTTCGTGTCGCCGAACAAGGTGGGCGTGGCGTACGTGAACGACACCTACGGCCAGGGCCTGTATTCGTCGCTGTTGAGCAGGCTCACCACCAAGCAGCTGGACGGCGCGCAGTACGAGCGCAACAGCGACGTGGCGGGCGCGGTGAACCGGCTGGTGGCCTTCAAGCCGGACCTGACGGTGCTGGCGGGCTTCACCGAGGACAACTCCCGGCTGCTGCCCGCGGCGGTGTCGGCGGGCGTGTCCATGGCCAACGGCAACCGGTGGTTCCTCACCGACGCCAGCAAGGACCCCACCCTGCTGACGAACCTGGGCGCGGGCAAGAGCGAGATCGTCGGCTCCTACGGCACGGCGCCCGCGTCGGCGCGGCCCCAGGAACCCACCTACAAGTTCTTCGCGGACCGCTTCACCACCGCCTACAAGGTGGACCCGGGGCAGTTCTCCTTCACCGCGCACGCGTATGACGCCATGTACCTGGTGACGCTGGGCGCGGCGTACGCGATTGGCAACGACCTGGGCAACCCGCAGCCTGTCACCGGCACCCGCATCGCGGAGGGGCTCACGAAGGTGACGCCCGCCGCGGGGCAGACGGCGACCAGCTACCAACTGGGCCCGGTGCAGTTCACCAACGCGCGAGACAGCCTGCGCCATGGCCGGAGCATCAACGTGCAGGGCGCCAGCGGCGAGCTGGACTTCAACAACGACACGGGTGAGGCCCCGTCGCCCTACGAGCTGTTCAAGGTGGAGGCCAACGGCTTCCGCACGCTCCAGCTCATCAACCCGTCGGCGGACTGAGCAGCGTCAGGCGCAGAGCACGCGCACGAGCGGCGCGAGCGCGGCGGTGAAGACCTCGGGCGTCGGCAGCAGCGACAGCACGAGGTACGCACCGCCGCCGAAGTCGTGGAAGTAGCCCGGCTGCACGCGCACGCCCTCGTCGAGGAGCCGCAGGCAGGTGGCCTCCTCGCCGGGCTCGCGGGGGATGCGCAGCACCGCGCTCCAGCCGCCGTGCGCGGGCACCACGTCCCAGGCCGCGTCCGCCGGGCGCGCCGCCATCAGCCGCTCCCGGTTGCCCTTCACGCGTTTCAGGAGGGCTTGCTGGAAGTGCGGCGCGTGCGCCAGGAGCGCGGGCAGGGCGAGCTGCACGGGCGTGCCCACGGACAGGGCCGCGTCCGCCACGTCCTCCAGCCGGGCCAGGGCCTCGTCGCGCACGGCGACAGGGCCGCCCACGTGCAGCCAGGACAGCTTGAGGCCGGGCAGGCCCGCGACCTTGGACAGGCCGGACAGGCAGAAGGTGAGGCACGGCAGGGCCCGTCCCGCCACCGACGTCACCCTCCCCGCTTCGGTGTCCCAGCCGAAGTCGGAGAACACCTCGTCACAGATGAGCGCGAGGCCGTGGCGCGCGCACACGTCCGCGAGCGCCTGGAGTTCGCCCCCGTGCAGGAAGTGGCCGGTGGGGTTGCCCGGGTTCACCACCAGCACCGCGCGCGTGCGGGCGTCGACCGCCGCCTCCACCGCGCCCGCGTCCAGCCCGAAGCCATGCACCGCGGGCAGCCGGTAGGGCCGCGCGTGAACGCCCTCCAGGCGCGCCAGCACGTCCACCAGCGGGTAGCCGGGCGCGGGGACGAGCACGCTGTCCCCCGGGTCGCAGAGCAGCTTGAAGAGCCACCCGTAGGCCTCGCTGGTGCTGGCGCTCAGGACGACGTGGGAGGCGGACACGGGCGCGCCCCTCGCGGACAGGTGCGCGGCCACGGCCTCACGCGCGGAGGGCAGGCCGAAGGGCTCCGGCGTGTACGCGAAGGGCGAGCCCGGGTTCACGGGGGGGGCCGGTGCGTGCGCGAGGTTCGCGTTCGGGGCGTCCCCTGCATCCGTCGCGAGCGGGCCGTGCCCGGAGAGGTCACCCGGGGGGCTGGCCGGAGCGTGGAGCGCGGGCGGTCCTGGCGTCAGCGGCGCCAGGACGCGGGGGTCGGGCTGGGGCAGCCCGACGCGGGTGGGGTTGTTCTCCGCGAGGTCCAGCAGGGGCAGCCCGCGCGACTGGCGCTCGGCGACGGCCTGGGACAGCGGATTGGGCGTGCGCGGAAAGGCGGAGCGGAGCGAGAAGCGGCTCACAGCCCCGTCTGCAGCATGGCGCTGGCCACGCGGCGGATGAGCTCGCGGCGCAGCTCCTGCCGGCAATGATCGATGGCCTTCTCGTGCGGTTGGGGAAGCTCCGGGTCACGGGTGCGCATCGCGGTGCGGAGGACCAGCTCGACCTTGGAGGGCTCGAGCTGGAACAACCGCGGTCCGTCCTTCTGGAGGAAGTAGGACAGACCGCGCTGTTCGATGAGCTTCTGGAAGAAGCGTCGGACGTCCGCAAGGAGCGTGATGTCGATGATGTCCGCCATTCGTGCCGGCTTTCTCGCGCGGAACAAACGGAACGTCCATTTCGCGGCCACCACCACGCGAAAACTTGCGCGACCTGTAGCACCCGCCCGGAAGCCGAACGCGGCGGAGGCCGATTTATCGGGCCCGCGCGCGTTCGGGCACCAGCGGCGCCAGCGCGCGCCGGAACGCCAGCCGGCGCTTCTTCGCGTCCTCCACATGGGGCACCGGGCCCAGCACCTGAACCCCGTGGCGGGCCTCCAGGTAGCGTCGGTTGTCCCGCTCCGCCAGGTCGCTTCCGGGCACCCCGCGCGACAGCACCACCGCCCGCACGGACACCTTCCGGGACGCCAGCGCCTCCAGCGACAGCGCCACGTGGTTGAGCGTGCCCAGGCCCGCCCGCGCCACCAGCACCACCGGCAGGGCGAAGGCCTGGATGAGGTCCACCACGTCGCGCATCAGCGACAGCAGCGCGCACGACACCTGCGTCTTGCCCACGCCGGTGTCCGTGCCGGTGACGAAGAAGCGGGGAACACGGCTACGGGCCACGGGAGACTCCCACCTGTCGCAGCACCTCCAGCGCCAGGTCGATGTGGCCCGTCGTGTGGGCCGCGGAGAGACAGAAGCGCAGCCGGCTGGTGCCGTCCGGCACGGTGGGCGGGCGGATGGCCTTCACCAGCAGCCCGGCCTCGCGCAGCCGCTGCGCCGCGTCCAGCGCGCGC
This sequence comes from Corallococcus sicarius, assembly GCF_003611735.1. Lineage (GTDB taxonomy): Bacteria > Myxococcota > Myxococcia > Myxococcales > Myxococcaceae > Corallococcus > Corallococcus sicarius. The sequence goes on along the minus strand of NZ_RAWG01000129.1, from coordinate 13,225 downwards.
GAGGGCTCGCCCAGGATGACCGGGAAGATGGCGCTCCGGGCCTCCGCCGGAATCCCCAGCGCGCGCAGCCCGGCGGTGAACCGGTGGATGTGCCCCCAGAGCCGCTCGCGAGGAGCGGGGTCATGCTCCACCAGGTCCACCGCGCACTCGGCGCCAGCGCACAGGGCCGGGGGCAGCGCGGTGGAGTACACGAAGGGCCGCGCGCGGCTCACCAGCAGGTCCGCCACCGCGCGCGAGGTGGCCACATACGCCCCCATTCCGCCCAGCGCCTTGCTCAGCGTGCCCATGCGCAGGTCCACCCTGCCCTCCAGCCCCAGCGCCTCGCACAGCCCCGCGCCGCGAGCACCGAGGACGCCGGTGGCGTGCGCCTCGTCCACCATCAGCGCGGCGCCGTGGGCCTCGCACGCCGCGACCAGCTCCGCGAGCGGCGCCACGTCCCCGTCCATGGAGAAGACGCTGTCGGTGACGACCAGCTTGCGCCGGCCGGGCGTCTCCGCGAGCGCCCGGGCCAGGCCAGCGGCATCCGCGTGCGGGTAGACGACGACGCGCGCGCGAGACAGCCGGCAGCCGTCCACCAGCGAGGCGTGGTTGAGGGCGTCGGAGAAGACGGCGTCACCGGGGCCCACCAGCGCGGGGATGATGCCGGTGTTGGCCGCGTAGCCGGAGTTGAAGAGGCGCACGGCTTCGGCGCGCTCGAAGCGGGCGAGCCGCGCCTCCAGCCGCTGGTGCGGCACCATGTCCCCCACCACGAGGCGGCTGGCGCCGGAGCCCACGCCGTAGCGCTCCAGCGAGGCCAGGACCGCGGCGCGCACGGCGGGCGACGCCGCGAGGCCCAGGTAGTCGTTGGAGGAGAAGTTGACGAGCCGCTCGTCACCCAGGCGCACCTCCGCGCCCTGGGGCGAGTCGAGCGGCTCCAGCACGCGGCGCAGGCCCTTCGCGGACAGGGCCTCCAGGTCCGCGCGCGCCCAGCCGTCCGCGACGGGAGCGGCGGGCTTCACCAGTCCTGCCGGGGCTCCAGGGGGCGGATGCCCGCCTTCTCCAGCAGCGCCATGTCCTGGGTGTACTCGGGGTTGCCGGTGGTGAGCAGCTTCTCCCCGAAGAAGAGCGAGTTGGCGCCCGCGAGCATGCAGAGCAATTGCGCCTCCTCGTTCATCTGCATGCGGCCCGCGGACAGGCGCACCATGGCCTGCGGCATCAGCAGGCGGGCGGTGGCGATGGTGCGCACCATGTCCACCGTCTCCACGCGGTGCTGCTCCGCCAGCGGCGTGCCCTCCACCGGGACGAGCGCGTTGATGGGCACCGACTCCGGGTGGACCTCCTGGTTGGCCAGCGTGCGCAGCAGGTTGCAGCGATCATCCACGGACTCGCCCATGCCGATGATGCCGCCGCAGCACACGGAGATGCCCGCGTCGCGCACCCGGTCCAGGGTCCGCAGCCGGTCGTCAAACGTCCGGGTGGTGATGATGTCGCCGTAGTGCTCCGGCGACGTGTCCAGGTTGTGGTTGTACGCGGACAGCCCCGCCTCGCGCAGACGCTTCGCCTGGCTGTCGGTGAGCATGCCGAGCGTGGCGCACGCTTCCATGCCCAGGGCCCGGACGCCGCGCACCATCTCCAGCACGCTGTCGAACTGCGGGCCGTCCTTCACCTCACGCCACGCGGCGCCCATGCAGAAGCGCGTGGCCCCGGCCTGCCGGGCCTGGGTGGCGGCGGCCAGGACTTCCGGCACCGCCATCAGCTTCTCCGCCTTGACGCCCGTCTTGTAGCGCGCCGCCTGCGGGCAGTAGGCGCAGTCCTCCGAACACCCGCCCGTCTTGATGGAGAGCAGCGAGCACAGCTGCACCTTGTTCTCCACGAACACCTGCCGGTGGACCGTCTGCGCCTTGTGCACGAGATCCAGGAGCGGCAACTGGTAGAGCGCGCGCACCTCCGCGAGCGACCAGTCGTGTCGCACCGTCACCCCTTCCGGGGCGGGGGCGGCGTGGTGGGCGTGGCCGTGGAAGGACTCGGCGGTGTCGGACATGCGGGCTCTGGCTCCTCAGCAGGGCTTCAGGGGCCCGACGCTGCGTGGCCCCAGGCCCATTGTCAACGCCTGAGCGTCAGGGGGTTGACGAGGCCGCATCCGGAGCCCGCAAAGACAGAAGGGACGTCCGTGCATCACGGACGTCCCCCTGTTGTTTCCCGCCTCATCGGAGGGAAGCGCTGCCTGGCTAGACGTGGACGCGGCGACCGCGGCCGGCGAGGCCCACGAGGAACAACACGACCAGCGCACCCAGGACGGAGAAGAGCAGCCCCGTGGGGTGCAGGTCGAACATGCGACCGTTACTCGAGAACAGCGAACCGACGAAGCCGCCCACGAACGAACCGGCGATGCCGAGCAGCGTGGTGGCGATGAGCCCCATCGACTGATTGCCCGGCATGATGGCGCGCGCAATGAGACCCGCAACCAGACCAATCACCAGAAACGCGATAATCCCCATGACAACCTCCCTGTGTGGGGGGCCCGCTCTGTGCGACGCCCGTGGACCAGAAACTGGGCTGCCCCTCCCTGTGGGGCAACCCGCTACCTGATCGCGTACAGCCTGCTTGCCTGCCCTCCTTGCGTGGCTTCACGCGGGGCGAGGAAACGTCAGGGGTATGGGCTAGACACCTTGACCCATGGCGAAGGCAAAGACGCACTACACCTGTCAGGCCTGCGGCTACCAGACGGCGAAGTGGCTCGGGAAGTGTCCGGACTGCGGGGCCTGGAGCTCCCTGCTGGAGGAGGCCGAGGCGAAGGTGGACGACAAGCGCCCGGCGTGGGGCGCGTCGGGCGGGGCCTCCCGGCCGGTGAAGCTCCAGGACGTGACGGGGGAGACGGAGGTGCGCCGGCGCACGGGCATCGTCGAGTTCGACCGCGTCCTGGGCGGCGGCGTGGTGGGCGGCTCGCTGGTGCTGCTGGGCGGTGACCCGGGCATCGGCAAGTCCACGCTGCTCTTGGCGGCGCTGGACAAGCTGGCGCGGCACGGGCCGGTGCTCTACGTGTCGGGTGAAGAGAGCCTGCGGCAGACCAAGATGCGCGCCGAGCGCCTGAAGGTGGAGAGCGACAACATCCACCTGTTCGCGGAGACGGACGCGGAGCGGGTGCTCACGGCGGCGGAGGCGCTGAAGCCCCAGGCGCTGGTGGTGGACTCCATCCAGACCATGTACCTGCCGGAGCTGGGGAACGCGCCGGGCAGCATCACCCAGGTGCGCGAGGTGGCGGGCCGGCTGATGGCGTTCGCCAAGCGCAGCGGGGTGCCCACGTTCCTGGTGGGGCACGTGACGAAGGAAGGCTCCATCGCGGGTCCCCGGGTGCTGGAGCACATGGTGGACACGGTCCTCTACTTCGAGGGCGAGCGCGGCCACCCGTTCCGGCTCCTGCGAGCGCACAAGAACCGCTTCGGCAGCACCAACGAGATTGGCGTCTTCGAGATGAAGGGCTCCGGGCTGATGGAGGTGGCGGATCCGTCCGCGCTGTTCCTCTCCGAGCGGCCCCAGGGCAAGTCCGGCAGCGTGGTGACGAGCACGCTCAACGGCACGCGCCCTCTGTTGGTGGAGGTGCAGGCGCTGGTGGCGCCCACGGGCTACGGCACCGCGCGGCGCACGGCGATTGGCGTGGACGGCAACCGCGTGGCGCTGCTGGCCGCGGTGCTGGAGAAGAAGGAAGAGATTCCGCTGGTGGGCTGCGACCTGTTCGTCAACGTGGCGGGCGGCATGCAGTTGAGCGAGCCGGCGTGTGACCTGGCGGTGTGCGCGGCGCTGGTGAGCAGCCTGCAGAACCGGCCGTTGGATCCGAAGACGCTGGTGCTGGGGGAGGTGGGGCTCGCGGGCGAGGTGCGCGCGGTGGGGCAGATGGAGCCGAGGCTCGCGGAGGCCGCGAAGATGGGCTTCAAGCGGGTGGTGATGCCGGCTGGCAGCGCTCGGCGACTGGAGCCCACGAAGCTCCAGGTGGTGGGCGTGGAGACGCTGAGCGAAGCGCTGGCCGCGATGTTCGACTGACGGCTCAGGACACGGGCGGTGGCAGGGAGGCCGGGTCCGGCACGCGCGTGGGTCGGGTGAGGGTGGGCAGGTCGAAGAAGGACTCGGGGCCCAGCGTGGTGATGAGCCGGGCCTCGGCGGTGTCCCCTTCCGGGGTCATGGCCTGGGTGGGCAATTCGTAGGGCTGGACGAGCACGAGCCCGCCGTCCAGGGATTGGCGCTGGGTGGCGGGGATGGCGTCCAGGCGGGAGCCGAAGTGCTTTACGAAGGGGGCGCCGAAGATGTTGCGCCAGAAGAGGCCCGTGAGGCCTTCGCTGTAGTCGCGCAGGTTGAAGACCCACGTTGAGCCGAAGCCGTCTTCGTTCGGCACCATGCGGTTGTTCTTGCGCTCGAAGTCGTCACCGATGCCGGACTGGACGAGGGGTGAGCCCAGCAGGTGCATGACTTCAACGACCTGTCGCAGATGGGCTTCACGCCAGCCGGGCTTCTTCGCCTCCACGACGGAGGTCGACCAGGTGAACATGCCGGTGTAGGGATACCTGCCGTGGCGCTCTGGCGAGAGCTGGAGGAAGTCCCTATCGGTCTTCGCGCCGAGCGTGAATCCCTTGAACTCGTCGTAGTACGCCGCGAGGACATCCGGGTCGAACGGCCCGGGTTCCAACCGCTCCGCCATGTTGACCCCCCCGAAGCGAACTGGCTGGAACCAGCGGTACCCCGCGAAGAACCGATGGACCAGGTCGCGGACGGTGCTCGTCCGGGGGACGCCGGGAGGAAGGTGGAAATCCGTTTGCAGGTACCGCAGGGCCATGACCTGTCCTCACGGGAAGGGTCTGAGCGTCGCCTTGCCCCGTCTACGAAGAGTTTCCAGCTTTTTGCTCAGCGGCCCGGAGAGGTGGGTTGCCCCGGCTGCGTGCCTGGCTGAACGGGTCCAGAGTTCGATGGATCCGCCATACTTGTCCACGTATTCGATCATGGCCTCCAGGTTGCCCGTAAGCGACAGCTCCGCGCGGCCCTTCACCTCGACGAAATCGTACGGACTGCCCCAGACGAGATCGCCAGGGCGCCGCCCCGTCACGGCATCCGGAACGAACCCCTGCGCCTTGCTCCCCAGAGGAGGCAACAGGAGGCTCGTGTTCTTCGGGTAGCCCTGGTTCTTGAGCACGGCCTGCTCGAACTCACTGCCCGCGCCCTTGTTCTTGATGACCGTCTGGTAGAGCCGCTCCCACTCCGGATCCACCGCGTACTGGAAGCGGCTGTACTTGCCCGGGTGACGGAACTGGTAGTCCACCCATGCCTGCGCCAGGTGCTCCGCGCTGCCGGGCACCAGTCGTGCTCCCTCTGCCGTCGCCCGTGAGCCCACCAGGGCCACGCGCTTGCCCTGTCCCAGGACACGGCCCGCTTCGGCCAGCGGACTCTCCAACCGCTTCGCCACGGCTTGCAGCTTCGCCACGTCGTCCGCCGTCACCACGTCGCCGCGACCCGCCGCTCGCAGCACCCGGCGGATCTCCTGCGCCTCTCGCGGCGACAGGTGCTGCACCACCCGCTGAAGCACCTGCACCTCGCGCAGGCTCCGACCCGTCAGGAGCGCCGCGCGCTCCACGCCCTGCGCGCCCTCCGTCAGCAGGCGCCCCGACACCACCGGCAGCGCCACGCTCACCGCGCACAACAGCCGCTCCCCGTCCGACAGCGGATGCCCCAGGAGGCTCTGCCCCAGCACCACGCCCTTCACATCCGCGACTTCCCCCGCGACGGGCAGCAGGCCCACCGCCACCTCCAGCACGAGGTCCTCGGGAGGAATGCCCGGAGGCTCGAGGCTCGGGTCCCACGTCGGGGGCGCGTTGCGGCCCGCCTCCACCGCCGAGGCCAACAGGCTGTTGCGCGCCAGCAGGTAGAGCGCCACCTCACTCGGGCTCTTGCGCGTGAAGTCCGGGTCCTGCGTGTGCGAATAGGCCCAGTCGAGCACCGCCTCCACCAGCGCCCGCTGCGTCTCTTCGTACAGCGCGCTCTCGGTGAGCAGCCCATCCCGGCCCAGCCTGCGGAAGTGCGCCTCGGCCAGGGCCTGGCCGCGCGCATCCGCCCAGCGGTGGTACTCCTCCAGCTTCGCCTCCACCCGCGTCGAGCGCACCCCGTCCTCGTGCTGCCGCTGTCCGTGCTGCACCTTCAGTCGCAGGTACACCTCCAGCGGCGCGTCCTCCGCGAGCTGTTCCTCGGTCCGTGAAAGGGCCCAGATGAACAGCTCATTCAGGGCGGCATGGCCCACCTGACGCTCCGCCTCCGTCACGGCGGGTTTCTTCAGCGCCGCCCGCTTCTCCTGGATGAACGCGAGGTAGCGCCCCAGCACGTCACCGCCGACGGTGCCACCCGCGCCCGAGGACTCCTTCGGAGCCTGGGAGTGCCGGGGCGGCGAAGCGCTGTGGTAGCGCGTGTAGCCGAACTGCCCCACCGGCAGGGCGCCGGAGCCCGGCGTGGTGCACGCCGCGAGCGCCAGCATCCAGATTGCACTTCCGCTGAATCGCCCCAGTCGCATGTCGTGCCCCCGGCGCGCCTGGCGCCCCGGAAGTACCGACGTGCGCCGCGAGCCCCTTCCTGACGCGCACGGCGACAGGTTCGTCCGCGCACCGGAACGAGGACTGGCCAGGGCCCGGGGCATGCCGTTTGATGCGAGCCAAGGAGCGCCGCCCGGATGAAGCCTCGCCCCCATTCCTCCCGCCTGCGGGACGCGCTGGGCTCGCTGTCGGCACGGCTGCTGCTGGCGTTCCTCCTGCCCACCCTGCTCTTCCTCGTGGTGGCGGGGGCCTCCGTGTACGCGCTCGCGCGCGCGAGCCTGGAGGACGAGCTGGGCTCAAGCCTGTCCGCGCTCGCCGCCGCCACCGCCAGCCAGGTCAGCGGCGAGCGCATGCTCACCATCGAGCCCGGTGACGACGTGTCCGGCACCCGCACCTGGCGCAACCTCGTGCGACTGCTGGACGGCGTGCGCACCGCCAGCGGCGTGCGCCGCGTGTACGCGGTGGACGCGAAGGGCCTCGTGCGCACGGACGTGGGCGGCAACCTGCCCGTGGGCGCCGAGGTCCCGGAGCTCGCGCGCGACCGGCTGGAGCTGACCCGCGTCTTCGCCGGTGAGCGCGCCGCCAGTCAGGTGCTCTTCACCGGCTCCGACGGGCTGCTCTACAAGACGGGCTACGCGCCCGTGGTGCAGGACGGCCAGGTGGTGGGCGCCATCGGCGTGGAGGGCAGCGCGGCCTTCTTCGGCCCGCTGCGGCGGCTGTGGCGCACCTTCGTCATGGCCAGTGGCGTGGCGCTCGTCGCGCTCGCCCTCATCGCCGTGCTCACCGCCCGGGGCCTGGCCCGCCCGCTGCGGCGGCTGATGGACTCCGCGCTGCGAATCGGCCGGGGGGACCTCACGACGCCCGTGCCCCCGGAGCCCACCCGGGAGATTGGCGTGCTCGCGCGCGAGCTGGAGGTCATGCGCGGCGCGCTGGAGAGCCGGGACAGGCAGCTCAAGCTCATGCTCGCGGGCGTGGCCCACGAGGTGCGAAACCCGCTGGGCGGCATCGCCCTCTTCTCCGGCCTGCTCCAGGAGGACCTGCGCGCGGGCGCCCACGCGGACGCGGGCAGCCACGTGGACCGCATCCAGCGCGAGGTGACGTACCTCCAGCGCATCGTGGAGGACTTCCTCGCCTTCGCCCGCGAACAGCCGCTGGCGCGCTCGCCGCTGGAGGCCCCCGACCTCGTCTCCAGCGCGTGCGAGATGCTCTCCGTGGACGCCAGCAGCAAGGGCATCACCCTGGACGTGGACGCCGCGCCCGCGCACCTGGAGGCGGACGGCAGCCTGCTCACCGCCGCCCTCGTGAACCTGGTGAAGAACGCCGTGCAGGCCGCGCCCCCCGGCAGCCACGTGCGCGTCCGCGGCCAGCCCCGCGACGGGGCCTACGCCATCGACGTGCAGGACCACGGCCCCGGCATCCCCGAGTCCGAGCGCGAGCGCATCTTCGAGCCCTTCTTCACCACCCGCGAGCAGGGCACCGGCCTGGGCCTGCCGCTCGCGCGGAAGATCGTCCGCGCGCATGGCGGCGAGCTCGCCCTGCGCTCCACGCCGGGTGACACCGTCTTCACGCTCACGCTGCCCTGTCTCCCGGCCGCTGCTGGGGAGGCGCCGGGAGCACGTCGCTGACGGGGGGCGACGGGGCCTCCTCGGCGTCGAGCTGCAGCGCCATCTGCCCCACCTCCCCTGAGACGAGCTGCAGCGTCTGCGTGGCCTCCTGCGTGGCCGACAGCCGCCGCAGGGTGCCATCCATCAGCTGCGCCAGGTCCGTGATGGCGGTGGCGATCTGCGCGAAGGCCGCGTTCTGCTGCGTCACCGCGTTGGCGATCCTCCGCGCCGCATCGGAGCTCTCCTGGGAGCTGTGGGACAGCGCGCGCAGCGACTCGCCGGACGCCCGCATCTGCTCCAGCCCCGCGGTCACCTGACGCTCTCCCTGCTCGCTCATGGAGGCCGCGCCGCGGATGCCCTCGCTGATGTCCGTGAGGATTTCGCGGATGCGCCGCGTGGCCTGGACGGACTGATCCGCAAGCCCTCGCATCTCCCGGGCCACCACCGCGAACCCCCGGCCGACCTCGCCCGCGCGAGCCGCCTCGATGGCCGCGTTCACCGCGAGCACGTGGGACTGGTCCGCCAGGTCCTTCACGGCCCCGGTGATCTCCCCGATCTGCACCGTGCGCTCCTCCAGCCGCGACAGTCGCTCCTGGACCCCGGACACCACCTCCCGGATGGACGACAGCCCCGCCAGGCTCAAGACCACCGCGGCCTCGCCCTGCTTCCCCAGCACCTCCGCGCGCCGGGCCACGCGCAGCACCTCTTCCGCGGAGTCCGCGGCGACGCGGGAGGCCCGCCGCAGCTCTTCCGACGTCACCTGCGTTTCGTGCAGCGCCGCCGACTGCCGGGTGAGCCCCTGGTGCTGCTCGTCGTTGGACACGCGCAGGTCCGCGCCCGCCGCCCCCAGCCGCTGGGCGGACACCTGGAGCATCCGGGGCAGTTGCCGCAGCCGGTTCAGCGCCCCGTTCAGCCCCGACGCCAGGTCGCCCATCTCGTCCGTGGACACCCAGCGCGGTGAGCGGATCCGCCCGGACGCCAGCCCGGCGATGGCGCCGTGCACCGCGCCCGTGCTGGTGACCTGCCGCCGCGCGAGCATCCCCATGGTGAAGGCCGGCAGGATGAACACCAGCGCGCCCACCCAGGGCAGCGCGAAGGCCAGCTCCACGAACAGCGAGCTGCCCACGTCATCCAGCCGCGAGGCGGACCGCACCGCGCCATCCGCCAGCAACACCTCCTTCAGCAGGCTGCGCACGCCCAGCAGCTTCACCACCACCACGCACGCGCTCAGCATCAACGTGGCGAAGATGGTGGCCAGGAACGTGAGCGGCAGGAACCACGTCTGCCGGGGCCAGAAGGGCCCGGAGCCCACGGGCCTCACCTCCGGGTGCGCATCCTGTTCGCGCAAGGCCCAGGGCAGCGCCAGCCGCTCCAGCCCCAACCCGAACGGGAAGGCCACCACCACGCCGAAGCAGAAGGCGATGACGGTGCCCAGGCCCAGACGGAACCAGTCCTTGTCGAACCACAGACACAGCGGGAGGCTGAAGAAGAACCCCCCGAGCGTCCACGCCGCCGCGGTGGTGAAGAGCATGGAGCGCCAGGGCAGCTCCAGGATGCGGTGCAGCCGGTCGCCGGGGCCGTCCCCGGGCCGGGCGCGGAGGGCCCAGACCGCCAGCCATCGCAGCGACACGTAGGGGTGGACCAGCCCGAACACCAGGACGATGGGCGGCAGGATGATGGCGGTGACCTCCAGCCCCTCCTGGCTCGAAAGCCCCATCGCCATCGCGATGAGGTAGGCGCAGAGGATGGAGGGAGGCAGCACCCACCTCAGGAACAACCACATCCCACGCCAGGCAAAGTCCTGGATGCCGTCCGTCTTGTCTGTCTCCATACGTCCCCCCTGCTCACCACGCCTTGCTTCGTCTTCCGCTCACGTCACCGGATCAGCCGTCACACCTCGATGCAGGACTCGAACACGCGCGCCAGCAGCACCAGGGACTGGCGTGCCGCGGCCACCACGCGCGCCGGGTCCTCCCCCGTCGCGTCCACGGACAGCTTGATGACCTCCAGCGCCTCGTCGGGATGCGCGTCGTCGTAGCGCGCATGCGCCCGGAGCCAGCGCGTCGAGTACGTGTCCATGCGCACGCCGTCCTGCGCGTAGTCGTTGAAGGCCTCCACCACGCCCCGCGTCCAGACGCCGGTGACCCCCTCGATGGCCCAGTTGGCGGCGGCCACGCCCTCCGCCAGCGAGCCCTGACGGCACGTCTCCAGCAGGTGCTGGTGCAGCGCCCGGACGGCGGGCGTCAGCGGCGCCTGGAAGGTCCGCTGCGGGTCGACACCCGCCGCCTGCATCCAGTCAATCCACCACTCGGCGTGCCGGGCCTCCACGCCCAGGTTCTGCAACAGCCAGCGGCGGATGCTCGCGTCGCCCGGACGCACGCCGTACGTCGTCTTCGCCAACGACAGCCCCATGTACTTGGGGAAGTTGTCGACGATGGGGAAGCAGTCCGCCAGGAAGCGCTGCCATGCGCGCAGGGGCGGGTGTCGGCCCGCGGCCGTCTCCACGAACAACGTCGGCCAGCAGGCGGCCTGCCACTCCGGACGGAGTGACTCCAGCATCGCCTCCATCCATTGCGGATGCGGTGTGTGTTTCAGCGCGGCGGGGAGGTAGCGCCGGAAGACGGCCTCCTCCCCGGGTGGGGGCATGGGGACGACTTCCGGGACCGCGACACGGCTGCTGCTTCCGGCGGGAGACGACATGGGGCGTACTCCAGCTCGGAGCGAGTGACAGGCCGCCATGGCCTCCCTCACCCGCCCAAGCACCTCCACGCTGCCGGGAGGGCCCTGCTTCAGCCATCAGCCCCGGAGGCAGGCCCGGAGTTTGAGACGCCGTTGTGTTTCAAATCCTCCGGGGGCCCCGGAGGCAGTGTCGTCGGAGGCATGTGGGCCCTGCACGTTCGGACACTGGACTTCCCATCCTCAAACCCCATCCGCGAGGGCCGCGCGCGCCTTATCCAGCATGCGTCGCAGGGGGGCTTCATCCGCGCGCGCCAGCGCTTCGTCCCAGCCCAGCCACTGGATGCCGAACGACTCCGCGGGGTCGTGCGCGAGCGCCTCCGGGTTTTCGGCCACCACGAGGTAGCGCACGTCCAGGTGACGGTGCTCGGGCTCGTCCTTGCGCGCGGGGATGGTGTGCACGTCCACGTCCAGCGGGCGCGGCGCGGTGGGGTGCAGGTGCACGCGGCACCCGGTCTCCTCGCGGGCCTCGCGCAGCGCGGTGGCCTCCATGCTGCCGCCGTCCCCGGCTTCCGCGTGTCCACCCGGCTGCAACCAGCGCTTCAGCTTCGCATGGTGCAACATCGCCACGCGCTCCCCCGTGGAGTCCACCACCACCGCGCTGCCGGTGAAGTGCGCCTCATCCTGCGCGCGGGAGAAGGGCTCGGTCAGCGCCGTGGCGAAGTGGCGCATGCGCGCCAGGTCCTCGCGCTCCCGGTCGTCCCGGGGAACGTGGCGCGCGAGCAGTTCAACGAGGGAAGCAGGGGCATCAGCCATGCGCCAGGGTTGCCACACGCCCCGCGGGGGACACCAGCGCTTTCACCGCGCCGGACGTGCGGCCGTCCCGGTCCGGTGTAGGGTGCGGCTTCCCGGGCGCGCCCTCCTGCCGGAGCGCGCCGTCGCTGTCTCCCCCATCCGGCAGGCCCCTTGCAGGTGAGCAGGCCATGGCTCGCATCCTCGTCATCGACGACCACGACACCCTCCGCGAGGGCATGACCGTCACCCTCACCCGCTCCGGACACAGCGTGGCGGCGGTGAGGAGCGGGGCGGACGGGCTCGCCGCGTACAAGAAGGGCCCCTTCGACCTGGTCGTCACGGACCTGAAGATGGACGGCATGGACGGCATCGCCGTCACGCGCGCCCTCAAGCAGTTGGACGCGGGCGCGGTGGTGATGGTGGTGACGGCCTTCGGCTCCATCGAGACCGCCGTGCAGGCCATGCAGGAGGGCGCCTACGACTTCATCACCAAGCCCTTCCCGCCGGAGGTGCTGCGCGCCAAGGTGGACAAGGGACTGGAGCTGTCCGCCACGCGCCGCCAGGTGGAGCGCCTCACCGCCCGCACCGACGCGCACGACGCGGACGCCGCCCTCACCCACCGCGACATCGTGGGCGACAGCGAGCCCATGCAGAAGCTGCTCGCGCAGGTGCGCAAGGTGGCCGCCAGCGACGCCACCGTGCTCGTGCGCGGCGAGAGCGGCACCGGCAAGGAGCTGGTCGCGCGCATGCTGCACCAGCAGTCCCCGCGCCGCAGCGGCCCCTTCGTCGTGGTGCACTGCGCGGCCCTGGCGGAGACGCTGCTGGAGAGCGAGCTGTTCGGCCACGAGCGGGGCTCCTTCACCGGCGCGGTGAAGCGCAAGCTGGGCCGCTTCGAGCTGGCGGACGGCGGCACCCTCTTCCTCGACGAGATTGGGGAGATTCCCGCCTCCGTGCAGACGAAGCTCTTGCGCGTGCTCCAGGAGAAGGAGCTGCAGCGCGTGGGCGGCGAGGAGACGCTCAAGGTGGACGTGCGCGTGGTGAGCGCCACCCACCGCGACCTCCAGGCGGAGGTGAAGGCGGGCCGCTTCCGCGAGGACCTCTACTACCGGCTGCACATCGTCCCGCTCACCCTGCCGCCCCTGCGCGAGCGGCCCGAGGACATCACCGCGCTCGCGCGCCACTTCGTCGCCAAGCACGCGCCCCGGGTGAACCGGCGCATCACCGGCATCGAGGACGCCACGCTCCACGCGCTCACCCGCCACGCGTGGCCCGGCAACGTGCGCGAGCTGGAGAACGTGATGGAGCAGTCGCTCGTCTTCGCCGAAGGGGAGACGCTCACCCCCGCGGACCTGCCCCCGCACCTGTCCGGCCAGACGCCCCGCATGGACTCCGGGCTGCCGGTGCCCCAGGGCGACCGGCCCCTGCCGGACATCCTGGAGGACCTGGAGCGCCAGCTCATCGCCCGCGCTTATGAAAAGGCCGGCGGCGTGAAGACGGAGACCGCCCGGCTGCTGGGCATCAAGACCTCCGCGCTGTACTACAAGCTGGAGAAGTACGGCTTCCTCCCCCGGGGAGACCGCCCCGACGAGGGGGGATGATCCTCGGAAA
>NZ_RAWG01000128.1 GCF_003611735.1 Corallococcus sicarius | reverse complement strand
GTGTCAGTTGGTGGCGGGGCTGTCGCCGTTGGCCCAGGGCTGGGAGGAGACGCGCACGACGCCCTGGCAGCGGGCGCACACCCGCCCCTCGCTGTCGAGGAGCCGGGCGGACGCGAAGACGGTGGACGGCCCGCCGTGGTCGACGGTGGCCTCCACCTGGAGGCTGTCGCCGGTGGCAGGGCGCTCGAAGCTCATGGACAGCTGGATGGTGGCGCAGCGCTTCGTGGGGTCCCTGAGCGCCGGGGTGCAGCCGATGGCCAGGTCGAAGAGGGCCGCGAGGATGCCGCCGTTGACGGCGGAGGTGCCCAGGCCGCCCCGGTGCTCGGGCTTCACCTCGGGCAGGGCCACCACCACCTTGCGGCCCTCCGGGAAGGACATCCGGGCGCCGAAGTGGCGCAGGGTGAGGCTCTGGTTGAAGCCCTCCGCGAAGCGGTCGAGCTGGGCCTGGGAGGGAGGCGTCGAAGGGGTGTCGGACATGGGGGGCTCCCCGCTTTATACCGCGTGCTCCTGCCTGTCCCGGGGGCGGGCGGCCCGGCGTGCGCCACGGACGGCGGAAGACCCCACAATGGCGGGCGAAAGACGTTAGAAGGCGGGGTTCTTCCCTGCGTGGAAACCCCCGTGAACACCCACGAATCCGCCCTCCTCGAAGACCTCAACCCGCCCCAGGCGGAAGCCGTGCTCCACGGCGACGGCCCGCTGCTCGTCCTGTCGGGCGCCGGCAGCGGCAAGACGCGCGTCATCACCCGCCGGGTCGCACACCTGGTGAAGGTGCGCCGCGTCTTCCCCTGGCGCATCCTGGCCGTGACGTTCACCAACAAGGCCGCGCGCGAGATGCGCGAGCGCCTCATCGCGCTCCTGGGCGCGCAGGCCAACGATCTGGTGGTGAGCACGTTCCACTCGGCCGCGGCGATGATCCTCCGCCGCGAGGCGGAGCACGTGGGGCTCACGCGCTCGTTCGTCATCTACGACGACAGCGACCAGATGAGCCTCGTCAAGCGCGCCATGCGCGACGCGGGCGTGGATCCGGTGATGCAGCCGCGGGAGATCCTCCACCGCATCGACCAGGAGAAGAACGCCGCGCGCCTGCCGGACGACATGCGCGTGGAGAACGACGACGTGCGCGGCGCCATCGTGCAGCGCGTGTACCGCGTCTACCAGCGGCTCCTGCGCGCGGCGAACGCGGTGGACTTCGGGGACCTGCTGCTCTTGCTCGTGAAGCTCTTCCGCGACCAGCCGGACGTGCTGTCGCGCTACCGCACGCGCTTCACGCACGTGCTGGTGGACGAGTTCCAGGACACCAACCCCGTGCAGTACGCGCTCCTGCGGCAGCTGGCCCCGCCGCCGTCCGCGAACCTGGTGGTGGTGGGGGACGACGACCAGTCCATCTACCGCTGGCGCGGCGCGGACGTGGACAACATCCTGAACTTCCCCCTGCAGTACCCGGGCGCGAAGGTGGTGAAGCTGGAGCAGAACTACCGCTCCGACCAGAACATCCTCACCGCCGCGCACGAGGTGATCTCGAAGAACTCGCGCCGCATGGCGAAGAAGCTCTGGAGCGAGCGGCCCAAGGGCGAAAACCTGGAGCTGATGCTCCACCGCGACGAGCGGGCGGAGGCGCAGGAGGTGGCCCGCCGCATCCTCGCCCTCCAGCGCGAGGGCTTCATCAAGTTCTCCAGCATGGCGGTGTTCTACCGGACCAACGCGCAGAGCCGCGTGCTGGAAGAGGCGCTCCGGCTCGGGCGCGTGCCGTACACGCTGGTGAGCGGGCGCAGCTTCTACGACCGCGCGGAGGTGCGCGACGCGTCCGCGTACCTGCGCCTGATGGTGAACCCACGCTCGGACGCGGACCTGCTGCGCGTGCTCAACGTGCCGGCGCGCGGCATCGGTGACACCACCGAGGAGCGGCTGACGGACTTCGCGAACGAGCAGGGGCTGAGCCTCTACGAGGCCCTCGGCGAGCGCCAGCGCATCCCCGCCCTCAACGCCGCGGCGCAGAAGCGGCTGGGCGGCTTCCACCAGCTGCTGGTGTCGCTGCACGCCTTCGCCCAGACGGCGAAGGACGCGGCGGGCGCGGTGGACCAGATGCTCAAGGAGACGAAGCTCGTGGAGACGCTCGTCGCGGATGGCAGCGACGAGGCGCTCACCCGGGCGGAGAACCTCCGCGAGTTGCTGGGCGCGGCGCAGGAGTTCGACCTGAAGCGCGCCTCCGACGCCGTGGCCTCGGCGATGGCGGCCGAGGCGCGCGAGGAGGAGGCTCCAGAGGGCGTGGACTCCGCACCCCTCACCGCGGACGTGCCGCCGCTGCAGGCCTTCCTGGAGCAGATCAGCCTGGTGGGCGAAGCGGACGCGGAGGTGCGCGAGGGCCGCGTGGCGCTGATGACGCTGCACGCGGCCAAGGGCCTGGAGTTCGACGCCGTGTTCCTCACCGGGATGGAGGACAGCGTCTTCCCGCACTCGCGCGCGCTCAAGAGCGAGGAGCCGGACGGCGGCGAGGAGATGGCCGAGGAACGCCGCCTCTGCTACGTGGGCTTCACCCGCGCGCGCAAGCGGCTCTTCGTGAGCCTGGCGCAGTGCCGCTCCCTCTTCGGCGAGCTCAAGTACAACCCGCCCAGCCGCTTCCTCGCGGACGTGCCGCAGGCGCTCTTCGGCTTCAAGGAGAACGACCTGCCCGCGCCGCCGCGCCCCGCCGCCATGGCCCCGCGCCGCCGCGCGTGGGACGACGACGAGACGGGCCCTCGCGTGGACCGCAGCTACTCCCAGGCGTCGTCCGACATGGAGGCTGTCAGCGGAGACGTGCGCGGCATGCGCGTGCGCCACGAGCAGTTCGGCTCCGGCCGCATCGTCGCCACGGATGGCAGCGGCCCCAACGCCAAGGTGACGGTGGAGTTCGGCGGCGATGTAGGTCTCAAGCGGGTCATCGCTCGCTTCCTTATTCCCGGTTGAGGCTGTTTTAATCCGGTGGAGACATCTGTTTTCAGTCTCAGTGTGACGTCACGCCTGTCTGGCCGGTGTACGGATTGACAACAAGTCGACTCCTCATTGGGATGAGCCCCAACGAATGGAGGCGACTGCGTGATGGCGCGAAGACGACGATGGTGGAGTCCCGCGCTGCTGGCGGCCTCCGTGGCACTGCTGGGCGGCTGTGAAGGGCAGATCCTCGACGCGGCGAAGCCGGGCGGTCCCGGGCCGGGCGGCGGCCCGGGGGGCACGAACAACCCACCGGCGACGGTGGAGCAGCCGGCGCGCTCGGTGCGGGTCGCGCGGCTGACGCATCCCCAGTGGGTGAGCAGTGTGCAGGAGCTGTTGCGGCTGGCCTCGCCGCCCACGGCCCTGGCGCAGACGTTCCGCGCGGATCCGTCCCAGAGCGGCTTCCTCTTCGACAACGACGCCCGCTCCCTGTCGGTGGACGAGGCGCTGTGGGGCGCCTACCAGCGCGCGGCGGCGGACCTCGCGGGCCAGGTGGCCACGGACGCGACGAAGCTGGGCAAGCTGCTGCCTCCCGGCACCAACACCGACGAGGCGCGCGCCAAGGCGTTCGTGGAGTCCTTCGGGCTGCGCGCGCACCGCCGGCCGCTGACGGCCGCCGAGGTGGAGGCGTACCTCGTCCTGTACCGCAAGGGCCCCGCGGCGTACGCGACCATGGCCCCGTTCCAGGCGGGCCTGCGGCTGGTGCTGGAGGGGTTCCTCCAGTCGCCCCTCTTCCTCTACCGCGTGGAGCGCAGCACCCAGGCGGCGGACGGCAAGGTGCCGCTCGATGCCTACGAGGTGGCGTCGCGGCTGAGCTACGCGCTCTGGGACTCCATGCCGGACGACGCGCTCTTCACCGCCGCCCGCGAAGGGGCGCTGACGAAGCGCGAGGGCGTGGCGGAGCAGGCGCGGCGGATGATGAAGGACGCGCGGGCGCGCGACGTGGTGGGGGCCTACCACCAGGTCATCTTCGACGTGCCCCGCTACGCCAGCATCCGGCCGTCCACCACGCGCTTCCCCACCGTCACGGCGAAGCTGTCCGCGTCCGCGGCGAAGGAGAACGCGCTCTTCGTGGACTCCGTCGTCTTCAAGCGCGAGGGGCGGTTCCAGGACCTGCTCACGTCGCGCGACACCTTCGTGGACGACGAGCTGGCGCGCGTCTACGGCCTCAGCGGCACGTTCACCGCGGACTTCGTGCCGGTGACGCTGGACGCCACGCAGCGCCGGGGCGTGCTCACGCAGGTGGGCTTCCTCGCGTCGCACGCGACGTCGGTGGACCCGGACCCCATCCACCGCGGCGTGTTCCTGTCGGAGCACCTGCTGTGCCAGAAGATTGGCGCGCCGCCGGCCAACATCCCGGCGCTGCCCGCGCCCAACGGCCGCACCAACCGGGAGGTCGTCACGTCCCACACGGAGGCGCCCGGTTCGGTGTGCGCGTCCTGCCACTCGACGCTCATCAACCCGCTGGGCTTCCCCTTCGAGAAGTTCGACGCGGTGGGCGGCTTCCGCACGACGGACAACGGGCACCCGGTGGATGCCACGTCGTCGCCGGGCATCGGCGGGCAGCGGGTCGCCGTGAAGGACGCGCTGGACCTGTCGGACGTGCTGGCGGATTCGCAGGCGGTGCACGAGTGCTACGCGCGCCACTGGGTGGAGTTCCTGAGCGGGCGCCCGGCGGCCACGGAGGACACGGCCCTGGTGTCGCGGCTGGGGAAGCTGTCGCAGGCGGGGCAATTGTCCATCGTGGACCTGGTCGTCGAAGTCGTCACGGGCGTGGGCTTCGTGAACCGCCACCTGGAGGAGCTGCCGTGAAACTGAGCCGTCGACGCGTGTTGCAGGGCCTGGGCGGGGCCATCCTGGGACTGCCGGTGCTGGAGGGGCTGATGCCCCGCAGGGTCGAGGCCGCGGAGCCCGGGGCGCTGCCCTTCGCCATCTTCCTGCGCCAGGCGGATGGCGTGGCCGCCGCGCAGAACACCCAGGAGCTGGGCCTGGAGCCGGAGCGCTTCTGGCCGGAGCCCCTGGGCGCCCTCACCACGACGACGCTCGCGGGCAAGTCGCTGGTGGAATTGGCGGACCACCGCGCGCGCCTGCTGGTGGTGCGCAACGTCAACATGCGGGACTACAACTACGGCGACGGCCACGCGCGAGGCGCCCTGCAGTGCCTCACCGCGCGCGGCCCCACCGTGGAGGGCGTGGGCGGCGACTCCGAGGCGTCCGGCGAGTCGCTGGACCACCGCATCGGCCGGGAGCTGAACCCCCAGAAGCGCGACTCGCTCTTCCTCTACGCGGGGCAGGGCGGCGGCTGGCTGGGCGGCCCGTGCATCTCCTACCGGGGCAGCGCCTCGCGCCGGGCCGCGCTGCACGACCCGTGGGTGGCCTACCAGACGATGGTGGGCGGCCCCGGTGGCCTCACGCCGGAGGCCCGCGAGGCGCTCCTGGTGCGCCAGCGCAGCATCAACGACCTGGTGTCCGGACAGCTCAAGGCGCTCCAGTCGCGGCCGGAGCTGAGCAGCACCGACCACCAGCGCCTGGACCTGCACCTGTCCAACGTGCGCGACCTGGAGGTCGCGTTGAGCTGCCGCGCGCGGGCGGACGAGGAGCTGCGGCTGCAGCAGCAGGCGCCTGGCTACAACAGCACGGACGGCGACGAGGTGCTGGCCACGGTGCGGCTGCACATGGACATCGCGGTGCTCGCGGTGGCGTGCGGCACCACGCGCTCGGTGGCCATCCAGGTGGGCAACGGCAACGACAGCGCCACGCGCTACCGGGACCCGACGACGGGGCAGTTGATGGAGAACTACCACTTCATCTCCCACCGCCGGCTGTCGCACGACGCCGCGGGCGGCGTCATCGCCGGGTCGGACCTGCTGCACTCGCGCGTGGACGCGCAGTTCGCCAAGACCTTCAACTACCTGTTGGACCGGCTGGCGGCCTACGTCCTGCCCGATGGCAAGAAGCTGGTGGACCAGGGCGTGTCCGTCTGGTTCAACGACCTGGGCAGCGGGCCCTCGCACTCGGCGCGCAACGTCCCCTTCATCCTCGCGGGGAGCTGCAATGGCTATTTCAAGCAGGGGGTGGCGGTGACGGCCTCCGGCGGCGGCAACCCCAACCACAACAAGCTGCTCAACACCATTGGCAGCGCGGTGGGCGTGCGCAACGCGGCGGGCGGGCCCCTGGATGACTTCGGCGACCCCTCGCACCCCAAGGGCCTGCTGCCGGAATTGCTGGCCTGATTCGCTGGCCTGATTCGAATTGACCCGAAAGGCCTCCGCCCTTCCTCCCTGGTGGCTGAACAGAGGAGGAAGGGATGTTCCGAGCAATCCAGAAGGTCCTCGCCGCATCGCTGGCCGTGGTCTCCCTGCTGTCCGCCAGCGTGGCGGCGGCGCACGGCTCCATGGAAGTACCCCTCAGCCGCGTCTATGCCTGCTTCAAGGAAGGGCCGGAGACTCCCAGGTCGGCCGCCTGCAAGGCGTTGATCCAGGCCGGTGGGACGCAGGCGCTGTACGACTGGAACGGCGTCCGGCAGGGCGCCGCCAACGGGCGCCACCGCGAAATCATCCCCGACGGCAAGCTGTGCAGCGCCGCCAATGAGAGCCACCGGGGGCTGGACCTGGCGCGCACGGACTGGCCCTCCACGCTCATCACCCCGGACGCCACCGGCCGCTTCGAGTTCGTCTTCCACGCCACCGCGGTGCACGCCACGGGCTACTTCCAGCTCTTCGTGACGAAGGCGGGCTACAACCCGGCGCTGCCCCTCAAGTGGTCGGACCTGGAGGCGACGCCCTTCTGCAACGTCACCAACGTCTCCGCGACGAACAACCGCTACCGGCTCCAGTGTCCCTTCCCGGCGGGTCGCTCAGGCGCGCACGTCATCTATGCCATCTGGCAGCGCGCCGACAGCCCGGAGGCCTTCTACGCCTGCACGGACGTGAAGTTCAGCGACACGCAGCCCCCGCCGGTGGTGTGGAAGGAATTGGGCCAGGTGCAGGCCCGCGAGGACCTGGCCAAGGGCAGCAAGGTGACGTTCCGCCTCTTCGACAGCGCGGGCCGCGACGCGGAGTCCCACCCCCTGCTGCTCGACGCGGCCACCCCGGCGGCCACGTGGATCCACCGGCTGGCGCAGCAGGTGAACGCCACCTCCAGCCGCGTGCAGGTGGGCGTGCTCCAGACGACGGGCACCGTCACCCCCGTCCAGGACGCGCTGGCCAACCGCGTGTACGCGAAGGAGACGGGCTACACGTTCCAGGTCGACCTGGAGAAGCCGGCCCCCGGTGGCGGCTCGGATGGCGGGACGGGCGAAACGGCGCAGTACAAGTACCCGGCCGGCCTCTCCAGCTACACCGCCGGCACGCTGGTGGAGGGCACGGACGCGCACCTGTATCGCTGCAAGCCCTTCCCGTACTCCGGCTGGTGCCAGGGGGCGGCGTCGCACTACGCGCCGGGCACGGGCATGGCCTGGACGGATGCGTGGGAGTTCGTCCGCTAGGGAGACGCGGTTTCACCGACGGCGGTGATCCGCTCCAGGGGCACCGTGAGGACTTCATCGCGGGACGTCACGTCCCGGGTGACCTCACGGTGGTCCTTCGTCGACACCTCCACGGTGAAGGGCAGTGGGGGCACGGCCTCCACCTCGAAGAGGCCGTTCCTGAACGTGGGGCGCCGGACGTCGGCCCGCCCGTGGACGCCCGGCCGGGCTCCGGTGCGCCAGAACGCCACGAAGGGCTTGTCCGCTTCGGTGAGGGGCTCCCCGGTCTCCCGGTCCTGGAGGCGCAGCCGCAGCGTCCAGTGGTTTTCGAGCGTCAGGGTGCCCAGGTCCAGGTCGACGCCTTCCTCCGTCGTCACGGCCCGGCGCAAGGCAGGGAACCCCTCCGCCTGCACCGTGAGCGTCCGGGTGCCAGAGCCCTTCACGGGGCAGTCGAAGAAGCCGTCGGGAGCGTCCACCGCCGCCCCGGCGGACGCGCGGTTCGAGAGGCTTATCCTGAAGGCGGTGACCGGCTTGCCCGTTGGATCCACGACCCGGCCCTTCAGGTGCCCATCCTTCGCGAACACCAGGCGGACCTGCTGCGCGTGCGCGTCCACCCACAGCTCATCCTCCTCCTCGGACGTCCCTCCCTGGGAGCGCTCCGGACGGAAGGTGTAGCCCGGCATGTCCGTGGTCAGCGCGTAGCGGGGGGACACCAGGTGGCGCAGGGTGAAGCGGCCATCCGGGCCTGAACGCGCCCCCGCGGAGACTCCAGGGGGCTCCTCCCGGTGGCGCCACGGAGGGTCGTCCACGTCGGGCGTGGTGGCCAGGATCCTCACCTCCGCGAGCGGAAGGCCGGCCGTGTCCACCGCCATCCCGGAGAGGGTGCGGCCCTCTTCCAGGCGCAGGGACACGTCCACGTGTTCGCGCCCCGTGATTTCGATGGGGCGGGAGACGCGCTCGTCGGTCCAGTCCCGGAAGACGGTCGCCTCCAGGACGTAGCGGCCGGGCCGGATGCCCTGGAGGAGGAAGCGACCCGCAGCGTCCGTGGTCGCGGAGCGCCGCAGCTCCTCGCGCTTGTCGCCACCCCGGGCGTCCCCCAGGTTCAGCGTGGCCCCGCGCACCGGCAGCCCCTGCGCGTCCGTCACGCTGCCCGACACGGAGGCGCCCCGGTCCAGCACCAGCCGCAGCGACGTGGCGGGCACCCGGACCGCCAGCGGCCCGAAGACGAAGGACGGGTCCTCGGTGAACACGAAGCCGGGCCCTGGCTCTGGGGGGTCCAGGACGAAGTGCCCTTCGGCATCCGACAGCTGGGTGTCCTCGTGCAGACTTTCGCTCCAATCCTCCTCGCCGCTGCGGAACTGCAGCGCGATGCCGGCGAGCGGAGTGCCCTGCTCGTCGACGACGATGCCTTCGGCGGAGGCCGTGCGGACGAGGGTGAAGTCCAGCGGCCCCATGCCCTGTTGGAGCCTCTGGGCCGCGAGCTCCAGGTCCACGTGGCGCGCTGCCTCCACCTTGAACGTGTGGGGCCCGGAGCGCACGGGCCCCAGCCGGTAGCGACCCGTCACGCTCGTCACGGTGGTGGCCTCTGCGGAGGCGGGGCCGCCGTCCTCCCGGTACGTGAGGACCTTCGCGCCCGCGACGGGCTGTCCGCTGTCGCCGCGCACCGTGCCCTCCACGTACACGCCGGGCTCCAGCTGGAGCACCACGGCCTCCAGCGGGGGGGACACATTGAGCGTGGCGAATGCGTTCGCCTCCCGCGACGCGGCGGAGAGCTGGTGGGGGACGGCGGGCACGTCGTCGAAGGAGAAGTGGCCCGTCCCGTCGGACGTGGTGAGCTGCTCCGTCGCGAGCGGGGTGTCGCCATCGAGCAGGACGGTGACTCCCGGCGCGGGGCTTCCATCCACCGCCACCACGCGGCCCGCGATGCGGGTCGGGCGGGTGAGCCTCACGGGCTTGAGCGCTCTCAAGGGGTTGGCTTCCGGGATGAACCGGGAGGACCAACCCTTCGAGGCGACGAAGACCGAATAGGCGGTCCTGGGCAGCGGCCCCACGCTGAAGCCGCCCTGGGCATCGGTGTGCGTGTCGAAGAAGCGGGTGTGCTCGCGGTGGATCACCGTCACCTGGGCTTCGGGGATGGGCGTCTTGCCGTCCTCTTGCGTGACGGTCCCTTCAATGAAGCCCCCTTCCTGCAGGTCCAGCACCACGTCAGCCCCGCCGACCGGGACGTGGGCCTGCATCGCCACGCCTTCGTCCCCCAGGGCCCAGAGCGTGACGCTGCCTTCGGGCAGCCCCTCCAGCACGAAGCGCCCATCCGCGCCGGTCGCCACCTCCGCGAACACGTCGGCTTCGCCCAGCCGTGCGCTCACGAGCTCCACCCTCATGCGCCGGTACTCGAACCCGCAGTCCTTGAGCGCGACGGGGAGGCCCTCCTGGTCGGGTTCGACGCCGGGACAGGGCAGCTCCGACAGTGTCCGCCAGGGCTCCGTGCGCGAAGCGGAGACGCGCGCGCTCGCGGCGAGGCCCCGGGTATCCCGCACGAGCCCCGTGATGCGCCCACTCCCGGAGGGACGCGGCGGGGTCGTGAGCATCGCGGCGCGGGCCTCCGACGTCACGGGGGCGGACGCGGTGACGGGGGCGCTCGCAGGCTCCGGGGACGGGCTGTCCCAGAGGAAGAAGGTCAGGAGCGCGGCGACGGCCAACGCTCCCAAAGTCAGCCACCACCCCGCGCGCCTGCGTGTTCGTTCCCCCATGGGCGGCAAGGATAGCCCATGCCGCGCTGTCTGCGCGCGAGCGGACTCCACACACCGGTGCGCCGTGCGTCAGCAGAAGTCCGTCCCCGTGTTTGTCGCGTGAGGAGGCCCGCTGCTACAAGTCACGGTCCGTACTCAGAGGGGGATACATTCATGAAGTGGCGTTTCGCATCTGTGCTCGTCGTGCTCGGCCTCGTGGCGTGTGGAGATTCCACGGACGGCCCCGGGGAAGCGCTGGCTGAAACGGGGGACGGCGCCACGTCCACTCCCACTCCCACTCCCACGCCCATGCGTCCCGACGTCAGCCCCCAGGACCTCGCGGTGCTTCGCGCCCGGGAAGCACCGCGCTCGGCGCGGGCGCTCGCGGAGGTGGAGCGCCGCTTCGCCTCGCGGACGCCGGGCCTGTCGTTCCGGGTTCGCCGGGTCGACACCCAATCCCTGGGCGACACCCACGTCTGGATTCAGCAGGTCTTCCAGGGCACGCCCGTGACGGGACGGGATCTGGGCGTCATCGTCTTCGTGGACGACACGCTCCAGGTGCTCGGCGAGCCCGACACCTTCGAGGGCGTCGCGCCCGCGCGGCGGACCGCCACCGCCGGCCTGAAGCAGGCCAGGGCCCACGTCGCACGCAAGGGGCTCACGGTGGGCGACGTGGGCGAGGCGGTCCTGGAGCCCGTCTACGAGCGCCGCCTGCGCCCCGGCGCTTCCGGCGGGAATGCCGCGGACTATGAGACGGTGGTGGGGTTCGAGCGGGGCACCCGGGTGAAGGTCACCTCCGCGTTCGCTCCAGACGAGCCCCGCGAGCTGTTCGTCCGCGAGCGTGACGGCGCCGTGCTGGAGCGGGCCTTCCCGCCCTCCGGCATGGCGAAGGCCTCGCTGCGCAGCGCGTTCGCGGGCAACGTCCTCCTGCCCACGTACCAGAGCGCGAGGGCCTTCTTCCACCTCCAGAGCGAGCGGTACGACTCCGTCTCCGCCGCCACCCAGCGCGATGGAACCGTGGCGTTCGACTACACGAGCAAGAGCAACATCTGGGGCGACAACCTGCTCTACGCCTTCCAGGGCCCCAATACCGCCAACGGGCAGACCGCGGCGGCGGACGCGTACATCTCCATCTACGGCACCCACCGGATGTTCTCCGACGTGTACCTCCGGAATGGTTGGGACGGCCAGGGCGGGCCCATCCACGCCTATGTCCACGCCCCTCAGGGCAATGCCAACCCCGCGGGCAATGGCGTCATCGTGCTCGGGTACGTGCCCGACGGGAAGGGGCTCTCGAACGTCCCGCTGACCGACATCGAGACGGTGGCCCACGAGGTCGGCCACATGGCCTTCGAGCAGATGACCGGGGTCATCAGCGGCCCCACCGGCGAGATGGGGGGACTGGATGAGGGGACGGCGGACATCTTCGGTCTGGTCGCCGGCTTCTACCTGCCCGACGCGCTCGCGCTCGCGGCAGCTCCGTGCAACGCCCTGACGTGCAGCGGCGGAGGGCCCCGCAAGCCCATCACCGTGCGGGGGGATTGGACGTTCGGGAACTGGGGGGACGCCCGCTACGGCCGCTCGTTCATCGACCCGTTCATGTACCCCGCCTGGGCGCCGGGCATCGACACCGCGCCCTCGCACTACGCCGCGGGACCGCTGGCGCGGATGTTCTACTTCCTCAGCGTCGGCGTGCTCCCGGCAGGTCAGGCTCCGGCCCCCGGTCTGCTGAATCCGCAGCGGGAGAGCGCCTTCCTCCCCAGGGGCCTCACCGGCCTTGGCATCAACGCGACGAACTGGATCTGGTACCACACGCTCAGCGGCATCTACTTCTCGCGCATCAACAACTATCACACGACCCGGGAGATGATGCTCGAGGCGACGATGACGCTCTATCAGCGCGTGCCGCACACCCCCGAGTACAAGGCGGTGGAGGATGCCTGGGCGGCGGTGAACGTCGGACCGCCCGCGGACCGCACGCCTCCCGCCGTGTCCATCACCACCGAGCAGAAGAGCCCGACCGAGGCCCTCGTCACGGTCGACGTGAGCGACGCCAACGGGCTGGAGACCGGAACGGTGGTCCTCTCCTCCGCCGTCACCGGCACCTCGGTGCACACCCAGGCCTGCACCGGCCACTGCGCCATCACCCTCAACCCGAAGCACTATGGGACGCACACCCTTCACACCGTGAGCGTCACCGCGAAGGACACCCGCGGGAACGAGGTGAGCAGGCTCGTCTACTTCCCGCTCGACGTCGCGAAGCCGAATGTCACCATCACCTCGAACACGGCGACGCCCTGGTTCACGAACGTGCCTCAGCAGAACCTGAAGTTCAGCGGCAACGACGCCTATGGCATCCAGTCGGCGCGGGTGCTCCTGAACGGGGCGGAGGTGGTCGCTCAGTCGTGGAGCAGTCCCTTCCCCCCCACCTTCAGCTTCGACAGCGTGCTCGTGGATGTCAGCAACGCTTCGGAGGGAATCCACACGCTGAGGTTCGAAGCGGTCGACCGGTTCGGGAACACCTGGGCGAACTGGTACGAGCTGGTGGTGGACCGCACGCCTCCGGAGCTCTGCTCGCTGGCGGTGACGGTGGACCCGGCGAACAACGGGAAGGTCTACCTGACGCTCTCCGGGCGTGACGACGGCGCGGGGCTGTCGAACCTCGCCCTCCACCACACGACGGGCGGGCTGCTGCGCGGCGACACCACCGATGTGGGGGGCGGCGTCCCGCGCAGCCTGAGCCACACCGCCACCCTCGCGCCGGGGACGTACCTCTTCTTTGGCGTCTGCATGGACCAGCGCTCCAACGTCGTGCGGACGCCGTACCAAACCGTCACGCTGGTGGGCTCGTGCAACACCATGTCCACCGCGGGGGGCGCGCAGGTGGATGAGCGGACGTTCCAGCTGGGCAAGGCGTCGGGGACGGTGACGCTCAGCTACCACACCTACACCGTGCATGACCGCCTCAAGGTCTACTCCGGCACGACCCTGGTGGCCGATACCGGCTGCGCCTCCACGGGCGACCCGTCGGTCCTCCGGAATCTGACGTTCTCGTACTCGGGGACGTCGGGGCAGCTGAAGGTGCGCGTGGAGCCGAACTGCAACCCCGTCACGGCGCAGCCCACCACGGAGTGGGCGTACTCGCTGAGCTGCCCCTGACGCGGTGGCAGGGGCGCTGGTGGGCTTCCGGGGACGGGCTTCCCCAACGGTGGGAGAGCCCAGGCCCTGCTCTCAGCGGGCGAGGGGCGTCCACACCGGGCGCACGTCGCGGGACAGCGTGCTATCGGCGGGCACGTCCAGCTCCTCCCGGTGGACCCCATCCCCCGCGCGGCTCACGGCGAGGAGTGTGTAGTGGCCCGCGGGGACGCGGCTGAAGCGCAGCGACAGGCCGGTCCACTCCGCCTGGGGGTGTTGTCGTGAGATCAGGAAGTCGAACGCCTTGCTGCTTCCGGGGGCAGGCACCTGTCCCGGGAGCAGGAGGGCGGTGTGGACGTCCTCCGTCATCCGCAGCGTCACGGTGGTGCCGGTGCCCAGGGCTTCGAACGTGAGGGGGACCTCTCCGCGGGAGGGGATCCGCACGGACTGCGGTGGGAAGCGGAGGTCGCTGCTGTCGTTCGACGCAAAGGCCATGACCGTGTAGAGGCCCGGGGGAAGGGCCCGGATGTCGAAGGCTCCCGTGTCATCGGTCCGGTGCTCCACCCGCGTGCCGTCGGTGCCCAGGAAGACAAGGTCCGCGGGAGCAGGGCGTCCCTGCGTGTCCCGGACGTGGCCCGTCACCCGGGCGCCTGGCTCCAACTGGGCCGTGAAGGTCTCCTCCTCCGCGCCCACCGTCCTGCGCAGCGGCAGGTACAGGGGGGCGTCCAGTTCGAGCACGAACGCCGTGGTGGGCAGGTGCTCCAGGAGCAGGGTCCCATCCGGCGTGGGCCTGCTCCGGTGCAGGTCCGGGTGGGGTGGGCCGTCCAGGGCGCCCTCCGCGCGGATCCGATAGCTGACGGCCACCGTGAGCGTCGCTCCCGTGTGGATGCGCAGGCGGCCGCTGTACGGGACGCCCGTCACGGCATCGCGCAGGAGCACCCGCACGGTCCTGCCCCGCTTGAGCGTGAGCGTTCCCAGGTCCAGGTCGTCTTCACCGTCCACGGTGAGCGTGCGCTCCAGCGGCGCGAAGCCCTCGGCTTCCACCCGCAACCGCCAGTCACCGGTCTTCTCCACCCTCAGCTCGAAGGTGCCGTCCGGCGTGCGGGGTTGCTCGTCGTTCACCTCGAAGGACTCGAGCGCCGCGCCTCCTTCCGCGACCACCCGGCCCCGGGCGTACTGCATGCGCCGCATCACCAGCTGGACCTCGCTGGCATGGCTTTCCACCGTCAGGGACTCCGCACGCTCCGGGGTGCCTCCCTGGGAGCGGGCCGCATCGAACTGGTGGCCCGTCAGGCTCGCCGTGAGCACGTAGCGGGGGGCGCTCAGGTGTCGCAGGGTGAAGCGGCCCTCTTCATCGGTGAGGACGCCCTCCGGAGCCTCCTCGTCGTAGCTGTCGTAGCGGTCGACGTCCGGGTCCGGCTCCCGCTCCCGGTAGCGGGGCGAGTGCCCCTGGGGAACCGAGGCCCGGACGGCGACCCCCGCGAGCGGCTGGCCCCGGGTGTTCACGACGCGCCCCCGCAGGGTCTTGCCCTCCTCCAGCCGCAGCGAGACCTCCGGGACCTCCTCTTCCGTCACGTCGACGGGGCGCGAGGCGTGCTGATCCACGGCCCGGGTCCGCAGCAGGGCCTCCACCACGTAGCCACCGGGCCTCACGCCCCGGAGCGTGACCCGGCCCTGCTCGTCCGTGACGCCCGTGCGCTCAGCGACGCCCCGCTCCTCCCGCTTCCAGAGCGTCACCGTGACGTCGTGCAGCGGCGCTCCCGCGGCGCCCAGGACGGTGACGGACACGCGGGCGCCCCGGTGCAGCACCAGCCGCACCTCCCGCGACGGAATGTCCACCGCGAGCCTCCCGTCGAGGAAGGACGGGTCGAAGACCTGGAGCCACCCGGGCCCTGTGTATCCGGTCTCCACGACGAAGCGCCCCGCCGCGTCGGAGCGACCGGTCCTCATGATGCGGTGGCCGGGCCGCACGCGGTCCGACGGAGCGTCTTCCCGCAACCAGACCGTCATCCCGGCGACCGGCTGGCCTTCGTCATCCACGAGGAGGCCTTCCACGGAGAAGGCGCGCTTCAGGGTGAAGTCGAGCGGCTCCGTGTCCGGGTGGAAGGGGTGCAGGGTCGCCTCCGTGTCCAGGTATTGCGCGGCCGAGGCCCGGAAGAAGAGGGTCGTCGAGGGCAGGGGGCCCAAGCGGTAGTGCCCGGTCGCGTCCGTGAGCGCATGGCCGTGTTCGGAGTACCCCTGGGGACCCATGCGGCTTGCGTGGACCCGCGCGCCCGCGAGCGCCTTCCCGGCGTCGTCGCGCACGGTGCCTTCCAGGAACCCGCCGGGCTCGAGCGTGAGCACCAGGTCCTCGCGGGGCGCGCTCTCCACGAAGGCGAAGGCGTCATGGGCCGCGGTCTCGGCGAAGAGTTCATTCTCCCGGGAGCCCGCCGCCATGAGGGAGAAGCGCCCCTGGGCGTCCGTGGTGGTGATGCGCACGGCGGGTTCCAGGTGGGGGGTGGACAACACGACCTGGACCCCCGGCGCGGGCGTGCCCCGCGCGGACACGACCCGGCCCGCGTAGCGCGCAAGGCGCTGGAGGACGAACACCTCGGACTCCAGCGAGCGGGCCAGTTGGGAGAGGCGCGGCATCCTGCCGTCGGCGGTGATGAGAAGGGCGTAGTCGGCCCGGGGAAGCGGTCCGATGCGGAAGTGCCCGCGGGCGTCGGTGACGGCGTCGAAGAAGCGCGTGTGCTGGTGCGAGAAGACGGTGACCCGGGCGCCTGCGATGGGCGCATCCTCGGGGTCCGCGTCCGTGACGAGGCCCTCGAAGACGTGTCCGTCCTCCAGGCTCAGCACCACGTCCCGGCTTCCCGCCCTCACGTCGGGACGCATCGCCGCGCCCTCTTCTCCCAGCGCCCAGAGGGTGACAACGCCCTCTGGAAGCCCGTCGAGCACGAAGGTGCCGTCCGCGTCGGTGGTCGTCTCCGCGAGGATTCGCGCTTCACCCTCGCGAGCGCTCACCGCGTCCAGCAGCTCCGTGTGGGCCTGCGTCCAGCAGCCCTTGAACAGCCGCGCCGGGGGAGCGCCTGGAGCCTCGACGTTGTCCTCGGAAGGCGGGCAGGAGCGCTCCGACAGCGTCTCCTCCGGTTCCACCCGCGACGCGGACACGCGCACGCCCGCGACGGGACCCTGTGCATCCCGGGCGACGCCGGTGATGCGCAGCCGCCCATCCGGTACGGGTGTGGCGGGTGTCGTGCCCCTCGCGACGTGCGCGCCCGACTTCGTGGGGGCGGTGGCCTTCGTGGGCCTGGAGGTCCGGCTTCCCCAGAGGAAGAGGGTCAGGAGCGCGGCGACGGCCAACGCTCCCAATGCCAGCCACCACCGCGCGCGCTTGCGTGTTCTTTCCCCCATGCGCGGAAAGGATAGCCCAGGCCCCGCTCTCAGCGGGCGAGGGGAGTCCACACCGGGCGCACGTCGCGGGACAGCGTGCCTTGAGCGGGCACGTCCAATTCCTCCCGGTGGATGCGGTCCTCCGCGCGGCTCACGGCCTGGACCGTGTAGTGGCCCGCCGGGACACGACGGAACTTCATCGAAAGGCCGGCCCATCTCCCCCCTGGGTGTTGCAGGGGCTCCAGGTCATTGAAGGCTTTGGCATTGCCAGGCGTGGGCACCTGCCCTGGCAGCAGGAAGACGGTGCCGACGTCTTCCGTCATTCCCAGCGTGAGGACAGTGCCGGGGCCCAGGGCGTCGAACGTGAGGGTGATTTCACCGCTCTGCGGAATGTGCACGGTCCTGGGAGGGAACACGACCTCAGGGGGAGCTTCGAACGGATAGACGTTCACCGTGTAGAGCCCCGGGCGCAGGGCGCGGAAGCTGAATGCTCCCGGGTCGGGAGTGCGATCGTCGACGGTGCCGTCGGAGTGGATGAAGAGGATCCTCGCCTCGATGGGCCTGCCCTGATCATCCCGGACATGCCCCTTCACCCGGGCCCCTTTCTCCAGTGGGACCGTGACGGCTTCCTCCTCCGCGCCCACCACCCTGCGCAGGGGAAGGAAGGAAGGGGCATCCAGTTCGAGCGTGAACGCCGTGGTGGGCAGGTGCTCCAGGAGCAGGGTCCCGTCCTGCTTTGGCACGCCCCGGACTTCCCTGGCGGAGGAGCGTCCTCCGTCCAGGTCTCCTTCCGCACGGATGCGATAGCTGACGGTCACCGTGGCCAGCTCTCCCGTGTCGGCGCGCACGCGTCCGTTGAACAGCGCGCCCGTTTCGGCGTCGCGCAGGAGTACCCGCACCGTCCGGCCTCGCTTCAGCGTGAGGACGCCCAGGTCCACGTCGGTGTCCTCCGGCGTGAGGGTGCGCTCCAGGGGCGCGAAGCCCCGGGCGCTCAATCGCAACCGCCAGGGCCGGGTGTCTTCCACCGTCAGGTCGAAGCTTCCATCCGGAGTGCGGGACTTCTGTCCGTTCACCTCGAAGTCCTCGAGCGGCCCGCCCCCTTCCGCGACCGCCCGGCCCCGGACGTGCGGATTGCGCCGCATCACCAGCCGGACCTCGCTGACGTCCTCGCCCACCAGCAGGGAGTCGCTGGCATGGGGGGAGCCTCCCTGGGAGCGGGAGAGATCGAAGGTGTACTCCTCTCGCCACGCCGTGAGTGAGTAGCGGGGGGCGCTCAGGTGTCGCAGGGTGAACCGGCCCTCCGCGTCGGTGAGGACGCCATCCGGGCGTCCGTCCCCGCAGTTGGCGGAACGGGCGCGATAGCGCGGCACGTCCATGTAGGGGAGGGAGGCCCCGATGGCGACGCCGGGAAGGGGCTGGCCCCGGGCGTCCACGACGACGCCCCGCAGGGAGCGGCCTTCCTCCATTCGCAGCGAGACTTCCACGTCCCCGCTGTCGGTGATCTCCAGCGCTTGTGAGACGTCCTGCTCCAGGGACTGCGCCTGGAGCGAGGCCTCCACCACGTAGGTGCCGGGCTTCACGCCCTGGAGCGTGACCCGGCCCTGTTCGTCCGTGGCGCCCGAACGCTCGGACTCGCCCCACTCCTTGCCCTTCCAGAGCTGCACGAAGAGGCCCTGCATGGGCGCTCCCGCCGCGCTCAGGACGGTGACGGACACGCGGGCACCCCGTTGCAGCACCATGCGCACCTCGCGCGACGGGAGGTCCACCGCGAGCTGCTGGGGGATGAAGGCTTCGTCATCGACCGTGAGCACTCCAGGTCCCGCGGTTTCGGCATCCAGGACGAAGTGCCCGGACGCGTCCGTGCGGGTGGTGTCCACGAGCGGCCTGAGGCGGAACAGCGACCCCTCGTTCAACCCGACCTTTCGCCCTGGGAGCGGCGCTCCCTCGGCATCGACGAGGAGGCCCTCCACGGAGACGGCGCGCCGCAGGGTGAAGTCGAGCGGCTCCCGGTTCGTGTCGAGCGGGTGCCGGAGCGGCTGCACGTCGACGTAGTGCGCGGCCTTGACCTCGACCCAATGTGCCAGCGGGGGCAGGGGGCCCAGTCGGTAGTGCCCCTTCGCGTCCGTGACGGCCCGACCCTGCTCCGATGGGCCACCTTCATCCCAGGGCTGCGCGTCCACCTGTGCCCCCAGGACGGGCCTCCCGGCGTCGTCGCGCACGGTGCCTTCCAGGAACACGCCGGGCTGGAGCGTGAGCACCAGATTGTCCCTGGGGAGGGTCTTGAGTTCGACGAAGGCGTCATGCTCGGCGGTCTCGGCGAAGAGAATGCCCTGATTGGGATTCGCCGTGGTGAGGATGGAGAAGCGTCCCTGGGCGTCCGTGGTGGTGAGCTGGAACGCGTGGTTGCGGTGATACGAATGCAGGTGGACCCGGATCCCGGGCACGGGTGTGCCTGCCCTGGACACCACCTGCCCCGCGAAGCGCGCAGGCCGCAGGAGCGTCAGCTCTTCGGACCCGAGTGCATGGGCGCGTTGGAAGAGAAGCGGGCCCCGGTCCTCGGCCGTGATGAGCGCCGCGTAGTAGGCCCGGGGAAGGGGCCCGATGCGGAAGCGCCCCGAGGCATCGGTGGAGGCGGTGAAGAAGCGCGTGTGCTCGTGGGAGAACACGGTGACCCGGGCGCCCGGGAAGGGCTGATCTGCTGAAGCTCCGTCCTTGACGACTCCCTCGAAGACGAGCCCGTCCTCCAGGGCGAGCACCACGTCCTGCTTCCCCGCCGTCACGCCGGGAAGCCTCCCCGCGCCCTGTTCGCTCAATCCCCAGAGGGTGACCGCGCCCTCCGGAAGCCCGTCGAGGACGAAGCTGCCATCCTCCCCGGTGGTCGTCTCCGCGAGGACGCGCGCCTCTCCCGTGAGGGCGCTCACCTCGGTGACCACCTCGTCGTAGGCCCGCGTCCAGCAGTCCTTCAGCCGGGCCGGCGGTGCGCCTGGAGCCTCAATGCTGTCCTCGGAAGGAGGGCAGGAGCGCTCCGACAGCGTCTCCTCGGGCTCCACGCGCGACGCGGACACGCGCACGCCCGCGACGGGACCCTGTGCATCCCGCGCGACGCCCGTGATGCGCAGGCTTCCGTCCGGGACGGGCATGGCGCGCGTCGTGGCGCCGGTCCTGGCGGACGTCGCCGCGGCGGTGGAGGCCTTCCGCGCCGCCCGGTTCGAAGATGCTCCGCGCTCACGCAGGTAGAGCGCCAGGAGCAGCCCGACGATGACGGCCACGCCCATCCACGCCTTGCTGCGGATCCCCTGACGCATGCGCGGCCTCCCAGGTGCCTGGACCCAGGATAGCCGCGAACCGGGTGCTCCCGCGCACCGGCCCGTGAATCAGGGGGTCGCGTAGCCCACGGCGCGGGCTTCCACTCCGGCGGGTGGGGGCTGCTTCCGGAAGGTCACCCAGCCCTCCCGCTTCGAATGCCGGGGCACGAATGCGAGCACGAGTTCCACCTCTTCTCCGGAAGGAGCCTCTCCACGCAGCGTCACGCGCACGTGGACCTCCTCGGCCGCCGTGTCGCCGCGGTTCTCCACCGTGACGGGCACGCGCCAGTCCTGCGCGCCGCGCACCGGCGTTCCCACCGTGACGGCCAGGTCCGGGGGGCCGCTGTCTGTTCTCCACGCATCCACCGCGAGGTAGCCCAGCACCAGCGCCACGAGCACGCAGCTCGACGCGAAGACGACGCCCTCCAGCCAGTTCCAACGCGTCTTCATGATTGGATGAGCAGCCTTCCCGCGGACGCACCCAGCGTCGACGCCAGTCCCAGCACCACCACCTGCGCCACGCAGATGCCCAGGCCGTTGCCCGCGAACCGGCCGAAGAACCACAGCACGAGCGCGCTCGAAATCAGCGCCAGCGCATACGTCACCACCGTCCCGGCCAGCACGTCCCGGCGCAGGCGGCGGCGCGTGAAGCGATGCGCCCGCGTGAAGTCGCTCTGGAAGAGGATGAGCCCGCCCAGCAGCATCGACAGCATCGCCAGTCCCAGCAGGTGCCAGGGCGAGGTCTCCGTGGCGATCACGACGATCTCCTCCGTGGGCGCCACGTTGGCGGCGAACAGCACGGCGCCGCAGAACGCGATGACGAGCTGTCCGGGGACGTGGTCCGCGGAGTCCAGGCGGCGCCGGTCCTCCTCGGGATCCTCCTCGCGGTGCTGTCCGCCCAACTGCGCGGTGCCCACCGACACGCCAATGGCCACCGTGCCCGCCTCCACCACCACCATGCCCACCGCCTCCTGCAGCGACGTGTCCCGGCCGATGCGGCCGATGAGCACGAGCACGATGACGGACACGACGAGCCCCAGGCCCAGCTCCTCCAGCGAGTCCGTGAACACGTCGAACCCGTTCACGTCCCGGCGGAAGCCGCCGTAGCGGTTGTAGCCGAGCAGCAGCACGTACGTGCCCACGAGGTAGCCGAGCACGCTCGCGGGATGGGAGGTGAAGCCCGCCCACCAGACCTCCATCGTGTAGAGCAGCGGGAGGCTGAAGAGCAGCCCGCCCGCGATGCCCCGGCCGTACTCGCGCAGGGAGTCCGACACCGGACGGAGGCGCGGCGCGGTGGCGGAAGGGGGGGCGGCCATGCAGGCGACAGTCTAGGGTCGCTTCGCGGCGAGGGAAGTCCCCCCGTCGGTGCGCCGGGCGTTCACTCGCCGAAGTCCTGCGACCGCCGTCCGTCGCCAGAAGAGGCGCCTCCGCTACAGTCCACGGTGCCCATGAACGAGCGTCCTTCCCAGTACATCCTCACGCTGTCGTGCCCGGATCAGCGGGGCATCGTCCACGCCGTCTCCGGCTGGCTCGCGGAGCATGGTTGCAACATCCTCGACAGCGGTCAGTACGGAGATCCGCAGACGCGGCTGTTCTTCATGCGCGTGCACTTCGCGGACGAGGTGTCCAAGACGGACCCGGAGGCGCTGCGCGAGGCGTTCGCGCTCCTCGCGTCGCGCTTCTCCATGGAGTGGCACCTGCACGACGCGGCGGTGAAGCCCCGGGTGCTGCTGCTCGTCTCCAAGATTGGCCACTGCCTGAACGACCTGCTGTATCGCTACCGCAGCGGCTTCCTGCCGGTGGAGATCCCGGCCATCGTGTCCAACCACCGGGACTTCTACCAACTGGCGGCGTCGCACGACATCCCGTTCCACCACCTGCCGGTGACGCCGGAGAACAAGCCGCAGCAGGAGGCCCGCCTGCTGGAGCTGGTGCGCGAGCAGCGCGTGGACCTGGTGGTGCTCGCCCGGTACATGCAGGTCCTCTCCGCGGAGACGTGCGACGCGCTCCGGGGGCGGCTCATCAACATCCACCACTCGTTCCTGCCCAGCTTCAAGGGCGCGCGGCCCTACCAGCAGGCGTATGACCGGGGCGTGAAGTTGATTGGCGCGACGGCCCACTTCGTCACGGGCGACCTGGACGAGGGGCCCATCATCGAGCAGGACGTGGAGCGCGTGGACCACACGCTCTCGCCCGAGGCGCTGACAGCGATGGGCCGGGACGTGGAGAGCGTGGTGCTGGGCCGCGCGGTGACGTGGTTCGTGCAGCACCGCATCCTGCTCAACGGCCACAAGACCGTCGTCTTCCGCTGACGCCCGCGCGCTATGGCGCGGGACAGGCCGCGCCGGCGTCGAGCACGTCGGCGTCGTGGTGTACCTGCACGGCCCCGGACGCTTCCAGGCCGCGCACGAACAGCGCGCCGAACACCTCCGCGTTGCCGCTCAGGTTGAGCCGGGCCTGGGGCGCGTAGAGGTTGGCGGCGAGCAGGCCGTTCGCGGAGATGTCGAGGGGCTCCGTGCCCGCCACGTAGACGCGCACGCGCGAGGGCCGGGTGGCGGAGCCGAGCGTGAGCTGGCCGGACACGACGAAGGCGCCCGACAGGAACAGGTCCAGCTCTCCCGGCGGCGGCACGTCCACGGTGAGCGCTTCGAGCAGGTTCATGCCGCCCGGGATGAACAGCGCGGTGCGGCCCCGGATGCGCAGCGTCACCCGGCCGGGCCCTGCCACGCGCGTGAGCAGGAAGCGGCCGCAGGGCAGCTCCAGCACGCGCTCGCCGGTGACGTCCTCCAGGGTCGCCGCATCCAGGCCGATGGCCGCGTTGTCGTTGTCCACGGTGTGGCGGGCGATGAGCGCGCCCGGGTCGAAGCGGGACGCGTCGTCGCAGCCGCACGGGACGACGGGCGCCACGGGCTCACGGCGTAACTCAGCCGCCTGCGCGGGTCCAGGCGTGAACTCGGGTGGCACGGTGAGCACTCCGCCCACGGTGAGCGCCGCGAGCGTCACGTCGCCGCGAACCCGCGCGTCGCCTGCCACGGTGGCGGTCGCGGTGGGACCGGAGAGCGGACCGCTGCTGTCCAGGCCGCCGCCCACGGAGAGCGGACCCGCGAGCATGAGCCCCGCGCCGCCGACCTGGAGGCTGCCGCCCACCTGGACGCGGTTGTTCGCGGACAGCGTGCCATTCACGCCCACGTCGCCGCCCGCGCCACCGGGCGAGTACGGGCCCACGCTGCTCCGGAACGCATCCGTGAGGAAGGGCGCGCTGAAGGAGAGTCCTTCACAGGAGCACGCCGCGCGGCGGAACAAGGTCTCCGCCAGCCGGCCGCTGCACACGAGGGGACCCGCGGCGGGGTCGCCCAACAGCAGTGGTGGTCCACTGTCGGCGCAGTGCTCGGCCCAGTCGTCCGGGACGTTGCCCGCGTCAGGGCGGTGCAGCGTGGCCACCGGATCATTCACGGTGCACGCGGCGCCCAGCAGCATCAAGCCGGCGACGCGGATCCTCATGCGTCGCATCGGGACGGGAGGTGTCGCTGCGAAGTGGTGCATTCCACGAAGCTCCTCGTGGCGACGGCGCACAGTTCTGACTCCGGGACGCGAAGCTCCGTGAAGAGAAGGTGCCTGTCGCCTCCGATTCCGTGAGCCGCCAGGGCTCCGTCCGCCGCACTCCTCATCGCGGTGACAACTCCCGCAGCCTGCTCCGGGCCGTGGCGCTCAACGGTGAGTCGGGATGCAAGGCGATGAATGCGCCCAGCGCCCGGGCCTCCGCCGCCGTGTCCCCCAGCGCCCGGTACGCCTCGGCCTCTCCATGCCGTGCCTCCGGATCCAACATGCCGCCGGGCTGCGAGCGCTGCGCGTCCTGGAACTGGCGCAGCGCCCCACGCGCATCTCCCAGGTGCTCCAGCCGCAGCGACCCCGAGGCCACCCGCGCGACGTAGCCCGCCAGCGATGACGGCTCCGCGCGGATGACGCGCAGGTACAGCGCCTCCGCATCCTTCCACTTCCCCGCCGCGCGGAACCCGTTCGCCTGCCGCAGCAGGTCCTCCGGCTTCGACGACTCCCGCACGGTGATGGCCGGACGGGCAGGGCGGGGGTGTTCGATGACGAAGGGCTCGGACGGTGCCGGAGCGGGCAGGGGCACCGGCTCCAGCGTGGCGAGACGGGTCGGCTCGGGGACGTGCGGCGTCAGCACCGCCGGTGTCACGGAACTGGGAGCCGAGAAGCGCCACACGGCCGCCGCCGCCGCCCCGGTGAAGACGAGCGCCGCGCCCGCCATCAACCACACGGGAGGCCGCTTGCGCCGAGGCGAAGGAGGCGCGGGCGCCTCAGGCTGGAGCGCCGCATCCAGCGCCGCCTGCACGAGCGCGCTCGAACGCTTGCGGGACAGCCGCCGCGCCGGCCCCGGACCGTCATCGAGCGGCCGCAGCAGGTCCTCCAGCGGATCCCCGTCACCGTCCCCGGGAGGCAAGGGGCTCATCACGCGCCCCCTTCCGGCGCGTCACCGTCCGCGGCCAGCGCACGCAGCGCGGTGCGTCCCAGGCGCAGCCGGCTGCGCACGGTCTCGAAGGGGATGCCCAGCTCCGTGGAGATCTCCTGCACGCTCAATTCCAGCACGTGGTGCAACACCAACGCATGCCGCTGCTCCGTTGAAAGCCTGTCCAGCAGCGCCACCATGTGACGGCGATGCACGTACTCATCCGCTGGCGCTTCGTCGGACGGCACCGCCAGCAGCTCCACCGGATCCCCACTGTAGCGGGCCTCGCGCCCGCGCGAGCGCTTGAGCCACGCGAACGTGGTGCGCACCACCACCCGGTCCACCCAGCCGTGGAACCGCCCGTCGCCGCGATAGGTGGGCAGGCCCCGCACCAGGGCGATGAGGGACTCCTGCGAGATGTCCTCCACGTCCGAGTCCCCCCGCACCAGGTAGCGCACCAGATTGCGCACCCGGGGCAGCAGGTCCAGGAGCAGGGCCTCGGTTGCGTCGCGCTGGCCCCGCATGGCCGCCGCCAGCCGCGCGTCGTCCCCCGCACGGGGGACCACGGTCGCATGTGAGCCCGAGCTCCTCATGTCCGACAGGGAGGAGGCACGGGGCGGAATCGGGTCATCGGTGCTCACGGAAAAATCACCATCCCCACTCCCAGTCGGGGCCGCACGGACGCGCCGTCCTCCCGGAGCACGAACCCACCGTCCACGGCGTAGCCCAGCCGGGGCCGCCCCAGGAGCACCTCCCCGGACAGCACCGCCTCCAGCGCGAGCACCGGCCCCAGCCGCCACGCCACCCGCACCGCCGGCCCCACGACGAAGGCCACGAGCAGGCGCGACGGCGCGGGCTCCACCTCCGCGGCGAGCGCCTCCGTGCTCCGCCAGAACCCCGCCACACC